>JBBRYE010000080.1:0-16900 GCA_038237895.1 Sphingobacteriales bacterium | reverse complement strand
TTTAATCACCTGACTTTCACCAGCAATGGATGCAGTGTTTTGGTTTATTATTAAAGCAGTACTTTCATCAATTCCGATGCAATCAAAACTAGGTTTTGCTTCTAACGCAGAAATTAAACGGCTATATCTACTTCTTTTTATAAAATGCTGTTCAATGATTACAGAATCTAATAAACCCAAACCTTCCTGAAATTCGATATTGTTTTTCCAAAGTTTATTAAAGGTTTCTTTATAGGTTGTATCTCCTTGTAATTGTTTACCCGTAATCATGTATTTGCTCATTACTGCGGCTCCTGCACTTGTGCCAGCAATGGTGCTTCCGTTTTGATAGGCAAAATGTATGGCATCATAAACTTTGGTGTTTAAAACCACCTTCATAAAACGATTTTGATCGCCACCAGGAATGTAAATTAGCTTGGCAGAGTAAAGCAAACTTAATTTTTGGGGATTGTTTACACTAATACTATCAAAATCTAAATTGATAACTTTTTTATCGGTTGCTGCCTTAAACTGTAAATCAATATATTTAAATGCAGTATCAGGCTCTTGGGCTGCCATTGGCAAAACCACAATATAATCATTGGGTAAAAAGTTGGCAGTTTCTATTATTTTATTTATGAGTTTTTGCGAACGTTGGCCGACTCCAATTATAAATAAGCTACCTTTTGGTAATGGCTTTTGAGAATAACCATCAAAAGATAAAACCGAGATAAAGACAAATAAAATGAAAGAAACAGTTTTTTTAACCCTCATTATTTATAAATCAAAACCTCAATTTTACCGTTTTTGGTGATTGATGCTCGGTACATACCTGCAGTATTAAAAGGCATTGCCATTTTACCGTTTTTATCTAAAGCTATTAAGCCGCCATCTCCTCCCATTTTAGCCACTTTATCAATTACGGTTTTAGTAGCTTCTTTTACTGATAAACCTTTGTATTCTATTAATGCGGAAATATCATAGGCTACTACGTTTCTAATGTAAAACTCGCCCCAACCTGTACAAGAAACAGCAACTGTATTATTATTTGCATAAGTTCCTGCTCCAATTATTGGAGCGTCACCTATTCTTCCAAATTTTTTATTGGTCATACCGCCTGTAGAAGTTCCGGCAGCAAGATTTCCTTTTTTATCTAAAGCTACGCAGCCAACTGTGCCAAATTTATAATCATGATTAATGGTTCCTAGTTTAGAAACTTTTTGGTTATGATCTAAAACTGCTTTTGTAGAGTCTTCTTTTATTGCTTCTTGTAAACCGTCCCATCTTTCTTGAGTATAAAAATAAGAAGGATCAACAATTTCTAATCCGTCTTGCTTTGCAAATTCCTCAGCGCCTTTTCCAGCTAACATTACATGTTCAGATTTTTCCATTACTGCCCTTGCTGCACTAATTGGGTTTTTAATGTTTCCAACTCCAGCAACTGAACCAGCCATTAAATTTTCTCCGTTCATGATAGCAGCATCCATTTCATTTTTGCCATTGTGTGTAAAAACAGCACCTTTCCCAGCATTAAAAAGCGGACAATCTTCTAAAACATGTATTGTTGCCTCTACTGCATCTAAACTAGATTTCCCGTCTTGTAAGATTTTATAACCTGTCTCTAACGCCTCTTTTAAAGCTGCTTTATAGGCTTCCTCTTTTTCAGGCGTCATTTTGCTTTTTAAAATTGTACCGGCCCCTCCATGGATAATCATTGCATAAGTAGTGGTATCACTATTATTAGCCGTAGATTCTGTCTTTTTTTCATTATTACACGATGAAACTATCATAACACCTATTAAAATTGTAAAAATTAGATTTCTTATCTTCATATTTAAATTGATTATAATAAGATGCTATAATACAAATAAATAATTTTTGTTTATAAACAACATTTGATTGATGGTAAAAAAAATCATTTATCAATCAAAATTTTATTACTAAAATGAAAAAAACCTTAATTCTTGTTGTAATATTTTTCTGATTGATAAATATGGTGAAAGCGCAAACCAAAACCATTTGGATTACACGCCATGCAGAAAAGCAAATAGATAGTATTAAAAGCAAGAAACTGCCTTTATCTAAAATCGGTATAAAAAGAGCAGAAGATTTAAGTAAATTATTAAAGGAAAAACGAATTGATTATTTATTTTCTACTTCTTATTTGCGTTCCAATCAAACACTTTTGCCATTATCAAAAGAGAGCGATATCGCTATGCAAAATTATAGTGTAAATGATGATAGTTTTATGGAAAAGCTGAAAAATTTACCCGCAAGTAGCAACATAATTATAGTTTGACACTCCAACACCATCAGCCCTTTAGCTAAAGGTTTAGGAGCGTAAATCCCATTTAATGATTTAAATGATGAGGATTACGACTTCTTTTTTATCCTGAAAATTTGAGACGGGAAAGTCAAAACTGCTATAAATCACTATGGTTTAAAGCATTATTGTAAAATAAAATACTTACAACCAATTAGTTAATTTATTATTTATAATTAATCTAAATAAAATTAGGATTTTTAATAAAGCTTTATTTTCTTTGCGTCATTAATTAGAATTAATCTTAATAAAGATAATGAAAGCAAAATACTTATTTAAAAAACTAAACACATTTTTCTTTTTCGTTTTATTAATTTCTACTCAAAATATATTAGCTCAAGAAATTAAAAAGCTTAAAATATCTGGAACAATAATGGAAAACGGAAAGCCATTAGCTGATGCGATGGTGATCATAAAACCTCAACAAAGGATAGTTTATACTAATGATAGTGGAGTTTATAGTTTTAACAATATGGTTAAAGGTTACTATATAATAAGCGTTAAAGTTACCGGAGCTAAGCTTCAAGAAAGAGAAATAAATCTTAATCAAAATGTTAAAGATTTTGATTTCAATTTTAATGTTGATGGACAAAAACTAAACGAAGTAAGGGTATTATCTAATAAAACCATCAACCAAAAACCAGTTTCTGTTGGCAAAAGTGGCATAAAAGGCTTTGATTTGCCTCAAAGTGTAAGTATCATCAATCATGAAATTATAGAAAACCAGCAGGTAAATAAATTAAGCGATGTAATTCAAAATGTTAATGGTGTAGCTTTAGGAACTACCAGAGGTAATACTGGAGAATCTTTTTATGCTCGTGGATATAGTTTAGGAAGAAATAGTTTACTTAAAAATGGTTCTGCTGTAAGTTCTTCTGTTATGCCTGAAGCAAGTACTTTAGAAAGTGTTGAAGTATTAAAAGGTAGTGCAGCTTTATTATACGGAAATGTAAGTTCTGGTGCGGTTGTAAATATGGTGACTAAAAAACCCAAATATGAGTTTGGCGGAGAAGTTTCTATACGAGCAGGAAGTTACAATACTTACAAGCCGATTACTGATATTTATGGTCCAATTACTAAGGATTTAGCTTTTAGGATAGTAAGTAGTTATGAAAATGCAGGTAGTTTTAGAGACAATGTAAAATCAGAAAAAGTTTACGTAAGCCCATCATTAAATTATAAGATTGGTGAGAAAACTAATATATTATTGCAAGCAGATTATTTGAAATATGATAATACACCTGATTTTGGTATTGGTACACTAGATAGCAAAATCCCGACAACCATTAACAGACAAAGCTTTTTTAATACACCCTGGGCTTTTAATAAAGTAAATCAAACCACAACTTCTATCACGGTAGATAGAAATTTAAAAAACAATTGGAACTTAAATTTTATTGCTGGCTATCAAAATTACGATAGAAATTATTTTTCTACCGAGCGTATCCAAGCTGCTGCAAATGGTGATTGGAGCAGGAATTTAACCAGAGCAAATTCTTTTGAAAATTATTTTAACGGTCAAGTTAATTTAACAGGAAAAATAAAAATCAGGAAAATAGAACATCAAATTATATTAGGAACAGACGCCGATAGTTATAAAACAACCAATAACGGTTATACATCTTTTGCCACTTACGATAAAATAAATACTTTAGACCCAGATAAGTTTACGGCTCGTACAGATTTACCAACCGAGACTTTATTAACCATCACACAATCTCCAACTTATCGTTTTGGGATTTATGCTCAAGATTTAATCAGCTTGACGGAAAAATTTAAGATTTTGGCAGGTTTAAGATATAGTAATCAAAAGATATCAAACCAATCTATAAAAGATGTGAAGACAGGGAATTATAATATAAATACAGCTACTAACCGCACTGACGATGCATTTTCTCCAAGAATTGGCTTAGTTTATCAGCCAAATAAAACAACATCATTTTTTGGTAACTACGCAAATAGTTTTGAAGTAAATACAGGTACGGATGTTTTCTTAGCAAATTTAGCTCCTTCTATTATTAATCAATTTGAATTAGGCGTAAAAAAGGATTTAATTCAGAATAAATTTTCTGCAAATTTTACTGTTTATAAAATCATAAACAATAATACTACCCAACAGGCAGAGTTTTTAAAAGATGGTATAACTATTAATAATGATAGAAATATTCAAGAATTTTTGGGAGAAACAACAAGTGATGGGTTTGAAATTGATTTAAATGGAAGAATTGTTGGAAAATTAAGCTTTTTAGCTGGTTATAGTTATACTTTTATGAGGTTTACCGATGTTTCTAACAAAAAGAACAGTCCAATATTAGGCGAACAATTTGTAAGGAATGTGCCCCATACGGCAAATGGAACATTATTTTACACTTTTGATACTGGAAAAGTTAAAGGTTTAAAATTAGGAGCATCTACCTTTTATACAGGAAATAGATTTGCGGGTTTCAATAATAAAGTTGGTCAAACACAAACGGTAAGCCGGGTTATTCCCTTAGACGGATTTACTACGTTTGATTTATCTGCAGGTTATAGTTTTAAAAAGATTTCAATCTTGGCTAAGATTTCTAACATTACAGATGAATTAAATTATGTAGTGCATGAAAATTACAGTGTTAACCCAATTGCGCCGAGACAATTTTTAACTACGCTTTCTTATAAGTTTTAAATTTTTTGTCACAGCCAGCGGAATCGAGATATTATAAAATACTTCGGTTCCGCTCATCTTGACAATAGGTTTCTTTTTACAATGATGAAAAAATTCTTCAGAAAAATTCACCTGTATCTCAGTTTATCTGCAGGTATTTTTATAATAGTGGCATGTGTTACGGGCTCTATTTTAGTTTTTGAGGAAGAGTTTAATCATAATTTTAATTCTGAAAGATATTTTGTAAAACCTCAAAAAGATAAACTTCCATTAAACGATTTAGTAAATATCGCCGAAAAGGCAAAAAATGAATTTGAAGTTTCTGGAATTAAAGCTTTTGGAGATGTAAATAGAAGTATAGAAATTAATCTGGCAGAAATTAGCATAGAGAAAATAGATAAAAAAGAAGAAAAAGGGAAACAAAGTTTTACTGTTTATATAAATCCATATAATGGACAAATTTTAGATCTGGAGAATAGGAGAGAATCATTTTTTAAAAAGGTAGAAATGATCCATCGGTTTTTACTGAGCAAAAAAGAAGGCGTTGGGCATTATATCATGAGTTATTCTGCTTCTTTTTTACTTTTTATTTTAATAACAGGAATTATATTATGGTGGCCAAAATCTAATAAAATCTTAAAACAAAGATTAAAGATTAAATGGGATGGCAATAATAAACGTTTAATACACGATTTGCATGTAGTTGTTGGTTTTTACACCTCCGTTTTTTTAATTTTTATCGTGATGACTGGCTTAACCATGTCTTTCAATTTTATAAACAATGGTATTTTTACGTTAACAAATTCTAAAAATGAGAGTCTTAAACCTCCAAAATCTAATTATACAGTTGGCAGTTCTCGTATGGATTTATCCAGATTAGAAAAAATAATTACCAATAATTTTAATGATTTTAACTTATACAGCATCAAAATTCCTAAAGAAAAAGATGACGTGTTTAGTGTAAATATTTTAGAAAATAACCAAACGGAAAATAGATTTTCAACTTTATATATAGATCAATATAAAGGTAATATTATTAATAATCTGACTTTCGCCGATAAAAGTTTAGGTCAGAAAATACGATCTTATATTAAGCCTATACATACTGGAGAGATATATGGTTTAACTACTAAAATAATCAATTTTATAATATGTCTCTTAACCTTAACATTTCCAATTACAGGCTTATTAATGTGGTTAAAAAGGTTAAACAAAAATTAGAAATATCATTAAAAATTTAAGTTTATTATTGGTGCAAATCAATTTTTTCTGCACCTCCAAGTTCGGTTTCTGTAATTCTTAATGCCACTGCATATTTAGAAGGCTTAATTACATCCCCTCTAACTTTTGCATAAGCCCAGGTAAATTCGGCACCAAAGTATAAAATTGCTGCAGAATAATAAACCCAAACTGCAATGATAATAATGGTTCCTGCTGCCCCATAAATATCACCTACTGCAGCATATTGTACATATAAGCCAATTAAATATTTACCCAACATAAATAATAATGCAGTGAAAAATGCTCCTGCTTTTACTTGTTTCCAGGTAATTTCTACATCAGGCAATATTTTATAAATTATAGCAAACAAGCTCATTAATACCACAAAGGTTATCCCAAGATTAATAATATCTATAAAAATTAATGTAAAGTCTGGTAAAAACTTAATCAGAACGCTGCTAAACGCAGCTATCAGACTATTAATCAACAAAGAAACAATTAATAAAAAACCTAAACCTCCAACTAAAGAAAGAGACAAAAATCTATTTACCAATAGTTTATGCCAACCTTTCTTTGGTACGGCCTTAACTCTCCAAATCATGTTAATAGAATCTTGAATTTCTATAAAAATACCAGAAGCACCTATAATTAAAGTTATAACTCCAAGGGTTGCAGCAACTGTACTTTTGCCAGAAAGTGCTAATTTTTTTAAAATTTCCTGAATTTGTAATGCGGCTTCGCTACCAATTAGATCATTTATTTGACCAAAAACTTTTCCTTGTAATGCATCCTGTCCATAAAAAATCCCACCGATAGAAATCAGAACAATCATCATTGGGGCTAAAGAAAAAATAGTGTAATAGGCTAAGGCAGCACTTAATTTTAAACCTTTATCACCAATAAAAGAATCAAATGTTTCGCTTAAAATTTTGAAGTAGTATTTTGAGGTCTTTTTTATATCCATAATTAGCGGTTACTTACCACTAATAAATCAAGATCTTTGTGTGGTAAATTAAATCTTTGAGCCAAATCTTTATTTGTCATGGCTCCCTGATAAAGATACACTGCATTTCTTATGCCAGTTTTATCCCAAATAAGGTTCATAATCCCACCCATTTCGCCAATATCCAATAAGATAGGAGTAAAAATATTGGTTAAAGCGTAGGTAGCGGTTCTACTAACTCTGCTGGCAATATTAGGCACACAATAATGGATAATTTCATGTTTTCTAAAAACAGGATTTTTATGATTTGTAACTTCAGAAGTTTCAAAACAACCTCCTTGGTCTATACTTACATCAATAATAACAGAATCTGGTTTCATTTTAGAAACAGTTTCTTCGGTAACCATACAAGGGCTTCTTCCATGGTTAGCCCTCACTGCTCCAATTGCAACATCACAGGTAATTAGTGCTTTTTCTAAAACTATGGGTTGCATAACAGAGGTAAAAACTTTACAACCAATATTATCCTGTAAACGTCTTAATCTAAATAAAGAAGTATCAAAAACTTTAACTTGTGCACCTAAAGCTATGGCTGTTCTTGCGGCATATTCTCCAACGGTTCCAGCTCCTAAAATTACAATTTCTGTAGGCGGCACACCTGTAACGCCACCTAACATTAATCCTTTCCCACCAAAAACATTACTCACATATTCTGCAGCAATTAAAACAGAAGTGGATCCCACTATCTCGCTCATTGCCCTAACAACCGTTAAAATATTAAATTCGTCGCGTAAATATTCAAAAGCTAGCGCTGTGATTTTTTTAGAAATTAAAGCCTGAACATATTCAGGTTTCATGGTAGACATTTGTAAAGTAGAAAACAAAATTTGGTTATGTTTCATCATTTCTACCTCATCTATAGTGGGAGGAGCAATTTTTAAGATGATATCTGCTTGATATACTTCCCTAACATCATAAACAATTTTAGCTCCTTGTTCGCTATATTTAATATCAGCGAAGTTAGAACCCATTCCAGCACCAGATTCAATCACAACTTCATGCCCGTTATTTACCAACAAAGCAACAGAAAGCGGAGTTAAAGCAATCCTATTTTCCTGAAAAGAAGTCTCTTTAGGAATACCGATATACAAACTATTCTTTTTGGATTTTGTAGGATCCAAAGTTTCTTGCGTTTGCATCATCGCTTGTTTTGCAACCTCAATAAAGCCGCCCATTAATTTTGTATCCATTGTTTTTTATCAATTTTAATTTGGGCGTTTTATCCACCAGCTGGTGAGTTCCGCTATGTCTTTTTTATCTGAAAAGAAAAAAAGCATGTCGCTTCAATCTTTAATGCAAATATTTGATTTTAAGACTTACGAAGTTTTTGAAACTTCGTAAGTCTAGGTTCAGGGTCAATAAAATCCGTTGGCAATATTTCAATCCCATAATACTTTAACTAAATAGTTTTCAAACATAACGTCTTTAGTTAAAATATTCAAGCTCTCCACTTGTGCTTGAGAAATAATTAATCTGTCAAAAGGGTCTCTGTGATGTAAAGGTAGCTTGATTAAAGATTGAATATGAGAAATCTCAATAGGTAAAATAATTATTTCGTTTTTTAATATAAAATTATTGATTTGAGAAAACTCTACATCTAATTGAAGCTTGTTCAAACTTAATTTTACCCCCATTTCCCAAATACTGGCAATACTTAAATAGCATTTATTTGAAATATCAGTAATCTGATTTTTTATTTTTTTAGGTAGAACTTCATCTCCATTCAAGAACCAAATAAATGTATGAGTATCGAGTAAAAAGTCCATTACATATAGTCTTTGAAATCTTCTAATGGCTCATCGAAATCAGGCGACATGGTTATTAACCCTTTAAAATGTCCAAATTCTCTTTTCTCCAATTTATTTTTGTCTTTATGTTTAATCTTCAAAAATTGGACAAAATCCTCCACTTCACGTTTTAAGTTATCTGGGAGTGTGGAGATTTCATTATACAATTGTAAATCACTCATAATAATAAATATAGCAATTATTGATTTACTTATTGTCAAAATTAAATTAAATAATATTTACTTCAATCTCTCTTTTTACCTCACTCAAAACTTCAATTTCAACTTTAACGTAATGCTTAGGCAACAAATCAGCAATTTTTTCTGGCCACTCTACAAAACAATAATTTCCAGAATAAAAATAATCTTCATAACCCATATCAAAAGCTTCATTTTGATTTTTTAAACGATAAAAATCAAAATGATAGATGCTTCCGTTCTCTAATTCATATTCGTTAACTATTGAAAAAGTTGGACTGCTGGTATGATCTTTTGTGCCCAAAAGCTCACATAATTTGTTTATTAAAGTGGTTTTACCCGCACCCATGTTTCCGTAAAAAAGAAATATCTTTTCTTCTTTAGCTTCTTGTAATATTTTTTTTGCTACTGATTCTAATTCGGCAAGTCCGGCAACTTCAAATTTCATTCTATAAAAATATTATTTGTTTTTATAGGTTACAATAGGAATTACCATTTCTTCTAAAGAAATTCCTCCGTGTTGAAAAGTCTCGTTAAAATAGTTCACAAACTGGTTGTAGTTGTTTTGATAAACAAAATAAGAATCCTCTTTTGCAAAGATGTAACTTGAACTTACATGTAACTTAGGCAACATGGCATCGGCGGGGTTTTTTACTAAAAACACATCTTTACTTACATAATTAAGATTTTTACCTTGCTTATATCTAAGATTAGAATTTGTGTTTTTATCTCCGATAACTTTACTAGGGTGTTTAACTCTAATGGTTCCATGATCTGTTGTAATAATTAATCTAACTTTCTTTTGAGATAGTTTTTTAATTAAATCTAAAAGTGGAGAATGCTCAAACCAAGAAAGGGTTAAAGAACGATAAGCGGCATCACCATTTGCTAATTCTCTGATCATTTGCATATCTGTACGGGCATGAGAAAGCATATCAACAAAATTATACACAATCGCATTTAACTCGTTACCCATCAAATTTGATAGAGATTCATTTAAGCTTTTTCCTTGATCCTGATTAAGGATTTTATGATAAGAAAATTTGGTGTCTTTTTTTACCGAACGTTTAATCTGGTCTTCTAAAAATTTCTCTTCAAATAAATTTTTACCACCTTCATCCTCATCATTTTGCCACATTTCTGGAAAGCGTTTTTCCATATCAGAAGGCATCAATCCAGAAAAAATAGCATTTCTGGCATATTGGGTCGCAGTTGGTAAAATACTGAAATAAGTTTCCTCCTCTTCTAACCTAAAATATTCTGAAATTATAGGATTGATTATTTTCCATTGATCATACCTTAAATTATCAATTAAGATGAAAAAGGTAGGTGTTTGCTCGCTAAGGGATGGAAAAATTTTCTTTTTAAATAATTGATGAGAAAGCATTGGCGCTTTATCCTGATTTTTAATCCAATCCAAATAATTTTTTTCTATAAACTTACAAAACTGTGCATTGGCTTCAGATTTTTGCATCGTTAAAATCTCATGCATCCCCGCATCTTCTAATTTTTCTAGCTCTAGTTCCCAAAAAATCAATTTTTTATAAACGTCAACCCATTCTTGGTAGTTTAGGTTATCATTTAAAATCATTCCTAAATTCCTAAAATCTTGCTGATAAGCCATAGAAGTTTTTTCACTTACCAATCTTTTATTATCGGTTAACTTCTTAATGGTTAATAGAATCTGTTTAGGATTTACGGGTTTAATCAAATAATCATCTATCTTAAAACCAATGGCATCTTCCATTAAATATTCTTCTTCACTTTTGGTAATCATCACAACAGGAACATCAGGATTAATAGTTTTTATCTGAGTTAACGTCTCTAAACCAGTTAAACCAGGCATATTCTCGTCTAAAAAAACAATATCAAAATCTTTGGTCTTAAATATATCAAGAGCATCTCTTCCGTTTGTTGCGGTATCAATTTGATAACCTTTTTCGTTAAGGAAAAGGATGTGTGGTTTTAAAAGGTCAATTTCATCATCGGCCCACAATATATTAGCTAGTTGCATATAAAATTTTCTAATTGAATGATTTTCTTATTAATTTCTTAATATTTGTCAAGAATTAACCTGAGCGCTAAAATTAGCAATTTTTGTGCCTTATAATTTAATTGTATTGAATAAGAACAAAATAATAAATGATCCCGTTTACGGATTTATAAGTATTAAAACTTCTCTATTGTTTGATTTGATAGAACATCCTTATTTTCAAAGATTAAGGTATATCAAACAATTAGGAATGACTCATTTAGTTTATCCAGGAGCTTTACACACTCGTTTTCATCACGCATTGGGTGCAATGCATCTAATGCAATTAGCAATAGAACATTTGCAAAGCCGCGGACATGAAATTACTAAGCAAGAAGAAGAGGCAGCCTGTATAGCCATACTATTACATGATATTGGTCATGGTCCGTTTTCTCATGCCTTAGAACATACCATTGTTAACGGTGTATCTCACGAGAAAATCAGTAATATGCTAATGGATAATTTAAACAAAGAGTTTGATGGAGCATTAAATTTAGCATTAGAAATATTCAATTGTAATTATCACAAGAAATTTCTCTGTCAATTAATTTCTGGTCAGCTAGATTTAGATAGATTAGATTATTTAAATAGAGATAGTTTTTTTAGTGGCGTAACCGAAGGGATGGTAAGCTCTGATAGGATTATAAAACTTCTAAATATTAAAGACAATAATTTAGTTGTTGAAGAAAAGGGCATTTACTCCATAGAAAAGTTTTTAATTGCCCGTAGATTAATGTATTGGCAAGTTTATTTACATAAAACCGTTGTTGCGGCAGAGCAATTATTAGTCAAAATCTTAGAAAGAGCAAGAGAAATTGCGCAACGTGGGGAGCATTTATTTGCAACTCCAGCTTTAAAACATTTTCTTTATAACAATATTAATGCTCAAAACTTTCCTAACAATAACGATAACTTAGAAAACTTTGCGTTGTTAGATGATAACGATGTAATGACAGCAATTAAAGTTTGGCAAAAACATAATGATTTTATATTAAAAACTTTGTGTGTTAATTTAATTACGAGAAAGCTATTTAAGGTAGAGATAAGCGGAGATTTACCCAATAATGAACGATTAAACCAGAAAAAAAAGACGGTTATTGAAAAATTAAACATTTCAGCAGATGAAGTGAATTATTTTGTATTTACTGGTACTATAAATAATATGGCATATAAAACCGGAAACGGAAGCATAAATATTTTGATGAAAAATGGTGATTTAAAAGATATAGCCGTAGTTTCAGATAATGCTAATTTAGAGGCATTGTCAAAAATAGTAACTAAAAATATCTTTTGTTATTCAAGAACTTAACAAAAAATTATTAATAATTTAACAACAATTTGTTCATTTAATAATATCAATTAATTTTGGCACATGCAATTTACCGCAAAAGAGATTAATCTACTACTTAATGGCACTTTAGAAGGTAACCCAGAAGTAAAAGTTAGTCAGTTAGCAAAAATAGAGGAAGCACAAGAAGGGGCATTGTCTTTTTTAGCCAACCTTAAGTACGAGGCTTTCCTTTACACTACCAACGCATCTGTGGTAATTGTGAACCAAGATTTATTAATTGATAAGCCAGTTAAAGCTACCTTAATTAAGGTTAAAGATGCTTATAGCAGTTTTTCTATTCTTTTAGAAAAGTATAATAGCTTAAAGCAGGATAAAAAAGGAATTGAACAATTGTCATTTATACATCCAAAAGCTCAAATTGGTAAAGATGTTTATATAGGCGCTTTTGCTTATATCTCTGCAGGGGTTGTTATTGGGGATAACTCCAAAATTTACCCTCAATGTTTTGTCGGCGATGATGTTAAAATTGGTAATGATTCTGTAATACAAAGCGGTGCCAAAATTTATCATGACTGTATTATTGGGAATAAAGTGAATATACATGCTAATACTGTAATTGGTAGCGATGGATTTGGTTTTGCCCCTCAGCCCGATGGTTCTTATATTAAAGTAAGCCAAATAGGAAACGTAATTATAGAGGATAATGTAGAAATTGGTGCAAATACATGTATCGATAGAGCAACAATGGGATCTACAATTATTAGAAAAGGCGTTAAATTAGATAATTTGATTCAGATTGCTCATAATGCCGAGATTGGCAAAAATACGGTTATAGCATCTCAAACAGGAATCTCTGGCAGCGCTAAAATTGGAGAAAGCAATATTATTGGCGGCCAGGTAGGTATTGTTGGTCATGTTACTTTGGCTAAAGGCACACAAATTCAAGCTAAATCTGGCATAAACAAATCAATAATTGAGGAGAATAAAAAATTTGGTGGTGCTCCTGCACAAACTTATCAAAACTATATGCGCTCTCAGGTAATTATTCAAAGATTACCAGATATGGAGCGTAAAATTGACGAATTGCAAAAGCTAGTCGATAAATTACAAGAAAACCTACCTAAATAATATACTTATATAAATGAATCCTAGGCAAAGAACAATAAAATCTGAGGTAAGCGTATCTGGAGTTGGTTTACATACGGGAGCTAAGGTTAATTTAACTTTTAAGCCAGCACCAGAAAATCACGGATATAAATTTAAAAGGATAGACCTACCTAATCAACCAGTAATTGACGCCGATGTTGATAATGTTTCAGATACATCCAGAAGTACAACCTTATCTGCAAATGGGGCTAGTGTAAGTACAACAGAACATGTATTAGCTGCCTTAGTAGGTTGCGAGGTTGATAATGTGATGATTGAGCTAGATGGGATTGAAGTTCCAATTTTAGATGGCAGCGCAATTGAATTTGTAAATGCAATAGAAAGCGTTGGCTATAAAGAGCAGAATGCCGAAAGAGAATATTATGTTGTGCAGCATAATATTCATTACTCTGAAGAAGACAGAAAAGTAGAAATGGTAATTATGCCATTGGATGACTATAGATTTACTTGTATGGTAGATTATAATTCTCCAGTTTTAGGCAGTCAGCATGCTACCATCACCTCAATTAGTGATTTTAAGGATGAGATTGCATCATGCCGAACTTTTGTTTTTTTGCATGAGTTAGAAATGTTGCTAAAGCACAACCTAATTAAAGGAGGGGATATTAATAATGCAATTGTTATTGTTGATCATGAAATTAGCGATCAGGAATTAAAAGAGCTTGCAATTGCTTTTAACAGGCAGGAGATAAAAGTAGCTAGAGAAGGGATTTTAAATAACATAGAATTACGTTTCCAAAATGAACCTGCCCGACATAAGTTATTGGATATGATTGGTGATTTAGCTTTGATTGGCACTCCAATTAAAGGCCATGTAATGTCGGCAAGGCCGGGCCATGCAGCAAACGTTGCGTTTGCTAAAAAAATTAAAGCAGCAATAAAAAAAGATAAAAAGAAAAAGGTTCAACATCTTTATGATCCCACTGTAAAACCACTTTATGATATAGCAGGTATTATGAATATTTTGCCACATAGGCAGCCCTTTTTATTTATCGATAAAATACTTGAATTAACAAAAACTTATGTGGTGGGAGTTAAAAACGTAACCATGAACGAGGAGTATTTTAGAGGTCATTTCCCGGGAGCGCCAGTGATGCCAGGAGTTATACAAATTGAAGCAATGGCCCAAGTGGGCGGTGTTTTAGTTTTAAGTACTGTACCGGATCCAAGTAATTACCTAACTTACTTTTTAAAAATTGATAAAGTTAGATTTAGGGCGCAAGTTTTGCCCGGAGATACCATTATATTTAGATGCGATTTAATGGAACCTATTAGAAGAGGAATTGCACAAATGAAAGGCGTTGGCATGGTAGGAGATAAGGTAGTGATGGAAGCAGAAATGATGGCGCAAATAACCAGATATAAAGAAACCGAAACACCAGAATGATACAACCCCTAGCTTATATCCACCCTCAAGCAAAAATTGCCAATAGCGTAATTATAGATCCATTTGCTGTTATTCATAAAGATGTTGTGATTGGAGAAGGAACATGGATTGGATCTAATGTTACCATAATGGATGGCGCAAGAATTGGCAAAAATTGTCGTATTTTTCCGGGTGCGGTTATTTCTGCTATTCCTCAAGATTTAAAATATGCAGGCGAAGAAACTACAGCTGTTATTGGAGATAATACAACAATTAGAGAATTTGTAACTATAAACAAAGGTACTTCTGATAAATGGGAAACTAAAGTAGGCAAAAACTGCCTTTTAATGGCTTACTGCCATGTAGCTCATGATTGTGAAGTGGGCGATAATTGTATATTTTCAAATAATACAACTTTAGCCGGCCATATTACCATTGGCGATAATGTTGTTTTAGCTGGTAATGTAGCTATTCACCAATTTTGTAAGGTTGGTTCTTATTCTTTTGTAACTGGTGGTTCTTTGGTAAGAAAAGATATACCACCTTATGTTAAAGTAGCTAGAGAGCCGCTTTCTTATGCAGGTATTAACTCTGTTGGTTTAAGAAGAAGGGGTTTTACCTCAGAAAAAATCAATGAAATTCAAGAAATTTATCGTATTTTATTTGTGAAGCATAACAATGTAACCAAAGCATTGGATATTATAGAAGCAGAATTTAAACCCACAGAAGAGCGTGATGAAATTATCAATTTTATCAGAAACTCTAACCGTGGAGTGATGAAAAGTTTTGGTAATGGGTAATTATTAATGAAGATTTTACTGGAGCAAATAGGGAGAAGATTTAACAGAGAATGGATTTTTAACCATGTTGATTATACTTTTGAATCTGGTAAATCTTATGCAATTTTAGGGATAAATGGTTCAGGAAAATCTACATTATTACAAGTTATTTCTGGTGCATTAACCTACTCTGTTGGATCAATTTCTTATTCTTTAAACGATAATCAAATTGCTGTTGAAAATTTGTTTAATCACTTTAGCTTAGCAGCTCCTTATTTAGATTTAATTGAAGAATTTACGCTTCTAGAAACTATAGATTTTCATTTCAGCTTTAAAAAGCGAATTAACAATTTAAATAATAATGAGCTTGTTGATTTGCTTAACATGCAAAAAAGCAAAAACAAACAACTCAAATATTTCTCTTCAGGGATGAAACAAAGAGTAAAATTGTTATTGGCCTTTTGTTCTGATACTCCATTACTTTTATTGGATGAACCTACTGCAAATTTAGACGACCAAGGAATTAATTGGTACCTAGATTTGGTAAAATCATTTGGAGGTAATGATAGATTAGTAATTGTTTGTTCTAATCAAGCTCATGAATATTCTTTTTGTGATGAGCATATTTTGGTTGCTGATTATAAATGATTTTTTGTAACAGTAAAGGTCACAGTGTTAGATGTTTTTTTGCCACGAATTTCACTAATGGTCACTAATCCTTTACCGCTTAATAGTTCACAAATCTTTTTTGACGAAAATTTCACTAATCTGTACTTTTTAGAAATCCTGCTAATCCTATAATCTTGAAAATCGAGATTCAGATAATTAGCGCCAAAATTTCGACTATATAAGTTTTGCGTTAGGGATTGAAACGACAGCTTTTTTGGCTTTTTCTGACAAAAAACTACAGAGTAAAGCCCGCTCGAACGCCCAAATTATCGAACCAAAAATCCTTCAAAATCCATTGGTTATCAACTATATCTGAGCCGTTAAATTTAAATCCTGATTATTTTATTACCTTTGCAAAAAAATTATGCCAGCAAGATAAGGCTGGGAAAAACTTATGAGTAATATATTAGCGATCGTCGGGAGACCGAACGTAGGAAAGAGT
>JBBRYE010000079.1:0-16917 GCA_038237895.1 Sphingobacteriales bacterium | reverse complement strand
AATTCAAGATTCTGAATGATAATTTTTAATGATTTATTTTGGGCGTTTTTACACTCCGCCAGCTGGCGGATGTATCCTTTTTTGCGATTTGCGTTATGGCTATGGCAAAAAAAGGATGCCGCTTCAATCGTTAACGCAAATTTTTAGTTCAGACTTACGAAGTTTTAAAAACTTCGTAAGTCTTTTAATAATTAACCTCAAATCGATTTGAATCATTACTTAGAACCACGCTTTGTACTTTATATCCTTCTACCGAATTACCCGAACCTTGCGGATCAAATTTTGAGATTGGGGTTAAAAATGAAGCGAAATCTGCTTGTAAAGCTTTTCCTGCTCGGATATTATCGTTTGCATCAAAACCATGAAACATCAGTTTAATGTATTTAAATTTTGATTTAAAACTTCCTTCTACTTTATCAAAAACAATAGTTTTATTTGTAGAAATATAACTTATTATTCGTTTGTAGAAATCTCCTTTTTCGTAATTATAACTTTCGCCATCATCTTCATAATAAACGAAACTATTATTGATATCACCCTTAAAAATATTAATCGTAAGTGTATCTGTAGGCTGTTGTGCCGTGGTTTGAATTAAAGATTGCATAGGTACAATGCTACTCTCTTTTACATAAACCGGCATTTTGTTTAGGCTCAAACGAATTATCTTTTCTGTGTTTCCACTTTGCTTTTCGCCATTATATAAATTGTACCAGTTGCCTTTAGGGAAATAGATGTTTCCAAAATCTTTTGTGCTTTCAAATGGAGCAACTAAAAACGCAGAACCAAATAAAAATTCATTTTGAAACTGGGTATCGTAAATTTTTGAATCAAAAGTATTATCGATAGCTAAACTATTTACAATTGGTAATCCTGTGGTAGCCGAATAATAGAAACTAGAATATAAATAAGGTAAAAGTTTATAGCGTAAACTGATATAATTTCTTGAAATTTCCGTTACTTCTTCACCATAAGTCCAAGGTTCTGAAGATTTTGTATTAACCGCTGTATGGTTACGGAAATAAGGATTAAAAGCACCTAACTGAATCCATTTTGCATATAAACCAACAGACGGTCCTCCTGTAAAACCACCAATATCCATCCCCGTAAAGGAAACACCACTTAAACCTAAACTGCTCAACAACCTAACTCCTAATAACATATGATCATCTTCTGATCGGTTATCACCAGTCCAAATTGCTGTATACCTTTGTAAACCAGCATAACCCGCCCTGGTTAAAATAAACGGACGTTTATTGGTTGCAGCAACCATACCTTCATAGCTTGAGCGGGCCATTTGCATTCCGTAAACATTATGCGCTTGTTTGTTACTTGCTAGTTTTCCATCGTAGTTGAATAGAATATTTGACGGCATTTTTTGTCCCCAAGTAGCAATTTCATTCATATCGTTCCATATTCCAGAAACGCCAGTATTCGCAAAAAACTTCACCTTTTCTCGCCACCAAGCTCTTGCTTTTTCATTGGTAAAATCCGGAAAATTACACCAACCGGGCCAAACTTGTCCGGTATAATTAGTTCCGTCAGGGTATTTAATAAAAATATCCTTCTTTAATCCATCTTCAAAGGCATCGTAACCTTTCTCCACTTTAATTCCTGGATCAACAATAACGGTTGTTTTAAAACCCATTTCATTTAGCTTTTTATTCATCGCTTCGGGGTTGCCAAAACGCTCTTTATCCCAAGTAAACAATTTGTATTTATCCATGTAATGGATGTCTAAAGTGATCCCATCTGCTGGGATTTTTTTCTCACGTAAAGTTTGCGCAATACGCATCACTTCTGTATCAGGATAATAACTGTAGCGGTTTTGTTGATAACCTAAACTCCAAAGTGGAGGCATTTTCATTCTCCCTGTTAAGGCTGTATAGGAAGAAATAATATCTTTTAATTGGGTGTGGTATATAAAGTAATAGTTCAACTCTCCGCCTTGAGCGGCAAAAGAAGAAAAACGATCATTACTTGCTCCAAAATTAAAATCTGTTTGATAGGTATTGTCTAAGAAAATTCCATAGTTTAACCCATTATGTATTCCCATATAAAATGGTATTGTACTGTAAATTGGATCGCGGTTAGTTGCATATCCAAAAGCATCGGTATTCCAATTGGTATAACCTTCTCCCCTTCTATCTAAATTTCCGGTCTTTTCACCCAAGCCAATAAAACGCTCGCCATTTTGCATATGCTTGTATGCTGTAACTTCCTCATCAACCCAACTGCTTTGTAAACCTTTTTCATCTTGATTGATGATTTTATTATCTAAAGTGTAAAAAGTAACGTTGTAAGGTTTTTTTGTGATGATGGCTTTCAATGAATCTGTAAGGATAGTTATTTCATCATTATTTTGTGTGATGCTGGTTTTTGTTTCCTGAGATTTAGCAATAACTGCATAAGAAAAATCTTTTTGTAGCTCTTTTTTATCAAGCCTAACTCTAACAATATTAGGACTATAAACAATTATTTCTCCAAAAGCATGATCGGTTTTAAAACCTATCTTTTGATTTTCGATTTTAACGCTTGTAATATTTCCTGCTGATAAAACAGGATTAGTTTGAGCATTAGTTACAAAAGGAATTAATAAAAAAATTGAAAATAATTTAATAGGCATGATGATTAATTAAGAATAATCTAAAAACCCAACCCATAAAATATTGAGTTTTTAGATAAATTTTTAGTTAAAATTTATTTCTTTATTGAAAAGGAGTTACCACATTATCCCCTAAACTACCTGCATCACCTACTGTACCTGGGCAATAAGGGCTTAATCTTGTCCTAAAATGAACTTTAATTTTAGTTATTTTTGACCCTGCAACAGGGAATTTTGGACTTGTAGTATCTCCTATTTTAAAGAATTTTGAAGGAACTATTGTCCAAGCAAATAAACCATTACCTTCATCTTTAGCTTTTAAAGCCACATTATCTGCTACGGTAGTTTGTCCGGTATAATAATTTCCATCACCAGTATTTAAAGGTTCGCAATATTGAGAAACTTGAAAAGATCCGGTTGTACCATCTGGTCTGATGTAGTCAGCATCGGTATAAACATAAATTTCTGTTGCTGATTTTAAAGCAGTTTTGCTAGGATCTAATAGATTTTTATCCATGTAAAATGTCACAATATCATCTTGAGTAAATTTATTAGGGAAAACTCTGAAAACACTCGGTGTAAAAACTAAAGACTCTATAGCAGCTGAATAATCTACCGTTTGATTAGCATCTTGCCCACAACCACCAGCTTGGGAAGCTTTGAAAAGAAATCCGAAAGTAGTACCAATTTTTGCTGGCGTAGCATTAAAATAATTAGTTAAAGTTAATTTGTACGACCATTTATTACTGCCTTCATCCTTCATTTTTGCTCCAGATTGATCAGCACAAAAATCATTGTACAAACCTGGCCCAGCTTGATTAAAAGCATAGATATAGATTTGACCTTTTGTTGCTAATGTTGTACCTGTAAGATCAACGGTTATGGTAATGGCATCTTCTGCCGAAAATTTTGCAGGAGAAATGGTGTATTTAGGATTTGATTTTTGAGCTTTGGCTAAACCAATACTCAAAAGTATCATTAATGTTATGCTAAATAATTTTTTCATGATTTGGATATTAATTACGGTTGAAATTAAATTCATAGCTTAAAAATACTTTGCCATCACTATTGGCTCTGCTAAATTTTAAGCTCAATTTATTATCAGAAGCTCTGTATGCTTTTGCAAAATCTAAAAATGCAGTTTGTGTTCCTGAAACTAGTTTAACCCTAACAGGTCCATTTTTAGTTCCGTCTAAAGACCATGTGCCTGTTAAAGGGAAAAATAATGGTGCACCACCAGGATTAGTAATAGTATATGTTCCGGTAGTTTCACCATTAAACGCAAAAACAACTGTATTATAAGGAAATCTGGTTGTTAAATCTAATTTCTGAACTGCTAAAGGGAAGTTCTTATTTACAGCATCATTATCTATTTGAGATGCAGTACTTACTTTCCATGTACCCTTTATATTTTCTTGTAAGGATATTGTTTCACCAACATCAGCATACTTAATTTTTTCACAAGACACAAAAGCTATTGAAGTTAGAATAGCAAATGTGAAAAATAGTGTTTTTAAATTTTTCATATTTTTAATTTATTAGTTCTGTACAATATTTGGATTTGCGGTTGTTTCAGAATCAGGAATTTTTAATAACTGTTTACTATCGTTATATGCAATACCTCTAATGGTTGATTTCAGTCTTCTTAATTCATGAAATCTATCACCCTCAAGAGCTAACTCTACACGTCTTTCGTTACGAATAGCGGTAAGCAAAGTTGCTGCACCAGTAGTTGTATTATCAGCAGCAACATTAGCTACAGCTCTAACTGCGTTATAATCAGCCCTAACATCAGCATCAACAAAAGCACCTTTTTGTACTCTAGATTCTGCCCTGGTTAAATACATTTCTGCCAAACGAACAATAGGAACGTTGATTCCTGCCCCGCCAGACCATTTCAAAGAAATTGGTTTATTTGCTACAGTAGTAAGCTGAGTTTTTCTGTTACCCCCTTTAGAATTAATATCTGCGTAAAGCAAGGTACTAAGTGGTAAAAACGTGGCATTTAAATCTGAATTCCAAAAGTTTCCTCTTAATAAACCTCCATCAGAAACTGCTAAAAATAATACGCCAGTAGGTAATGGAGATGGAACAGTACCACCAGTTGTGCTAAAAGGTGAAGTGACAGAATTTCCTAATGTAAATCCACCATTGGTGATCACGTCATTTGAATAAGTAAAAGCATTGGCATAGTCTCCCATATCAAAATACACTTTTGCCAAGTAAGCTTTAGCAGCCCATTTAGTTGCAAATACCGAATTTGCTGAAACCAAAGTAGCTTCTGCTGCTTTTAAATCTAATATCACTTGTTTGTAAACTTCATCTACCGTATTTCTTGGTACTGGTTGTTTAGCCTGATCTGATGTTGCAGCAATTATTCTGACAGGAATACCAGGATCTGTTGTTGGAGCATTGCTATAAGGTTTAGCGAATAAACGAACCAATTCAAAATGAGCAACACCTCTTATAAACAATGCCTGAGCTTTCATTTGAGCTTTTTGTGTATCACTGTAATCAGTAAAAAGATTCTTATCTATAGCATCAATTACAACATTACTGTATCCAATTGCAGTATACCCAGCAGCCCAAAGATCTCTACCTTGTTGATTAAATAAACTGAAATCTCTACTCACAAATTGTGCTGGAGCGCCGCCAGTTGCATTTGCAAAATCAACATCATCTCCATAAAGTTCGTTGGTACGGATAACTTCACCAGCTAAAAATTGATTAGAAGTTAACCTCTCATAAGCAGATGTTAATACGCCTTGAACATTCTTTCCTAATTTAAGAGTTTCAGTTCCCGGTTGGCTGTTTACCGGATCTACCTCAATTAGTTTTTTACAACTACTCAGTACTATCGTACCTAGTAATAATGTGATATATATTTTTCTTTTCATTTTTTTCTGATTAAAATCCAACATTTATACCCAATGAATAAGTTCTAGCTTGTGGAGTTGGTAAATACGGTGCTCCATAAGATGAGTTTGCTTGAGTAGGGTTGAAATTATATCTAACTACCTCAGGATCCCAACCTGCATATTTTGTTAATACAAATAAGTTTTGACCGCTCACAAAAATCTTAGCATTATTAATTTTTAATGATTTAGTAATGCTAGCTGGAATGTTATATGCTAGTGTTGTAGTTCTTAATCTTAAGAAAGAAGCATCGTACAAAAAGCGGGAAGTATTGCTTGCATCTGCTCTACCACCTTCAATAAATGAAACTCTAGGTACATCTGTAATATCACCTGGTTTTTGCCATCTGTTTAATATCTCTCTCCTTTGATTCCATGAACCTAAACGGCCACCAATTTGATATTTTGCACCATCGTCATAAATTTTATTTCCATATTGATAAGAAAGCAACACAGATAAATCAAATCCTTTGTAACTGAAAATATTTTCTAAACCTCCAAATACATCTGGATTTGGTTTTCCAACAGCCACACGATTTGCATCCTGACTTGCAGCAGTTAACTTGATTTTTGCTCCGGTAGTTTTATCGAATATTAACTCATCACCATTAGCTGGATCTACACCTGCATAAATAGGCAAAAAGTTGATTCCCAAAGGATATCCTTTTAAAATTCTGGTATCACCTTCACCTGTATCAAAAGCATCTCCTGAAGTATAAATACCTACATCAGTTACTTTATTTCCGTTATGAGCAATATTAAAATTAGTAGTCCATCTAAAATCTCCAGTTAAATTTCTGGTAGTTAACTCAAATTCAATACCTTGATTTCTAACTTTTACGCCATCAGCATTAACAAAGATTCTATTTGCAAAACCAGTTGCAGATTGCTGTACTGGGATATTTACTAAAATATCAGAGGTTGTTTTAGAATAAACGCCTATCGTACCCGATATTCTATTTTTAAGGAAACCAAAATCTAAACCTAAATCAATACCTTGATTTTTTTCCCATTTTAAATCAGGATTTGATAAGTTATTTGGTTTCTGACCGAAACCACCTGCGTAAGAACCCGCACTAGAATAAGTTTGTAAATATTGGAAAACCTGAGTTCCATCATTTCCAGTAATACCAAAACTAGCTCTCAATTTTAAAAAGCTAATCGCTTTATTGTCTTTTAAGAAATCCTCGTCAGAGATAATCCAACCTGCTGAAGCCGCTGGGAAAAATCCGAATTTATTATTTTCACCAAACTTAGGAGAACCATCATATCTTGCACTTATTCCAAATAGATATTTATTATCAAATTTATAGTTTGCTCTTAAAAAATAAGATAAAATTCCAGTTAAAATATCAGCTTGAGCATAAGCAGAAGTGGTTGGAGGGACTGTATTTCCTGGCTCAATAGCGCCTGGAGCAAAACCTAAGTTATTACTACCTTCTTTATAGTATGGATTGATAAAACCAACACCACCTGTAGAAGCAGAATAAGCAACTTGCGATTGATTAGCTCTTTGATAGTTGAAACCTAGGGTAGCATCAAATACATTTTTTGTACCAAAATCTTTTTTATAAGTAAAATAGTTATTGGTGTTAACGTTGATTACCTGATATTGTCTTTCACCAGCTGTAGCTAAGCCAATAGGCGCTAAATCTGGATAAGGTTTAGGTTGAGTGTAATCTTTACCCGTAAAATATCTGTTAATATTAGATTCGTACCTACTTTCTGTTTGGTTTAATAAATCTAAACCGTTTTCGGTTCTGAAAGATAAATCTTTAGTAATTTTATAGGCTAAATAAACGTTTCCGTTAGTTCTAAAATCTTTAGATTGATAAGTGCTTGCTCTTTGGGCAACTATATTAAAACCTGTATTTTGATATTGCGTACCAAAAAAGGAACCATCAGGATTATATACCGGATAAATTGGTAAAGAAAAAGATTGAGCAGCTCCAATACCTCCATTAAATGAAGTTGGAACCTGATCATTCTTTGATCTATAAATACCTAACTGCAAACCTACATCTAAACGATCTGTTGCGTTATTGTCTATATTTACTCTTGCACCACCTCTTTCAAAAGCACCGCCTTCTAAAACACTATTTTCTTTTCTATAAATTCCGCTAATGAAAAAACGTGTTTTATCGTTTCCGCCTCTTACAGAAAGGTTTGTTTCAGTAACATCACCTTTTCTAGTTGCTTGATCAATCCAATCGGTGTTTACACCCAAATTCTGACCAGGAATAAAGCTGAAACCAGTTGGGCTAATAGATTCATTAGGACCTAATGGAAGACCACCATCATTAACTCTCGCTTCATTATAAATTTGCAACCACTCTGGTGCATTTAGCAATGGAAGCTTTCTTGTAATTTCGCTTACACCATAAGTGGAGCTTAAAGAAACAACTGTTTTTCCTGATTTTCCTTTTTTAGTAGTAATCTGAATAACACCATTTGCACCTCTTGATCCATAAATTGCTGCAGCAGCTGCATCTTTTAAAACATCAATAGATTCAATATCATTAGGATTTAAGTAAGATAATGGATCAATTTTACCAGCTTTTGTAGGATTTCTTCCAAAATCTCCATCACTAGGATCTTCGTTAAAAACCGGAACACCGTCAATAACATATAAAGGGTCTCCACTGCCTGAAATTGAAGAAGTTCCTCTAATCCTAACTCTTGTTGCAGAACCGGGTACACCACTAGATTGACTAACCTGTAAACCCGAAGCCCGACCTTGCAAACCAGCATTAAATGTGGGTACAGTAACATCTTCAAATGCTTTAGCACCTACACTTACTATAGATCCTTTTACATCTCGTTTTGTACTTGTACCATAACCTACTACTACAATTTCAGATAGGCTGTTTAAGGAAGGAGATAATTTAAAGTCAGCTATGCTTGGATTTGCACTAACTGTAATTGATTTGGTTAAATTATCGTATCCAATAAATTTAACAGTTACAGAAACTTTTCCGTAACTAACTCCTGTTAAACGATAATTTCCATTGACATCGGCTTGGGTTGATATTTGAGTTCCCTCAACAAAAACAGCTGCCCCGGGCAAAGGTGAATTTGTTTCATCAACAACTTTTCCGTTGATTGAACCAACCTGCCCATAAACTTTAATTGCTAACATAAAAATTAGCAAAAAAAGACCATGTTTAAGCATGTAACTTTTTCTCATTTTTTGAATTTATTAATTGTTTATAATTGGTTGTAAAATCTTGAATATTTACACATTACCAATGTACAAAGCATTTTATTAATTCAAAATTTTATTAAAATATTTTTTTATTGATAAAAAATCTCAAATAAAACAACTAAAATCAAATGATATTATTAAAATAAAATTTATTATAAATATTTATAAATCAATATATTACAATATTTTTTTTTGTGTAGTTAGTGTTTAACTTACACCTATTAAAAAACACCCTAAAAATGGGAACGTTCCCGTAAATTAAGTGTCAATTTTAGGGAACGTTCCCGAAAATAAGAGAAAATTCTGCTTAAATCACACTAAGTCTTTAAATTTTTTGATTTTTTTTACTCCTAAAAATTAACCGTTTTAGGTTTTTTTTGTAGAATTTCTATGGATAATTTGTGACTTTAAAATCAGCTTATGGTTACCCTCAAATTCATCATTATTATCCAATAAAATATCAAATAATAACTTTGCCGATAAACTTCCAATCTCTGTGGCGGGTTGTGTTATTGTGGTTAATGATGGATTTAGTAATGGCGCAATCTCTAAGCTAGAAAAGCTAATTACTTTAAGCTGATTTGGGATATTTATATTTAAATCATAACTGGCATAATAGGTTGCAAAAGCCAAACGCTCTACTGATGCAAAGATCCCATCCAGTTTTAAATCTTTTAAAGCTTTTTTGATAATAGGATCATTTTCTTCATAACTATTAGAACAATCAATAATCAATTCCTCATCATAATTAATGTGATGTTTTTTAAGTGCATCTATATATCCGCTTTCTCTGGTTTTACCAATAGAAAGATCATTCTTAACCACCAAATAACCAATACGTTTACAACCTTGTTCAATCAAATGTTCTGTAGCTATAAAACTGCTTTCATAATCATCAGTAATAATTTTAGGCGTATCAATATCATCGTAAACTCTATCAAATTGTACCATTGGCAATCTTCTCACACCAAAATCATTTAAATAATTATGATTTTCTGCCTCTCCAGAAACCGACATGATAATCCCTTCTACCCTACCGTTGTGTAAATGTTTGATAAATTCCATTTCTTTTGCCAAATCATCATCTGTAGAATAAATTAAAATATTATAACCATTAGACCTTGCAACTTGCTCTATCCCATGTATGGCTTGCGAAAAATAATTATTGGCCAATTCTGGAACGATAACGGCAATTGTTTTACTTTTTTGGTCTCTTAAATTACTTGCATAATGATTTGGCTGGTAATTTAACTCTTTTGCTTTTGCTAAAATTAAATCTTTGGTATGCTGTTTTATCCCACCACTATTTCTAAATGCCCTGGATATAGTAGATGTAGAAACGTTTAAAGCTTCTGCTAATTGCTTTATATTGATACCATCCATTTTGAAATATAAATTTTTAATTGAGCACAAATATAGAGGATAATTTTAATCACTATTTTAAATTTAATCTATTGCGTAAATTTTATAAACAATTTTCTAATAAGATTTGACTGTTAAAATTTCATATAAATGTTAAAATTATAGTCAAAAAGTCATTTAAAAACAAATAGTTATGTCAAAATTTCTAATACTATAAAAAAAAATTTAATGGATACATTTTTGAGCATATAACAGTGAAAGGAAAACGAAAATGAACTTTAACAACTTCACCATTAAAGCACAAGAAGCAGTTCAAAAAGCTTCTGAAATAACCTCAGGTTTTCAACAACAATCTATAGAAAATGCTCATATTTTAAAATCATTATTATCTGTAGATGAGAATGTTGTAGGTTATATATTAAAAAAACTAAACGTTAATATCAATCGTCTTAATCAGGCTTTAGATGAATTAATTACCACTTTTCCAAAAGTGAGTGGTAGTAATGTTTATTTATCTAATGCGGCAAATTCTACCATACAAAAGGCGCAATCATATTTAAAAGAGTTTAAGGATGAATTTGTATCTGTAGAGCATCTTTTATTAGCTATTTTAAATGCTGGCGATAAAACAGCTGCACTTTTAAAAGATCAAGGAGTTACTGAAAAAGATTTGAAAAAAGCCATTTCTGCTTTACGTGGCGATGCAAAAGTGACTGATCAAAATGCAGAAGCAACTTATCAGGCTTTAAATAAATATGCCCGTAACTTAAATGAATATGCCGAATCTGGAAAATTAGATCCAGTAATTGGGCGTGATGAGGAAATTCGTAGAGTTATTCAAATTTTATCTCGTAGGACTAAGAATAACCCGATATTAATTGGTGAGCCTGGAGTTGGTAAAACCGCGATTGCTGAAGGTATTGCTTTTAGAATTATTAAAGGTGATGTACCCGAAAATTTAAAATCTAAAGTTGTTTTTTCTTTAGATATGGGAGCATTGATAGCTGGTGCAAAATATAAAGGTGAATTTGAAGAACGTTTAAAAGCAGTTATCAAAGAAGTAAGTGACAGCGATGGCGAAACTATTTTATTTATCGATGAAATCCACACTTTAGTGGGTGCTGGAGGTGGCGAAGGTGCAATGGATGCCGCAAATATTTTAAAACCTGCTTTAGCCCGGGGCGAATTAAGAGCGATTGGAGCAACCACTTTAAACGAATATCAAAAATATTTGGAGAAGGATAAAGCCTTAGAACGTCGTTTCCAAAAGGTAATGGTAGAAGAACCAGATACTGCAGATGCGATTTCTATTTTACGAGGATTAAAGGAACGTTACGAAACTCACCATAAGGTAAGGATAAAAGATGAAGCTATTATTGCTGCTGTAGAATTATCTCAACGCTACATTTCCGACCGCTTTTTACCAGATAAAGCTATTGATTTAATGGATGAAGCTGCTTCTAAACTAAGAATGGAGATGGATTCTGTACCGGAAGTGGTGGATGAGTTGGATAGAAAGATTATGCAACTAGAAATCGAACGCGAAGCGATTAAAAGAGAAAAAGACGAACGCAAGGTTAGTGATTTATCAAAAGAAATTGCCGATTTATCATCTGAAAGAGACGAATTAAAAGCAAAATGGCAAGGTGAAAAAGATTTAGTTGATGCTGTGAACACAAAGATTGAGTCTATTGAAGATTTAAAACTGGAAGCAGAACAGGCTGAAAGAGCTGGTGATTATGGCAAGGTTGCCGAAATCCGTTATGGAAGAATTAAAGAAACGCAAGAAGAAGTTGACAAGCTGAAAAAAGAATTAGAAAGTAAAACTTCTGATAGCCGTATGTTAAAAGAAGAAGTTACTTCTGAAGATATTGCTGGTGTAGTTGCCCGTTGGACAGGCATTCCTGTAAACAAATTAATTTCTAGTGAGCGTGAAAAACTTTTGCATTTAGAAGATGAACTGCATAAAAGAGTAGCTGGTCAGTCTGAAGCGATTGAAGCAATATCTGATGCAATCCGTAGGTCTAGGGCTGGTTTAAGCGATCAGAAAAAACCTATTGGCTCTTTTATTTTTTTAGGCACAACCGGTGTTGGTAAAACTGAATTGGCTAAGGCTTTAGCCGAATTCTTGTTTAACGATGAACATAGTATGGTGCGGATTGATATGAGTGAGTATCAAGAACGACATGCGGTAAGTAGATTAATAGGTGCGCCTCCAGGATATGTGGGTTATGACGAAGGTGGACAATTGACCGAGGCTGTACGTAGAAAACCATATTCTGTTATTCTATTTGATGAGATTGAAAAGGCGCATCCAGATGTTTTCAATATTTTATTACAGGTTTTAGATGATGGACATTTAACCGATAATAAAGGAAGAATGGTAAACTTTAAAAATACCATTATCATCATGACTTCTAATATTGGGTCTCATTTAATACAAGAAAACTTTAGTTTGATGGTGGATGAGAACAGAGATGAAGTTATCGCTAAAACTAAGAACGAGGTTTTTGAATTATTAAAAAAATCTATCCGTCCTGAGTTTTTAAACAGGATTGATGAAATCATTATGTTTACTCCTTTAAATAGGGAAGAAATTAGAGATATTGTAAAACTGCAATTTGTAGGTGTCCAAAAATCTTTAGCCGAAATGGGAATTACCATCGAAGCATCTGAAGAAGCTTTAGATTGGTTGGCAGAATTAGGTTATGATCCTCAATTTGGCGCAAGACCTTTAAAAAGAGTAATTCAAAAAAGAATTTTAAACGAACTTTCTAAACAAATTTTAGCAGGAACAGTTGATCGCGACAGCAAGATAAAACTAGATATGTTTGATCATAACTTCGTTTTTATGAATGAAGGGAAATAAGAAATTAATTCTCTTCATTCATAAAAAAACCTCGTTTGCGGATGCAAGCGAGGTTTTCTTTTAGAGATAAAATTTAATTTTTATCTAAAACCATTTTATAATGTTGTATTCCAGCTTCTTCAAACATATCTCCAACTGCTTTAAAATTAGCTAAAGCATATAATGGCATAGCCGATACTTGTGCATGAAGATAAATATAGTCAGCATTTTGGGGTAAATCGGCAATTAAAGTTGCAATCATTTTACTGGCAATTCCTTTTCCCCGAAATTGTGATAAAACTGCAAATCTTTCTAATTTAAATCCTTTATCAGTTTGTCTCCAACGGCAAGCACCGGCGGCTTCATCATTAAATTTAGCTAAAAAATGTATGGAAACATCTTCATTTTCCCACTCTAATTCAGGCGGACAGTTTTGTTCTTCTACAAAAACTGTGGTTCTAATTTGATAAACTTTTTTCAACTCTTCTTCAGAAGAAACTTTAAGAACTTCAATTTTATCCATTTTCAAAAGTAAAAATGATTTTGATTTATTGATACAAATTTATTGCAAAAGCATATTAATTAGATGAGTGCGTTAACGATAGTAGCGATAGCTTTTTTTGCTCTTACCATAATGCAAATAACAAAAAAAGATACATCCGCCAGCTGGCGGAGTGTTAAAACGCCCAAAAAATATTAACTCAATTCCTGATAAGCAGCATCTAAACTTCTAGAAATACCATCGCCTTTCCATTCTTCTGCACCGGGAATAAAAGTAGTTTTCATAATTTCTGCTTTAGATTTTCCAGTTTTTATTTGATTACCAACATAATCTAATAATTTTTGCAGGTAATTTTGATAAGCTTTTACATCTGCCATTGTACCTGTGATTTTTTCAGGATCTAAAGCATGACCGAATACATAAGTGGTTTCATTACCAAATTTACCCATGGCTTTATCCAAAACTTTTATCCAACTTTTAATATCTGCTCCGGCAGTTTTATCAATGTATGGAAAACGACGGTTAAAAACTAAATCGCCCATGTGAACAACTTTATGCTTTGGAAAATGAATCATAGCATCGCCATCTGTATGGCCTGCACCAAAATAATAAGCCTTAATACTATCTTTTCCATTTTTATATTTCCAATCTTTCTCAAAAGTTAAATTTGGATAATATTGTTCTACGCCTTTCTTACCAGCTTTAAGGGCTTCTTCTGCAACTCTTTTTTGATTAGCCAAAGAGTTTTTATGTGCCACAACACCATTTACTAAACCTTTAAAAACTATATTTCCGCTGGTATGATCACCATGATGATGTGTGTTGATCAATAAATCGAAAGGCTTATCAGATTTCTTTTTTAACTCTTCTACCAAATGTTTTGCAGGGTCTGGATATTGAGAATCGACAACAATTAAACCTTTTTCTGATAATAAAAATAAGATAGTGCCACCTTGTTCGGTAAAAACACCCATTTTATCATTGATCATTTTGATGTTATAAGCTGCAGCAAAATCTTTCATTGAGGCAAATGAGGTAAATCTGTTAAGGGCTAAAGCTGCTAAAGTTAAACCAGAGCCCATTAAAAACTTTCTTCTTTCCATATTTATCAAATTAAATGTTTAAACAATTATAATCATTTAACAACAAAAAAAGCGATCCTGTTTTTGAATCGCTACATTTCTAAATTAATGTTAAGCCTAAATATCTGTGGGATCTCTATCAATTCCAATAGCACCTTTATGACTTCTGTTTTTATCACTTGGGGTAACACTATAAGAACCTTTCTTTTCATTTAACAAACTGCCGTCCGCAATTTCTACAGACTCTCCTCTTGCAATTTTCTCATCCCTTAATCTTAATTCTTCTTCTTTTATTTCGTTTAATTTTTCTACTGGGCTCTGTGACATGATTTGTTTTTTTAGATGTTAAAAAATGTTTTACAGTTTATTGGAAACAAATAACTTGCCAAAAGAGTAATTAAAATTTAATGCCCATCTGATAATACCTATTACTTTTTCTTAAAAACTTCTTTCAACTTCTCAATCGTATAATCAACTTCTTCTTTAGTATTTAGTTTAGAGAAAGAAAACCTAACTGCTGGTCTTTCAGGGTCGGCGTTGATAGCGGTAAGAACGTGAGAACCAATATTAGAACCTGATGAACAAGCACTTCCACCTGAAGCAGATATTCCATTGATATCTAAATTAAAAAGGAGCATATCTGCCATGTCCATTTTTGGAAAACAAACATTTAAAACCGTATATAAACTTTTTTTAGAATCGGTTTCTCCATTAATATGAATATCAGGAATTGCCAGTTTGAGCTGCTCTATCATGTATTTTTTTAATGCTTGTATTTTTTCATGATGTGCTTCCATATCGGCGTAAGCAATTTCTAAAGCCTTTGCAAAACCTACAATGCCATAAACATTTTCAGTGCCGCCACGCATATTTCTTTCTTGCGCACCACCATTCATCATTGGTTTTATTTTGATAGATGGATTTACATATAAAAAACCAACTCCTTTTGGACCATGAAGTTTATGAGCCGCACCAACAATAAAATGAGCCTTTAAAGTTTTCAAATCATGATGATAATGTCCTAGCGTTTGTACCGTATCAGAATGAAAAATAGCATCAAATTTTTCACAAATCTCTCCTACCTTATCAATATCAGTTAAGTTTCCCAATTCATTATTTGCCTGCATCAATGAAACTAATGAACGTTCATTAGTTTGAAGCAATTCTTCTAAATGATTATAATTAATACTTCCATTTTCATCTAAATCAACATAACTCAATCTAATCTTACCTTGTTTTTCTAACAGTTCTAAAGTATGCCCAACTGCATGATGTTCAATTTTTGAAGTAATGGCATGAGTAATACCAAAATCTTGGATAGAAGATTTAATGGCAGTATTATCAGCTTCTGTCCCTCCAGAAGTAAAAAATATATTTGCTGGTGCGGTATTTAAAAGAGTCGCAATTGTTTTTCTAGCTTTCTCAACCAAAGTACGCACCTCTCTACCATGGGCATGTATGGAAGATGGATTGCCATAGTGGTTTTCCATCACATTTACCATTGTTTGTAAAACTTCTTTATCTAAAGGTGTAGTTGCTGCATTATCTAAATATACTCGCATTTTTTAATTTTGACGGATTGAATTTTGAATGAAAATATCTTAATATCTAAAATAATCAATCTGCAAATTTAACAATAATAAAAAATAAGGAAGATTAAAGTTTTAATCACATAGGCGCTTTAACACGCTTTTCACTGTATCTTTTTGTCAGAAAAAGCCAAAAAGGATGCCGCTTCAATCGTTAGCGCACTTTTATAATGGCAATCAAATTTTAACATTGTGTAATTTTCAAATCAACAAATTCTCAAATTCTTTTCCTTACTACAAAAATTCCTTAATATCCGATATAATTTTACTGGCCAAACCTTCTGCTGCAGTTTCAGATTCTGCTTCAGAATAAATTCTGATTATCGGCTCTGTGTTCGATCTTCTTAAATGAACCCATTGTTTATCAAACTCGATTTTCAAGCCATCAATAGTAGAATGTGGTTGGGCTTTATATTTTTCCTCTACAGCTAACAACAAATTATCAATATCCATTTCTGGCGTTAAAGTAATTTTGTTTTTAGAGATAAAATAAGAAGGATAGCTGGCTCTTAAAACAGAAATAGATTTACCAAATTTGGCTAAATGAGTTAAAAATAAAGCAATTCCCACTAAAGCATCTCGCCCGTAATGCAGTTCTGGGTAAATGACACCACCATTTCCTTCTCCTCCAATTACCGCATTACACTCTTTCATCAATGTAACTACATTCACCTCTCCAACCGCCGAAGCTTTATATTCTCCTCCTGCTTTTTCAGTAACATCACGTAAAGCCCTTGTAGAAGATAAGTTAGAAACCGTATTTCCTTTATTATTTTTTAAGATATAATCCGCAACAGCAACTAAAGTATATT
>JBBRYE010000078.1:0-17158 GCA_038237895.1 Sphingobacteriales bacterium | reverse complement strand
ATTTTTAGATGCCGATAATTTTATCTTAATGATGGAAGATTTAGGGAATGCTACCGATTTTTCATCACTTTATAAAAAAGGAAATCAACTCATAAAAGACGATGCAAAATTGTGTGCTAAGTTTTTGAGCGATTTACATGAGCAGTTTAATAAAGTAGATAAAAATGATTTAATGGCAAATAGAAAGCTAAGAGCTTTAAATCATGAGCATATATTTGTTTATCCATTTATTGAAACCAACGGGCTTGATTTAGAAACAATTACTAAAGGTTTGCAAACACTTGCTAATAAGTATATCTCTGATGAAAAGTTAAAAATAAAGGCTAAAGAGTTAGGGGACATCTATTTATCTGATGGTGATATTTTGCTTCATGGAGATTATTATCCCGGTAGCTGGTTAAATACCAAACAAGGTTTAATGGTTATAGACCCAGAATTTGCTTTTTTTGGCAAAGCCGAGTTTGATTTGGGCGTTATATATGCGCACTTATATCTTGCTCAACAACACGATGAAATTATTGAAACTTTTAATATGTGTTATAAAAAATCGGATGAATTTGATAAGCAACTATTTCAAAAATTTATTGGGATAGAAATTATGAGAAGATTAATTGGATTGGCACAGCTACCATTGGAATTAGATTTAAAGGAGAAAGAGAATTTGCTTGAAAAAGCATATAAAATGTTAGTTGGTTAGATTGTTAGAATTTTCAGCCAATATTATTTTAACCTATAAACATTAAATTATGGAAAATAAACCTAAAAGAATTTGGTTTGATTGTGATATCATGATTGGTATTCCTTCACCCACACCAAGAGAAGTTGATGATGGCATTACCTTGATGATGGCTTTGCGTCAAAAAAACATCGAAATTGTAGGAATAAGCATTGTAACAAATGCTGATTATGGTTATGATGTTACTAAAAAAATGCTGGATTGGTACCATGACGGGCCAGAAATTCCAGTTTATAAAGGTTCTGATTTAGCAAATGACTTAGGTACAGAAAACGATGCTACAATTGCCTTAGCGGCCGCTTTGCGAAAAGAAAAGTTGAGCATTTTAGCTTTAGGTCCAAATACAAACATTGGTACAGTTTTAAAAAATCATCCTGAATTAGCTAGCCAAATAGAAGAAATTTCATTTTGTTTAGGCCGTCAGCCTGATTATGAATTTAGACCAGGTTTAGGAAATCATCCTGTATTAGACTATAATTTTGAGAAAGATGTAGCTTCTATGCAGGTAATTTTAGATACCGATATTCCTTTATTGTTTTCTGGATTTGAGTGTAGTTATGATATACTTTTAGGCTCTGTAGATGTTGACCGTTTAAATGGAAACGGACATGAGGGAGACCAATGGGTTTATGATCAATTAGTTCCGTGGATAGCAAGAGCAAAAACCGCTTTTGGTGTAAATGGATTTATTCCTTATGACTGTACACCTTTAGGTTATTTTACTCATCCAGAATACTTTAAATATTATGAGGATATCCCTGTAGAAATAAAGATTAAGAAAAATGATTCTAACTTTTTTGGTAGAGATACCAGAACAGAAAAGGAATTTTTAGAGGTTTCCTATGATTTTAAATCTACAAGGAAAGTGAAATATGCTTATAAAACTTTACCGGGTTTTGAGGAAAAGATTATTGAAAGTTTATTGAGAAGGGATTAGATTATAGGTTGTAAGTGATAAGTTTTAAGTAGTAGGTTTTAAGTAACAATTTTACAAATATCTAAAACTTATAACCTATGACTTAAAACTAATTATCGCCCGTTTAAAGCACAATTATAAGGCAAATACTCAATCTCAGAATTTACATTGATGGGTGTTTTTGAGTGTTTATTAATCCAATTTAAAAGAGATTTGTTATCTGTAAAGTATGCAGAGAAATCGTCCCAATACCATTGAAAAAGACTAGAAATTCCGATTGGGTTTTGGTGTAAAGAATTTTTATCCGGATCGTTAATAAAATCACTGGTTTGATCCACTAGTTGTTCTTCTAATTTATCGGCAGTAAAAGATTCGTTTCTAAATTTGGGACAAGAAAAAGAGGCGCAAACTAAGCAAAAATGAATACGTGGTTCGTCAAATTCTTTCCTTAGGATTTCATGCTCTATCTTATCCAAAGTAAAATTCTCCTCTCCTATTTTAAAAAAAGAAATTTTAAAAGGAGATTGTTGATTAGCTACACCAATTGCTTTTATATCACCTACACCGTAATTATTAATGATGAGTTTTACAGTGAAAGCGTTATAGGCATTTATCCAATAGGCTAGTTTTTGCGGAATTGCCCAGTTGGTTTGTGGTGGATTTTGGGTCAGCAAATTTAAGTATTCATCAAGCTCAGTTTCATTATTTTTGAAACCCTTATAATTTACAAAGCCATAATTATCAACAAATTGATGGACGAGAATATTCCAAATTTGGTGTTGATGAAAAGATTCTAAATCTGTTAATATTGCCATATTTTCAAAGCTATTTAAAAAATTATTTTTTAAGATATTTAAAATTATAAAAGATGCTAAAATTAAAAACACTCCTACTAGGATTTACAATTTTAAGTTTATTTGCGTGTAACAACGATAAAAAGACTTCATCCGGTTCTGATAGTGAAAATAATGATCCAATGATGCAACAATCATGGGAGCAAATCACAGAAAAAGCAAAAGGAACTACTGTTACTTGGATGAAATATGCAGGAGATAAAAAATCCAATAAATACATTGATGATGTACTAGTACCTAGAATGAAAGAGAAATTTGGTATTACTTTAAAGATAATTCCTGGTCAAGGTCCATCTATTGTGAGTAGTATCATGAGCGAAAAAGAAGCTAGTGTTGATAAGGGACAAACTGATATGATTTGGATTAATGGGGAAACTTTTTTCCAAATACAACAGTTTCAAGGCTTGTTTGGGCCTATTGATTATAAATTGCCAAATTCTGAATTTATCAATTATGAAGACCCAATCATTAAATATGATTTTCAACAAGAGATCAAAGGTTATGAAGCACCGTGGGGTAAAGCATCTTTTATTGCATTGACAGATGCCGCAAAAGTAAAAACCCCACCAGTAAGCATGCAAGATTTTGAAACTTATTGGAAAGCAAATCCCGGTAAGTTCACTCTATCTTTAGATTTTACAGGCTATACACTTTTAAAAACTTGGTTAATTGAGTTGGCTGGTAGCAGTGATAATTTAAATGGAGATTTTGACCAAAACAAATACGATAAGTACAGTGGACAGCTTTGGGATTTCATCAATAGAAATAAGAAATATTTCTGGAAAAAAGGAGAAACTTTTCCTGAAAGCGCAGTCACCATCGCTCAACTGTATGCAACTGGTGAAGTAAATTTTGGTTTTTCTTTTGGATTTACAGCCGTTGATAAAGGAATAAAAGAAGGTTTATTTCCAAAAACTACGATTGGGTACGTACTAAAACCTGGCAGCATCCACAATACTAGTTATTTGGCTGTTCCATTTAATGCAACTAATAAAGAAGGCGCATTGGTTGTGATCAATTATTTAATTTCTCCGGAAGCTCAAATTGAAAAAAGCGATATTAATAACAATGGTGGAACTCCAGTCTTTGATGTTTCTAAATTAACTCCCGAAATGAAAGCAAAGTACGAAGCTTTAGAAAAGCCTAAATACGGAATGACAGAACAAGAGGTATTAGCAAAAGCGATTGTTGAGCCTCATTCTATGTATATGATTAAGGTTGCTGAAGATTTTAGGAAGAAAGTGATTGATAAAAAGTAGGTTAAGTGGTGAAGGGTTTTTCTCAACCTTCGTCATGTCGAGGATACGAGACATCTCATTTGCAAAATTTCTAAGCTATATAGTGACTTATTTATGTGATGTTTCTATATCGTTCAACATGACGAAGTTTGTTAACAAATAATTTCAAAAAGAAAATAATTTTTATCATTAAAAATGTTTAAAAAACCAATAAATATCATTTCATTTTTATTGCTCTTTGTATTTGCAATCCTTCCCCTAGTTCTGGGTTTTGGTTTTGCGGTGGCATATAGTTTTGGTTTAATTGGAGTTTTAAATCAAGGTTTTACTTTAGATAATTGGTCTGCATTATTTGAAAATAACGATGTAGTAATTTCTTTTCTTTATAGCGGATGGTTGGCAATTGCCTCGCTAACGTTAAGTGTTGTAATCTCAATGGCTATAGCGATATTTTTCCATAAAAAATTTAGTAAAGGCATTTATTCATATTTGGTTTACATGCCTTTGGCTTTTCCATCCATTGTTGCGGCTTTCTTTTTTGCGCAGTTTTTAGGTAATTCTGGAATTTTATCTCGCATTTGTTATCAATTGGGAATTATCGATAATATACAATCGTTCCCGAATTTGGTAAATGATCAATATAGTTTCGGAATTATTGTTGCCCAATTTTTCTTGAGTTTACCCTTTTTTACGCTACTATATACAGGGTTATATCAAACAGAAAGAATAGATGATTATACGCAATTGGCAAATTCTTTAGGAGCAAAAAATCGACAATCAATTTTCAGGATTTCTATTCCAATTCTATTAAAAAAGAGCTTTCCTAATATTGTGATGTATTTCATTTTTAAGATAGGTGCTTATGAAGTGCCCCTACTTTTAGGACGTTCTTCACCAGAAACTGTTTCTGTTTTAGCGGTAAGAAAATTGCAAAAATTTAATTTATATGATATTCCACAAGGATATGCCGTCGCGGTAATTTATACTATCATTATCTTGAGCTTATTGATGCTTGTACTTAAAACCAATAAAAATGAGTACGACATTTAAGAAACGAAATATCTTACTTTGGCTTTTGGCAATATCATTTATTACGCCAATTATTACTTTATTTTTTCTTTCTTTTAGTAAAAATTGGCGCTTTCCTGCCATATTGCCTCAACAATTTACATTAGACAATTGGAGTTATCTGTTCTTTTCAGGAGGAAATATAGCACCAAGTTTTTTAATTTCATTAGTTATCGCTTTATCTGTTGCTTTGTTTGCAACGCTTTTGGGTTTTATCACCAGTAAATATATTGCATATCACAAATACAGAAAAAAACTGTTGATGCTAACCTATTTTCCTTTTGCATTATCACCAGTTATATTTGCGCTTTGTCTTAAGTATTACTTTATAAAAATGAGTTTAACCGGTAATGTTCAAGGGATTATTTTAGCTCAATTAATTATTGCCTTTCCTTATAGTGTGATTTTCTTTACTGGATTTTGGAATCAACGAATAAAACAATATGAGGATTTGGTTTCAACATTGGGTGGTACAACCTCTTATGCTTTCCGTAAAATTGTAATGCCGATTGCTAAGAGTTTAATCTTAGTCTGCTTTTTTCAATGCTTTTTAATCTCTTGGTTCGAGTTTGGATTGACAAGTATTATCGGTTATGGAAAAGTAGAAACCCTCACCATTAAAGTTTATCAATTTATTACAGAAGCAAATATTTTTTACGCCGCTTTAAGTTGTTGTTTATTGATTTTGCCTCCAGTAATTTTGTTGTGGTTCAACAAAAAATTTATCATTCAACAAGCTAAATAATGTTTTTAGAAATCAATCATATAAAAAAAAAATATAAAGATAAACTGGTTATCCAAGATGTTTCTTTTGGGCTAGAAGCACATCAAACTTTAAGTATTTTAGGTAAAAGTGGCTGCGGAAAATCGACTCTATTAAAGATTATTGCAGGGATTGAAGAGCAAGATAATGGAGATGTTTTTTTAAATCAAAAAAACATCAGTAACACAAAATCTAATGAAAGAAATATAGTTTATCTTTTTCAGGAACCCTTACTATTCCCTAATCTAAACGTTTTTGAAAACATCGCCTTTGGCTTAAGAATTAGAAAATTGGCTTACGCCGATGTTGTAAAAAAGGTTGAGGAAATGTTAGAAAATTTAGAGTTAAAAGACCATGCTAAGAAAATGCCACATCAAATTTCTGGTGGACAAAAACAGCGTGTAGCTTTTGGAAGAGCCTTAATTATTAATCCTCCATTAATTTTATTGGATGAACCTTTTAGCAGCTTAGATGTGGAAACCCGGGCAACCATGCAACAATTGTACAAAACCATTGCCGAAAAATTTGACATCACGGCTTTATTTGTTACTCACGATTTAAAAGAAGCTTTATTAATGGGCGATAAAATATCCTATATGGATAAAGGATTGTTAGAGATTTTTGACAGCAAAAAAGATTTTATTGAAGCAGATAAAACGGGTGTAAAATCTGAAATTGAATTTTGGAATAATTTTTAAAATGAGAAACGATTATAACGATTACGGAACAATCTATTGGGTTTTTACTCAACTTTGTAATGATGAGTGTGACCATTGCTACAATGATTCTGGCCCAAAAGGTAAAAGGATGAGTGATGAAGAATGTCTTCAAATCATTTCAAATTTACCGGAAAATTTAGGTAGAATTATATTAAGCGGTGGCGAACCGTTAGCTGACAAAAGACAATTATATTTAATTTTAGATACCCTTATAGAAAAATATGGCAAAGATTTTAATATCTCGTTACAAACAAATGGAGATTTATTAAAACCAAAAATTTTAGATGAACTTTTAGAGAAAGGCGTTAAAAGTTTTAGTATTGCTAGTTTAGACCGTTTTCACAAACACGCTGGTGCAAAATTAGCTCCATTAAAAGAACTTTTTGACAGTCGTGGTTTGGTAGATATCATGCCTTACATTACAGTTGGGGTTTATGAAGAAGGGAAACGTCAAAAAATTGATCCAAGCTGGAAAACATATTCATATTTTGGAGCCAACGAAGAAATGTGGTTAGGTGGAAACTGGGCTAGAGGAAGAGCATATGAAAAAGACTTGTGGATGCAAGACCCGCTTCACAATTTTTGTAAAATTCAATCTGGAGCAAAAAACTTCTTAGGCGGTCATACTGATGTGATTGAAGAATTGAGCATTCAGCTTTGGGCGATAAACCCTTGCTGCCCTGGAACTAAAAAAGCAATGGGTGATGCAAGAATTCAAAAAGTAACTGATGTGCTTTTAAAAGTTAAAGAGTCTCCAGTTTTCCAAACTTTAAACAATGGAACGCCTTATAAAATGGGAGAAAGTATTGGCATTACAGAAGAATATGCTTTAGAAAGAGGAAAAGCCACACAAAACATTTGTTTATGGTGCGATGAATTTTTTGATAAGCATTACAATATTGACGAGTTAAGAGCTAAAACGCCTAATGAAGTAGAAGGAGAAATTAATACTTTTATTAAACTTCCGGTGATTAGTAAAACGTAATCTTAAATTGTTTACTATTCTATAAATTGATTAAAATTAATCTTAAAAAATTCAATTTAATGGTAAAGTAAATACCCAAAATAAAAATAAGTACATCTTGCTTTTTAAAGAATTCCTAGTTGTTGTAAAAAAGTTTTCTATTCTCGAAAGCAATAAAATTTTTTACCTTTAATATGTAACCAATTAACAAAGCGGAATATGAATATTGATAGAAGAAATTTTTTAAAAACGACTTCAATAGCTGGATTAATAAGTATTAGTTTACCTGAAATAGTAAATGCTGCCATTCCTACTAATATTGGTGGTGATGTAAAAGTGAGTAAGGATGATGTGATTTTGTTTCAAGGAGATTCGATTACTGATGCTGGCAGAAAAAAAGATGATGAAGGATTTAACAATTCAGTGAGTTTAGGTAGTGGTTATGCTTTACAGGCTGCTGGAGAATTGCTTTTAGATCATGCTGATAAGAATTTAAAAATTTATAATAGAGGTATAAGTGGAAACAAAGTTTATCAGTTAGCTAACCGATGGGATAAAGATTGTTTGGATTTAAAACCTAACCTGTTGAGCATATTAATTGGTGTTAATGATTATTGGCATAAGCATGATGGAAAATACGATGGAACAATTAATATTTATAAAAATGATTTTAAAGCTCTTTTAGAGAGAACTAAAACTAAATTACCTAATGTTAAATTAGTTATTTGCGAACCCTTTGCAATAAAAGGAATAAAAGCAGTTGATGATTCATGGTATCCTGAATTTGATGAATATCGAGTTGCAGCCAAAGAAATCGCTAAAGATTTTAATTCTTCATTTGTTCCATTACAATCTGTTTTTGATAGCGCTATAAAAGTAGCTCTTGGGAGTTATTGGTCAGCTGATGGAGTTCATCCTACCTTGGCTGGCTCAAAACTAATTGCACATGCTTGGATGAAAGTTGTGAAAGGTTAATAAGGAACTTCGAATAAACTATTTTTAATAGAGGCGAAAATTAATTTTCATACTTTTAACTGCAGTGAGTTAAACTGAAATTGATGTTATTGTATCAATAGAAAATCATTACCCAATTCATTTTTATCCCATTTGATTGATTTAAGATTAGGCATTATTAATAAATATCATATCAATTAATTCCAATCCCATAATCTGCATCATTAAACTCAAATTCTCCTTCTGGCTTAATTCCGCAAAGCCATTCGGTCATTTTATCCACGTAGTTATCTAAATGGGTAATTTGGCGAATTCCATGTTCTATAAAAGGATCAAGTGTGGTTCCAAAAAGTATACCTCCATATTTATCTGTTTGCCATGTAATAATTTCCCCATCATCTGTAGTTTGTACAATCTCCGCACCTTCCGGAACTCTCGTATAAGCACCATGTGTATGCCAGCAAGCATGTCTAGGCTTTAATCCTTTATAAACTGGGTGTTCATAATCTGTTTTGGAAATAGGAGGATTATTAGGATTTTCTACCCACCAATAATTGTTGGTTGGCCGGTCTTCCCATTTTGCATCCAGCCATTCTTGAGTGCTATCTCCCTCTACAACTACTTTTTTTCCCTCTGCTAAAAAGCGATAAATTAAATCTTTTTTCTTTGCGATTGCAGTATGGTTAGAAAGAAAAGGAATCACTATTGCATCTAAATCTTCAATTTTATCCCAAGTTATATCATGAACGTATAGCAGTTCATAAATATCTTTGTATTTAGGCGCATTTGCGAGTGCATAAATTGCCCAACCTCCATTAAATACTAACCCTATCTTCTTGCTCATGATTTTGCTTTTTATAAATATAATCAATTAGGTTGTTGTACAGCACATTAACTGCATGTAAACCTTGTTCGTCCTTAGATTTTTTCCCATTTAAAGGACCGCCAGAAGTGCAAATAATTGTACCATTGGTGGTTTGCTCATCCAAAATCATTATTGGTCTATTAAGAGTGTCAACCAGAATGATTTCTGCACCTTGACTGGCTTCTATATGTCCGCAAGCCCACCAACCGCTTATACCATTTTGATAAATTAGTTCGTGGATATTTACACCAGCTAATAGATTGTTTTTATCGCTTTTTTTGAAATATCTAATGTCGATGGATTTTATATCACGCTCCATTATCCATTTATTTCCAGGAATATAATCGGTATACCAGCCACTGAAACAGAACAAAGTTTTACCTTGATTTAAAAAATCGACTATTTTATCTTTGATTTTATAAAGTGCAACATGGTCTGTTGGGTTACCGGTTAAAAGTAAATCGTAAGGAGATAAATCTGGATTAAAGTTCTCGTCTACATCTATATAAGTATAATTAACTAATTGATTATCTTTAAAACCGCTTTTCGAACCATGTGCACCATTGTTTATTACTGCTGCCTTTATCATCATTTTAATTACGTATAAACCTTAGAATTGGATTGATAATTTAAAACAAATCCACTATCTGTATTCTTTCATAAATCATCATATAATCTAAAAGATAAAGTTCATCTGCTGTTTAGTTGTTGAGGTCCAAAAATTAAAGTCAGTAAATAACTTTTCATTTAACTTCTCCAAACCGCAATTTTATCTAAAGTAATAGGCAAATCACGAACTCTTTTACCTGTCGCATGAAAAATGGCATTTGCAATGGAGGGTGCTAAACCTATAATGGAAACTTCACCTAGTCCTTTTGCGCCAATCGGATTAATATATGGGTCAGGTTTGTTCACAAACATCACATCAATTGGAGGAATATCTGCATGAACAGGGACATGATAATCAGCAAAGTTATTATTGGTATAAACTCCGTATCTATGGTCGTAAACTCCTTCTTCCGTTAAAGCCATTCCAATACCACCCACAACGCCCCCAATCATCTGACTTCTCGCTTGCTTTTCGCTGATGATTTTTCCAGCATCTACTGCACAAACTACTTCCTTCACTTTAACCATTCCGGTTAAAGGATGCACATGAACTTTTGTAAAATGAACAGAGAATGAGTTGAAAGCATACTGTTGTCTTTCTTTTCCTCCTCTAGATTCTCGTGAAATATCTAATTCTTTTAATCCCGCTTTTTTTAATAAATCAGCGTAAGCGATTTGATTTCCTTTAACACTTAGCTTATTATTTTTGAAAGAGAAATCAGCAAATAAATGATTACTTGAAAAGGCCTGATTATACACTTCAACTATCTTTTCTTTTAATGCGGTACAAGCATCATAAACAGCGGAACCTACTGTAGAAGTAGTATTAGAGCCACCTTGTGTTGGAGCAGGGGGAAGATTAGTATCGCCTAATTCCACAATAATTTGTTCACCATCCATAGCAAAGGAATCCATTGCAACACTTTTCATCATGACACCAGTACCGGGGCCAATATCTGTTGCCGCACTTTGGATGGTGAGTTTTCCATTATCCTCTAATATTGCTCTTGCTGTCGCCGAGCTTCTTCCTGCATTAAAAACACCGCTCCCCATTCCATAACCCACTAACATACCATCTTCTTTCATGGATGCTGGTTTAGGATTTCTTTTATCCCAGCCAATTTTTTCTGCACCCATTTCATAGCATTCATCTAAAAACTTACTGCTCCATGGTAAGTTATTTACAGGATGAATGGTTGCATAATTTTTTAGCCTAAGGGCGATAGGATCCATATTAAGCTTAAAAGCCAACTCATCCATGGCACATTCTAAAGCAAACATTCCCGTTGCTTCGCCAGGTCCACGCATCCAAATAGGATTACTTACATCTAATTTTACAAGTTTATATTGCGTATTTACATTTGGACATTTATACATAAACTGTGTTCCACCAACTGTACCTTCAGTAAAATTATCATACGTAGAAGTTACGCCCCAGGCATTGTGTGTAATTCCAAGTAAAATTCCATCTTTTGAAGCTCCAATGCCAATAAACTGTTTAGTTTCTGGGCGGTAGCCTACCATCGTAAACATTTGCATCCGCGTTAGCATTAATTTTAAAGGACGCATAGTCATTCTGGATCCAATTACTGCCGCATCCTGATAAGGCCAGGTATGTAAAGCCATCCCAAAAGCACCGCCTACATAAGGGGCAACTACTCTTACATTTTTGCTATCTATTCCATAAAGACTAGCATAATGTTTTTGTGAACCAAATACACCTTGTGTTTTATCATAAACGGTTAGTTTCAGGTCAGATTCCCAATGTGCAGTAATGCTACCCAACTCCATTGGGTTGTGTACATTATTAGGTTGGTGATATTCTGCTTCTAAATAAACTTCAGCATTTTTATAAGCATCTTTCTCGTTTCTTAAATAATCTTTTCCTCCTGGGGAGATAGCATTATCTAAATTTTTCTCTAAATATGTTTCATGTTTCGTTTCCTGATAACTAGTTTTAATTAATGAGGCTGCATAAACCGCTCTTTCATAAGTATCTGCAATAACCAAAGCTACGGGCTGCCCTGCAAAATAAATCTGATCATTGTAAAACACCTTTTGGATATTTCTATCTATAATTATATTATCGTCTTTGGTGTAACGAGGAACATTATTATTTAGATCAAGATGACTTAGTACTTTTATCACCCCAGGAGCGCTTTCAGCCTTTTTAGTTTCCAAGACAGTAATTTTTCCTTTTGCAATGGTACTTTGTACCAAAACACCATAAGTTAAGCCTTCAACTTTATATTCTGCTGCATATGTAGCTCCACCAGTCACTTTTAAAATGCCGTCAGTTCTATCTGTATCATCAGGAATTAGATTTAATAAATTTTCCATGTTTTACTATTTAAGATAAATGAGCAGCTTTCATTAATGCTTCTAAAATTGAAGCTGGAGCTAAATTTAATTTAAAATCATTATGTCCGTAACCTTTAGCCCCTTTCATTGCAATTTTAGCAGCTTCTTTAAATGTTTTTGCACTTACTTCTTTCCCTTGTAAATAATTTTCTGCATCATACAAACGCCAAGGTTTATGCGCAACACCACCCATTGCCAATCTTACCTTTTTAATAGTTTTACCTTCTAACTCTAAACCGGCTGCAACAGAGATCAGAGCAAATGCGTACGAATTTCGGTCTCTCACTTTTACATAATAAGAGTTTTTATAAAAATTATTTTCTGGAATAATGATTTCAACAATCATCTCATTAGCTTGTAAATGATTATCTAAATGTGGAGTGTCTTCTGCTAATTTATGAAAATCGGCGAAAGCAATTTTACGTTCTTTTTTTGCATTTAATAAAACAACTTGGGCATCTAAGGCAATTAATGCAACATTCATATCGCTTGGATTTACTGCTATGCAATTATCATTAGTGCTAAATATTGCATGCATTCTATTAACGCCCTTTAATGCCCCACAATCACTGTTAGGCTCTCTTTTATTACAAGGCATACTGGTGTCGTAAAAATAAGTACAACGGGTACGCTGCATTATATTGCCTCCAAAAGTAGCCATGTTTCTTAATTGCGGAGATGCCCCAGCGTTGATAGCCATTGCCAATAAAGGGTATTTATTTTTAACGATTTCATGATCTGCAGCTTGACTGTTGAGTGCTAAAGCGCCTATTCTTAAACCATCTTTACCTTCTTCAATAAATTTTAAGGGTAATAAATTAATATCGATTAATTTTGTGGGAGCAGTAACATTTCGTTTCATTAAATCGATTAAATTACTGCCGCCTGCTATCATTTTTGCATCAGGGAATTTAGCTAAAGCTTTTACTGTTGATTGTAAGCTCTTCATTCTGATATAATCAAAATTTATCATCCTTTTTGCCCTCCATTCTTTACTTCTACAATGGCATCTACAATATTTGGGTATGCTCCACATCTGCAAATGTTACCACTCATAAATTCTCTTATTTCTGCTGGAGAGTTGGCGTGGTTTTCATTAATACAGGCAATTGCCGACATGATTTGCCCTGGGGTACAATAACCGCATTGAAAACCATCATGTTTTAGAAAAGATGCCTGCATAGGATGTAAGTTCTCTGAATTTCCAATCCCCTCAATAGTGGTAATTTTTTTACCTTCTTGCATCACCGCTAAGGTTAGGCAAGAATTTACTCTTTTTCCATCTACATGAACGGTACAAGCACCACACTGCCCGTGATCACAACCTTTTTTTGTACCTGTAAGTTGTAAACGTTCCCTTACAAAATCCAATAAAGTTTCCCTTGGTTCGGTTTCCATTTGGTAAGCTTTACCATTCACTTCTAGGTTAAGCGGAATTTTCTCAAAAAATGCTGCTAATTTTTCATCACTATGGTTTACAGCCGCTTTAGTAATTAAAGATGGACTTAAAGCTATTGCGGTTAATGCAGTTGTGGCTTTTAGAAAACCTCTCCGAGAAGAACAAGTAATATCTTGCTCAATATTTTCTGGATATTTTTGATGGGACATGATTTGGAAAATTAAATGGTAAAAGTTAAGGCTTAATTTCTAAAAAAGAAAGGAAAATGAAATACTATTTTAAATTTAATATCTATTAAACTTAAATTAGAAATATGCTTAAATTTTAAATCGAAGACAAATCTAATCCTGTATAATCAACAATAAATTTTATCACATTATCTTTAATATGAAATTCTTGGGATGTATGTAAAGTAGTAATAGCTACCGCTTTCATTCCTGCATTTTTTGCTGCCTCCACTCCTTTTGGCGCATCTTCAAATACTAAACATTTATGGTAATCAATACCCAAAAGATCTGCAGCTTTTGTAAATGTTTGAGGATGAGGTTTGCTTATTTCAACATCATTTGCACTTACAACAACCGGAAAATATTTTCTAAGATTAAGATTATCGATAATGAAATCTATATTGAATGGAATTGCAGCAGAACCAATTGCCATTTTAATTCCTGCTTGATATGATTTTTCTAGAAATTCCGCTAAGCCATCAATCAATTTAATATGTGGTTTAAATGCTGCTTGGTACCTATTTTCTTTTTCCAAACTAAATTCATCCATCTGTTGTTGGGTAAAATACCCAACTCCAAAAACCCTTTCTAAAAGTTCTTGATTTTTGCCATACATCTGCAAAACAGTATCGTCATAAGAAATATTAGAGCCTAAATCTTTGGTCAAAATTTGGTGCCAAGCCCTAGCATGAAAGTGCATATCATCTATTATGGTACCGTTTAGGTCGAAAATGTAAGCTTCAAAATTATTAGTCATACTGCTAAAATAGCAATCTAAATATTAAAGAGATGTTATTTTACGATGAATTTAGATTTAGCTATTTATATCTATCATTTATTAGCTTTAAGTTTTTAATGATAATTTATTACCTATCTCTAAAAACGAAATTGTTAACCAAAATTACTTCATCTTTCAGATTGATAAATACCTAAGCGAACAGGTTTTGTTAAAACAATGTGCCATAAATGATTTTTTCTAGACCTGAAAGATGCTGCACTAGCACAAAGAAAAAAGCGCCACATACGGTAAAAAGTTTCATCATAATCATGTTTGATACTATCCCAATTTTCCTCAAATTTTTTAAGCCAAGCCATTAATGTAGGATCATAATAGGTACCGAAATTATGCCAATCCTCTTAAAAAAAAAGTCCCTGCCATGCTTTTGATAACTGACTTGCGGATGGGAGCATCCCGTTAGGAAAAATATATTTATCAATCCAAGGATCAGTAGTTTTGGCATCGTAATTACCACCAATGGTATGAATAAAAAATATACCATCATCTTTAAGGTTTCTATCGGCAACTTCCATATAGTTTCTAAAATTGCGGTAACCCACAGCTTCTAGCATGGCGATAGAAACCACTCTATCAAATTTTTCATTAACATCTCTGTAATCTTGCACCCTAATTTCAAGGTAAACCTTTATTAAGTTCACGGGCTAAAATAGCTTGCTGTTCAGAAATAGTAATGCCAACCACAGTAACACCATATTTTTGAGTAACATATTTTGCGAAACCACCCCATCCACAACCAATTTCTAATAGCGTCATTCCTTTTTCTAATTTTAGCTTTCTGCAAATTAAATCTAGTTTTGCTTCTTGAGCCTCTTCAAGAGACTTTGCTTTTTCCCAGTATCCGCAAGAATATTGCATTCTAGAATCCAGCATCTTCTCAAAAAGATCATTCCCTATATCATAATGTTTGTAAGCAACTTCTTTAGCTCTACCTAATGTTTGCCTATTTTTAAACTTTGCATTTAAATAATATATAGCTGTGTTTATGTCTCTTGGTAATTTTTTATCTAAGCGGTGATATAATACCCTATGTAAAAACTCATCAACAGCTTCACAATCCCACCAACCATCCATATAAGCTTCTCCAAAAGCTATAGAACCACCACCTACAATCCTACTGTAAAGTTTTGGATTATGAACCTGTATGTCCCAAGGTTTGTTACCATTAATAGTAACGCCCACACTATCAAATGCTTTACTGAAAATTTGTTGGAGTGAAATCATATAATCTTATTGTTGGTTAAACTCAAAAATAGAAATTTTTACCACCTATTAATCTTACTATGTTATTACATGTTGAATGAATAGTATTTTAACCAAGAAAATGTATCATATTTTTAAAAAATCGGGCAAAAAATTTATTGGATCTTATTGTAATTTGATAATGAATTTTAACTGGAAAATCCTATTTTTGCAACCCATTCAAAATACGGAGAGATGTCAGAGTGGTCGAATGAGCCAGCTTGGAAAGCTGGTGTACTGGCAACGGTACCGAGGGTTCGAATCCCTCTTTCTCCGCTGATATGATTATTAAAATCCTGCAAATCAAATGATTGCAGGATTTTTTTGTTTTAGAAAACAGGCAGAATATTCAAATATTCTTAGGTAAAACAACAAAAAGAACTCACTTATTTTAACATCACCATTTTCACAGTCACCTGGTTCACATTCAAATCTCCATTTTTCCAATTCAAAACTCAGTGCAAATGCTTAAGAATATTTCAGAAATTCGATATTTTTTTAAATAGTTCACATTAACAGTTACCTTAATTATGAAGTAACATTTTGTAAAAAGTAATAGATTATTCAATAATATTTAAAATAGCATCAAACTTTAAATTTGAGTAAACTCACCAATAAATTAAATTTTTTTTTGTAAGTATTTAAAACTCCTTCTCACCAAATTCACTCCCTGGTAATTTAACTTTTCTACTTAATTTATTTAAGTTAAATCCTAAGTTTAACATCAAAACATCAGTTTCATAAATATAATTGGTGGTGGTATAAAAATTTTTACCAGACGTTGTAATTCTTTGTCTATTACTTTCTTTCATCCCTAAATCTATATTTTGCCATTGTAAAAGAGCGGTTAATCTACCCTCTAAAAAATTCTTTTTTAATGATAAATTTGGGCTTAAAAACCTTGAATCATAACCTTGGGCGGTTGGTCTGTTAGAAAGATAATTTACATTACCCTGCACACTAAAATTATTTGATAAATTAACGTTAGTATTCATATTAATAGAATATACAAAACCATCATTACTAACATTTACAGCATTATTTAAAATACTGCCTTTAATTTGATAATTGTATAAGTTACCACCTAAATAAAGACTCCAACTTTTAGTAGGTTGCAAATTTGCACCTATCTCCAACCCATATTTTTGCGCTTTGGTAGCGTTGGTAAAAACCCGATTTAAAATGGTATCTGTAAATACGCTATTAACACGCTGAATAGGGTTTTTTATATCCTGAAAATATAACGTTGTGAAAATAGAACCTTTATCGAAGGATTTAATCAATCCCAATTCTCCTAAATAAACAAATTCTGGTAAAAGATTAGGGTCGCCTTGTTCTAAAGTTTCTGAATGTTCTCTTTCCTGAATTGGGTTAAGCTCAAAATTATTGTTCCTTTGTACCCTTCTACTTATACCAGCTTTTAATTTGTAGTCTTTATTTAAGTTAT
>JBBRYE010000077.1:0-17325 GCA_038237895.1 Sphingobacteriales bacterium | reverse complement strand
TTGTTAGCTTCCCCAAATTAAGACCAATTAAAAGTAGAATTCTAGCCCGAGTGTAGCGAGGCTATTTTAATAACTTTAAATTTAATTGGTAATATGAAAAGAATCAAATTTACAGAATCCCAGATTGTAAAGGCAATCAAGGAGCATGAGTCTGGCAGGAATGTTCATGACCTCTGCCGAGAACTTGGTATTAGTACAGCAGCGTTTTATAAATGGCGGCAGCGTTACGGAGGTATGGAAGTAAAGGAACTGACCAAGCTGAAGGCTTTGGAAGAAGAAAATGCAAGGCTAAAGAAGATGTATGCCAACCTCAGTCTGGTTCATGAAGTATTTAAGGAGGCAGTAGAAAAAAAGCTTTAACGCCTGCCGATAAACAAGGTTTGGTAGAAGAGATGGTCAAGAAAGTGAGCCATCGTCAGGCGTGTAAATGTGTTGGATTAAACAGGAGTAATTACTTTTACGAAATAAAAAGAAAGGATGATCATGAAGTTATTACAGAACTCACTTTACTTACACAAAAGCATGTTTCCATCGGATTTTGGCAGTGTTTCCATAGATTACGTAGAAAAGGGTTCGATTGGAATCATAAAAAAGTCTATCGAATTTATACAGCCATGAAGCTAAACATTCGTCGTAGGGCTAAAAAGAGGCTTCCTGCAAGAGTGAAGAATCCGTTATTTGTGCCAGAAGGAATCAATCAGGTCTGGTCGATAGACTTTATGAGTGATAGTCTTTGGGATGGAAAAAAATTCAGGCTTTTGAATATTGTAGATGATTATAACAGGGAAATGCTTGCCATGGAGGCAGATACTTCTCTTCCAGCATTAAGAGTGATAAGGGCGCTAGATACGCTAAAGAAATTCAGAGGGCTCCCCTTAAAAATAAGAATGGATAACGGACCTGAGTTTATATCACACAAACTGGATGAATGGGCGAAAGAAAATGGAGTAGAACTGCTGTTTATACAACCTGGAGAACCAACACAGAACGCTTATATTGAAAGATGTAATGGAAGTATTAGAAGAGAATTATTGAACGCTTACATTTTTAACTCATTAAACGAAGTAAGAGAAAAAACAGAAGAATGGATGATGGACTACAATTATCACAGGCCTCATCAAGCATTAAACTTTAAATCTCCTGCTGATTTTTTGTAGGATATTTGAAGAGAAATTCTACTTTTTATTGGTCTGAATTTCAGGGAAGCTTACAGTTTACAATGCCGAAAACGATTTAACATCACAAGGTGGGGTTGCATTAGATGTTTTAAAAAAAGTGCCTCAAGTTTCTGTAGATATTGATGGTAATGTGCAGCTTTTAGGAAGTGCCGGCGTAAAATTTTTAATCAATGGAAAACCTTCAACTATTTTTGGAAGTAGCGTTGCAGATGCTTTACAATCTATACCAGCCGATCAGATAAAATCTGTTGAGGTGATTAGCAGTCCTGGAGCTAAATATGACGCAGCTGGTACCGCAGGGATTATCAATATTATTTTAAAGAAAAATAATGCCTATGGTATAAATGGGAGCTTAAATGTTTCTGCTGGTACTCGTAGAAATAACGGATCGGTTAATTTGGGAATAAAAAAAGGGAGCTTAGGAATTAACGGATACTTTAATGGAAACAACCAACCCAATACAACTAGCTTAAATGGTACAAATCGGAATTCCTTTTACGCGGATACCACAAATAGTTTAGTCCAAGATGGGAATAGCATAATCAATAGAGGCGGCATTAGAGCTGGTTTAGGTTTAGATTGGGATATTGATAAAAAAAACAATGTAAGTGCTTCCGTTAGTTATGATCGTTTTAATAACGATAATGAAAACTTTTATAATCAAAATATACAGACCATCAAAAACACTCAATTATTAAGTAATGAGGCATCTATATTAAATGCTAACAATCATTTTAATGAACATGCCTATGATTTGACTTTTGCCTATAAAAAGACTTTTAATAAAGAAGATGAAGAACTTAATATTGAAGCAAACGCAGGATTAGGTAATAGTAATTCTTATTTTAAACAACAGCAATCACTTTTAAATTCTAATCCGTTTTCTGGGTTAAACAGTAACAATAATGGGTTTGATAATGAGGTGGAAGTCAATTTGGATTATACCTATCCGGTTAACGATAATTTTAAAATTGAAACAGGTGCTAAAACTGTTATTAATCATATTGGTAGCAATGCTTTGGTTAATTCTTTAGATAATAATTCACAAGAATTTGTTCCTAATATTTCTCAAACTAATAGCTTAGATTATAAAAGAAATATTTATGCTGCCTATGTTTCTGGCACTTATAAACTTTTTAGTTATTTGGATGTAAAATCTGGGTTAAGATATGAACGCACTTTTTCTGATGCCAATTATTCTCAAACAGGAAACATCAATATAAATCCTTATAATACTTTTGCCCCTTCTGTAGTAATTGCACATAATTTTGAAAATAAAAATAGCTTAAAGCTGAGTTATAGTTACAGAATAGAAAGGCCAGATTATGAAGATTTAAATCCATTTTTAGATTTATCTGATCCTAGAAATGCCAGCACAGGAAACCCAAACCTAAAACCAGAAATTGGGAATAATTTTGAGTTAGGATTTAACAAAAACTATAAAAAAGGTGGTAATCTTAACATTGCTTTATTTTACAGGCAAAATAGTCAAGATATAAAACCTTATGCTACTTTTTACCCAGAGTATGTAGTTGGCGATTCTACCTACAAAAACGTGACTTTAAATACCCGTTTAAACATTGGCGAAGAAATAAGAGAAGGTATTAACATTTCAGGATCAATTCCTTTTGGTAGTAAATTAACGGTACGTCCAAATATGTTTATCGCAAACCAAACCATTATTAATAAATTTTTTGGAGGGCCAAATGTTAGCGGTTTTAGAGCTCGAATTAATTTAAATACTACCTATGAATTTAATCAGGATTTTAGCGGAGAACTTTTTGGCAGTTACAACGCTCCAGAAAATAATATTCAAGGTAAAAGGCCTGCTTTTTTATTCTATAATTTAGCATTAAGAAAACAATTGTTTAATAAGAAAGGAAATATAGGATTTACAACTACCAATCCTTTAAGCAAATATATTACTCAAGAAACAACAATTACTGCCAGCAACTCTATTAGAACATCGTATAAAAAAACTCCTTTTCGTTCTTTTGGGCTTACTTTCGCCTATCGTTTTGGTAAACTGGATTTTAAAAAAGACGATAATAACGACAGTTTACCAGGAGGATTAAACTAAAATTAAACAACTATATTTATTGTTTAATTTATAAAAATATGTGGTGGATTTATGCATTATTAGCGGCGTTTTTCGCCTCCTTAACGGCGATTTTTGCGAAGATTGGCATGGGCGGTGTAAATTCAGATTTAGCAACTGCTATAAGAACAGTTATAATTTTGATGCTTGCCTGGGCTATCGTTTTAGCAAGGGGAGAATTAAAAGGCATTGCACTACTGTCTAAAACAAACCTTACATTTTTGGTATTATCTGGCTTGGCAACCGGACTTTCCTGGATTTTTTATTTTAAAGCACTGCAAATGGGAGAGGTTTCAAAAGTTGCCCCTTTAGATAAATTGAGCGTTGCGCTTACCATCATTTTATCCGTTATCTTTTTAAACGAAACATTGACCATCAAAACTGCAATTGGTGCTTTGTTAATTATTATCGGTTCTCTTGTTTTGGTGTTTTAAAACTATGCAATCACTATTTCTTCATCATTATTCTCATTTATAGTAAGATAAACTACCATACTTACAATTACAATAAAAAATATAATGTTTATGGTTGTAATTGAAATCCCAAAACCGCCATCTTTTGGCTCTTGAATCAGCAAATCTCCTAAAGATGCACCAATTGGTCGGGTAACAATAAAAGCTATCCAAAATGCTAAAACACCGCTTATTATTTTAAAATAATATAAAACGCCCGCTAAAATAAATGTTGAACTAAACAGAATTAAAGAGTTTAAATACCCAAAACTTAGATATTCTGAGACCGTGTCGCCAACTCCAGTACCTAAAGCAAAGGTTGTTAAAACAATTACCCAATAAAAAGTTTCCCTGCTATCGTTATTTATAGAGTGAATAGACAGGGAATGTTCTTTTTTATACCAAAAATAAAACACTAAAGCCATTGCTATTGTAAAAACAACATCTAAAATTAATAAAGACACATGTATTTGATCTACTAAAAAATCGGTGATTAGCGTTCCTTCAATGCTCATCATCACAATTAATATCCAATAAGAAGGCGGATAATATTTCTTTTGTTTAAAGTTCCAAAAAACCACTCCAATTGTAATTACACCAAACAAAATAGTGGTTAAGACTAAGCCAAGATTCAGATTTTCCGCAACATAATCTGCAGCCGTTTCTCCAACCGTTGTAGATAATATCTTGATCATCCAAAACAGCAATCCTAAACTAGCAACCCTATTTATTAATTCTTTCTTGCTTTCCATTTGTGTAAATTTTTCTCTATCAATATTTAAAAATACTCTTAAACTCTATTTTAATTTTTAATTCGATATTCATTTCAGCTTCATTTTCTTAAAATAGAATTCATTATCAACGTGTAATAATCAAGCCAAAAAAAAGGGAATTCTCAATCAGAATTCCCTTTGCACTACAATGATTTACAGAAGACTAATCCTTCTCTTCTTTTTTACTAGCCTTCACTAATTTACCATCAGCAGTAAACATCACATCTTTTTTGTTGACAACAGCTTCGTATTGCACTTCGCCATTAGACTTCGTGATTTTTGCCGCACCAGTAATTTTTGCACCCTTCATGTGTTGTGAAACATAATCACTAACACTTTTAGGTAATTCTGATACTGCCATTTCCATTTCTTTTTCGGTAGCTACGCCGGTTGGTGTATAAATCACGCTCATTTCATGACCTTTCATTTCAAATCCTGCTTCGTAATTTCCAGCTTCTTTTTCCCATTTCACCTTTGTTCCTGGGTATTCCTTATTAAAAGAATTTTTTACAGCAACAGGTACTTTTACCTGTGCAAAAGCCGTAACAGTTATCCCAACTGAAACTGCCATAATCATCATTAAATTTTTCATAATTATTTTTTTTTGATTGTAAATTAGGTTAGAAATCTGATTATATGCTGAATAAATAATCAATTAAATTTGTACTGAGTTGAATTCACAATAATTATTTTTAAACAAAAAAAGAGGACGAAATCGTCCTCTCACTTAACATATAATTGAATTTTATTTACATCAAATCAGTGATTTTTACCAAATCCATATCACCATAGTCTTGGTTTTCGCCGCCCATTCCCCAAATAAAAGAATAATTGCTGGTACCACAACCAGAGTGTATAGACCAAGGTGGACTAATTACCGCTTCATTATTATGGATAGTGATGTGTCTGGTTTCTTGAGGTTCTCCCATAAAATGAAAAATAGTTTGATCTTCTGCTAAATCGAAATAGAAATAAGCTTCCATCCTTCTATCGTGGACGTGGGCTGGCATGGTATTCCAAACACTACCTGTATTTAAAATGGTTAATCCCATTACCAGTTGGCAACTTTGTAATCCATCGGCAAAAATATATTTATAGATGGTTCTATGGTTAGAAGTTTCTGCTGCACCCATTGTTACGGGTGTTGCATCAGATTCTTTCATCAATTTGGTATCATATTCCTTATGTGCCGGTGTTGATAAAATATAGAACAATGCGGGCTCATCGGCGGAGGCAGAAGAGAAAGAAATATTTTTACTTCCTCTACCTATATAAAGACAATCCTTTTTATTTACATCATAAGTTTTCCCCTCTACTTCAATGCTTCCATTTCCACCAACATTAATTACACCCATTTCTCTTCTTTCTAAGAAATATTCTGCTTTTAACATAGGGAAGTTTTCTAAGCTTAATTTACCCGATGTTGGCACTGCACCTCCTACAATTACTCTATCATAATGGCTATAGGTAAATTTAATTTCTCTTTTTACCATTAATTCATCCACTAAAAACTGCTCACGCAATTCTGAAGTGTTCATTCCTTTTACTTCTTTCTGGCTGTTATGATATCTCTGTTTCATGTCTTTATTCTCTAATTTGATTTTTAAATAGCCTTAAACCTTGTGCTTTTAGCTTTAAGCATTTTCATTATCGTCCCATCCATCCACCGTCTACGGTGATGATTGTTCCATGTACATAATCAGCTGCTTTTGATGATAAAAAAACAGTTACACCACCAAAATCTTCTGGTTTGCCCCATCTTCCGGCTGGTATTCTTGATAAAATAGACTTACTTCTATCCTCATCATTTCTTAAAGCTTCGGTATTATCAGTTGCGATATAACCTGGTGCAACTGCATTTACGTTAACACCTTTACCTGCCCATTCATTTGCGAAAGCTTTTACTAAACTGCCTATTGCGCCTTTACTTGCTGCATATCCGGGTACATTTATGCCGCCTTGAAATGTTAATAAAGATGCCGTGAAAATAATTTTACCCGAACCTTGCGCTACCATTCTTGCTCCAATTTCTCTGGTTAATATAAAAGGTGCATCTAAATTTATAGCTAAAACACTATCCCAATAATCATTAGGATGTTCTGCAGCAGGCGCTCTCATGATGGTGCCAGCATTGTTCACCAATATATCTATCTGAGGATTTTCTTCCATTACTTTTTTAATGAAAGTTTCCAAAGAATCTCGATCTCCAAAATCACATCTGTAAGGCTTAAAAGTCTTACCTAATTTTAAAATTTCTTTTTCCGTTTCGCCATCACTCATAGGCATATTTGCGGATACACCAATAATATCGGCCCCTGCTGCGGCTAAAGCTAAAGCCATTCCCTTACCAATTCCTTTATTACAACCGGTAACTAAGACAACTTTGCCGCTTAAATCAAATAAATTCATTATCTCTTTTTTAATATTTTGATTGATATTCTATTTTGGATTAGATCAGTTTATACTCACTTTTAAAGGTTGTTTTAAGCTTTGGCTAAAATTCCTTACATAATCAAACCATGCATTTTCGTCTTTGAAATTACCGCTTTTACTCCATCCTCCGCCTTGATAATATTCTATATTATTGTTTTTATCCAATTTACTGATAATCAATAAATGCTGATTTGTAGTTTTAATATTATCGATGCTCTTTGTTGGTACTATTACTCCAACTCCAATATATCCATTCACATTGGCATCAGCTAAATCCCAATAGGCTACATAATTATTTTCTATATCTATTTTAGGTTTGCCATCATTTTTATGCTTGGTAACGCCTGCAGCAATTTTCAAGTCGTTACTGTCGTAATGGTTAATCACTTTATTCATTTGAGAACCTGCATCTAATGAAAGGGTTTTTGTTTCATTTACCATCTTTCCATCTACCTTAAAAGGTTTATAAGTAAGCTCGAAACTTATTCTAATTGGTCCTTGATCTAAAATTTTGTAGGATGAATAATTGATAGGGAAAATAATCTGATCGCCAACAATTGGTTCGGCATCTCCAGATCCCAAAGTTAAGCCAACGCTATAAGCATCAACTCCATCACCGTTATCGTGATGATAATTATCTAACTTATACCATTCATTTATAACTAAATTCTGTGTTCTTTTAGCCCAAAAATCAATCCCTTTTGCCATTCCCGACTTACCTTCTAAAGCTTCGCCATACATTCTAAATGCGACTAAATTATTTTCCCAAGCAAAATCATCAAAGCGTTCTGTTGCTTGTCGGCCAAATACTTTTTTAGAATAATCTGCTGGTTTTCCCTTACTTATACTATAATCCTTTTGTGTATTTGCGGTAATATCTACTTGAAAAATTATTGATTGTGGTGTAGTTTGTCCATTATAAATAACTTGAGATGGGATTTCTTTATTTGTTGATAAATCCATCACTATTAATTCTAATGGATTTATTGTGCCCATATATTTAAAAGCTCCCCATGCAATTTCTAAAGTTTCATCCTTTTTAATGATATCAGAATTATTTGATACTTTTAAATTTAAAGATGATTTGAAACCTTTACTTGAGCTGCAAGAATAAAAAGCACTGGTTGTAAAAAGCATGCAAAACAGTAAAAGTTTTGAAATATTTTTTGTTATCATAATTGGCTAAATTAAACTAGATATAGATGTTTAATATTTCTATGCTAATTTAACTGTTTTAAAGAAAATTAAAAATTAAGCAATAATTTTAAAGCCGTAATTTGTTAAATTTATAACCATAAGCTCGCTTTAAACCTATTTATATAGCTCCGCAAAGGATTGCATAGAATTATTTAAAAATTGTTTATGCGTTATTTAGAATTGTAAATTGCCTCCCAAATAAGTTTAATTATTTATATTTGGTTATGGGAATTATTATAGAAGTTAATAAAAGTGCATCCCGAGAACAGTTAGATGCCGAACTGAAAAAAATAAAAAATAAAAAATCACCAATTGACTTAAACAAGTATTTTGGGAAGGTTGATTTTAAGGTTGACGGATTAAAATATCAACTAGATATTAGGAATGAATGGAAATAATATTGTAGTAGATACTTCATTAATCATAAATCTATTTAATGGTTATGAAGGAATTAAAGATTTAATTGAAGGGCAAAATTTATTTGTTTCACTAATTACGGAAATTGAAATTCTAAGTTTTTAGTTATGATTTTAATAAAAAAAAACAAAAATATGGGCGTTTTAACACGCTATCCGTTAAATCTTTTTTTGCTATTTGCATAACGACTAAAAAAGCAAAAAAAGGATACCACTCCTATCGTTAACGCAAAAAAATCAATTAATTTACTTTAAACATTCTCTAAGCTATAATTTAATTATTTCCAAAATTATAGTTTAAATTCTACCATATACTCCTCAAAAACTACTTTTCAACAACACAAAATCCCTCCTTTTTTTTGCTAAATTTGAAGATAGCGTTCAAAATTCTTGAGCCTTTTCTAAACTTCTCATTCATAAAAAGATAAGCTTTTAACATGTACTTAATTTTTGATACCGAAACCACCGGATTGCCGAAACGTTGGGATGCGCCCTTCACCGATACGGATAATTGGCCAAGGTGTATTCAAATTGCATGGCAATTGCATGATGAAATGGGAAGATTGGTTTCTCATGAAGATTATTTAGTTAAACCCGATGGATTCAATATCCCTTACGATGCAGAAAAAGTTCATGGAATTTCTACCGAATTAGCGCATGAACAAGGTTTTCAACTTTCAGAAGTTTTAGAGAAATTTAACTCGGCTTTAAGCCAAACAAAATTTATAGTTGGGCAAAATTTAAGTTTTGATATTAACATTATGGGCGCCGAGTTTCACCGCTTAGGCTTTGATAACTTATTAATTAAACTACCTGTTTTAGATACTTGTACAGAAGTTACCGCAAGTTTATTGCAATTACCAGGCGGCCGTGGAGGTAAATTTAAACTTCCAAACCTTACCGAATTACACCAATATCTTTTTAATAAGCCTTTTGCAGAGGCCCACAATGCTACTGCTGATGTGGAAGCGACCTCTCGTTGTTTCTTTGCTTTAGTTAAAAGGGAAGTTTTTACGGCTGCCGAATTACAAGTTGAGGTTTCTTATTTTAATGATTTTAGAACCATAAATTCTGATGAAATCCAACCTATTGGGATTAAGCATATCAATTTAAAAGAAGAATCTTTTAAGCTTAAAGCGAAAGGCGAAAAGCTGGAAGCAACTGGAAACGTAGAAGATAATGAAGCAAATTTAGCCGAGTTGGTTGATGTAGATTTTGTTCATTTGCACAATCACAGTCAGTTTTCTGTTTTACAATCTACCATTTCTGTTGCCAGTTTGGTTAAGGCTGCTGCAAAAAATAAAATGCCTGCCGTTGCCATTACCGATCATGCAAATATGATGGGTGCTTTCCATTTTATGAGTGCGGTTGCTAACCACAACAAATCGGCGAAAGCCAAAAACGAAGAATTATTAGCAAACGGAGAACATGCCTTAGAAACCATTATAAAACCAATTGTTGGCTGCGAGTTTTTTGTTTGTGATGACCATACCGATAAAAAGAGGAAAGACAATGGTTACCAAATTGTGTTTTTGGCCAAGAATAAAAAAGGCTATCACAATTTGGCCAAAATGTCGTCCATTGCTTACACTGCTGGTTTTTATTACGTTCCACGTATCGATAGAAAAATTATTGAACAATATAAAGAAGACCTGATTGTACTTTCTGGTAACCTTTACGGAGAAATCCCAAACAAGATTTTAAATCTCGGTGAAAACCAAGCAGAGGAAGCTTTAATTTGGTGGAAACAGACTTTTAGCGAAGACTTTTACATCGAGTTAATGCGTCATGATCAAGAAGATGAAAACAGGGTAAACCAAACTTTAATTTCTTTAGCTCGCAAAAACAATGTCAAAATTTTAGCTTCTAACAACACTTATTATATAGATAAAGTAGATGCGCATGCTCATGATATTTTGCTTTGCGTTAAAGAGGGAGAAAAACTAGCAACTCCAATTGGTCGCGGACGAGGTTTCCGCTACGGAATGCCAAATCAAGAATATTATTTTAAATCGGGAGAGCAAATGAAAAAGCTTTTTTCAGATTTACCAGAAGCCATTATCAATATCCAGGAAGTTGTAGATAAAGTAGAAAATTATACCCTGTACAGAGAAGTTTTACTTCCCAAATTTGATATTCCAGAAGAATTTTTAGTTACAGAAGATGAAGGCGACAGTGGAAAACGTGGTGAGAATAAATATTTAGCACATTTAACTTATGTTGGTGCAGCAAAAAGATACCCAGATTTAACCCAAGAAATAAAAGACCGGTTAGAATTTGAACTCGCTACTATTGAGAAAACCGGTTACCCGGGATATTTTTTGATCGTTCAAGATTTTATTGCCGAAGCCAGACGGTTGGATGTTTCTGTTGGACCCGGTCGTGGTTCTGCAGCGGGTAGTGCAGTTGCTTATTGTTTGGGGATTACCAATATTGATCCTATTGCTTATGATTTGCTTTTTGAGCGTTTCTTAAATCCCGATCGTGTTTCTTTACCAGATATCGACATCGATTTTGATGATGAAGGACGTGGAAGAGTAATGGATTATGTCATCAAAAAATATGGATCTAGCCAAGTAGCGCAAATTATTACTTACGGCACTATGGCCGCAAAATCTTCTGTTCGTGATACAGCTAGGGTTTTAGATTTGCCTCTTTTTGAAGCTGATAAATTAGCAAAGTTGATTCCTAATATGAAGCTGGCAAAAATCTTCACTTTAGATGATGCTGCTCTAAAAAGTTTTCTCCGTTCAGAAGATATGGAGTTGGTCAATCAGCTGAAAAATATTGCTGCCGGTAATGATTTAAGTGCCGAGACTTTGCGTCAAGCCCAAGTTTTAGAAGGTTCATTACGCAACACAGGAATTCATGCCTGCGGGGTTATCATCACGCCAAGTGATATTACCAATTTTGTGCCTGTTGCAACGGCAAAAGATTCTGATTTATATGTTACCCAATTTGATAACTCTGTTGTTGAAAGTGCGGGCTTGTTAAAGATGGATTTTTTAGGTCTTAAAACACTTACCCTGATAAAAGATACCGTGAAGTTGGTTAAAAAAAGATCAGGAATTGATTTAGACCCAGATTTTTTCCCAATTGATGATGAGAAAACTTATCAGCTTTTCCAAAAGGGAGAAACCATAGGGATTTTCCAGTACGAATCGCCAGGGATGCAAAAGCACATGAAAGATTTAAAGCCAACCGTGTTTGGCGATTTAATTGCCATGAATGCGCTTTATCGGCCTGGACCGATGGAATATATCCCAAGTTTTGTGCGTAGAAAAAATGGGGAAGAAGAAATTAAATATGACATTGCCGATAGTGAAGAGTATTTAAAAGAAACCTACGGAATTACGGTTTACCAAGAGCAGGTAATGCTTTTATCACAAAAATTGGCCGATTTTACTAAAGGCGAAGCCGATGTTTTGCGTAAAGCGATGGGTAAAAAGCAAAAAGAAGTTTTGGATAAGATGAAACCAAAATTTATTACTCAAGCTGCGGCAAAAGGTCATGATGCAAAGGTTTTAGAAAAAGTTTGGAAAGATTGGGAAGCTTTTGCTAGTTACGCATTTAACAAGTCTCACTCTACTTGTTATGCTTGGATTGCCTATCAAACAGCTTACTTAAAAGCACATTACCCGGCAGAATATATGGCTGCAGTGCTTTCTAATAACATGAACGATATTAAGCAAGTCACTTTCTTTATGGAAGAATGTAAGCGAATGGGTTTACAGGTTTTGGGTCCGGATGTAAACGAATCTTACCATAAATTTACTGTTAATGATGATTATGCCATCCGTTTTGGAATGGGCGCTGTAAAAGGAGTTGGAGCGGGTGCTGTTGAAACTATTATCGCTAATAGAGAAAAAGAAAAATATAAAAATATTTTCGATTTTACTAAAAAAGTAGATTTAAGAGCTGCCAATAAAAAAGCTTTAGAAAATTTAGTTTTAGCCGGAGGATTTGATTGTTTCAAAAATACCCACAGAGCCCAATATTTTTATGAAGAAAATAATACTACCGTTTTAGAACAGGCTATAAAATACGGAGCTAAACATAAAGAAAACGAAAATTCTTCTCAGGGAAGTTTATTTGGAGGTGGGGCAAGTGTAGAAATGCCCGAACCAAGTTTGAGCCTTTGTGAAGAATGGGGCGCAATGTTAAAACTCGCCAAAGAAAAAGAAGTGGTAGGGATTTATATTTCAGGACATCCTTTAGATGAATACAAATTGATTTTGGATAAATATTGCAATAAAGGCAACCTACAAATTTTTAATGAGATTGATAAAGGAGCCGATTTTTCTTTTAAAGTTGGCGGCATCATTTCTTTTGTAAATCATCGGCTTAATAAAGAAGGAAGAGGTTGGGCTCAGTTTAAATTAGAAGGTTATGACGATATGTATGAGTTTAGCATTTATAAAGACGACTACATGAAGTTTAAACATCATTTGGTATTAAATAGCTACCTATATTTAAAAGGTAATATAGCTTATTATACTTTACAAGATGGTGGTAAAAGAACTAAATGGACTTACGCCGATTTTTCTGACCTACGAGACGTTTTAGAAAAACAAGCCAATAAAATTGATATCTGCTTAGATATCAATCATATTAATGAAGATTTAATTCAAGATTTAGATGATATGTTTTCTAACTATGTGGGCTCTAAAAAGCTAAATTTTATTGTTGTAGATAAAAAAGAGAAAATTAGGATCGAACTTCCTAGCAAAACCCGTCAGATTAATATTTCAAAAGAATTGCTGATTAGTTTAGATGAGTTGGAATTAGATTACACCTTAAATTAAAATCTCTGAATTAAAATTAAATCAATTTTAAGAAAAATAAGATTCTGGAAAGGTTTGATATCATCCCAATTTTAAAAATAATTCTATTCATTTTATAACATCGCTATTTATAGAATCTAATCTTGTTTATCCTAATAATCCCGAAAATCAAGATTCGAACAAAATATTATAAAAAAAACCGTTTCTATTGCTAGAAACGGTTCTTAAGATTGTTAATTTATGAAGAGCGTTGTAAGTTTTTTTATAAAGATACTCTAGAGCTAGTACCTGCGACTAATAATTTTTTGGAGTATACTTTTTTATTCGCTTCTACTTTTAATGTGTAAAGCGCAGCTGGTACATTACCAAATACAAAATGTAATTGTTGTTTTCCTTGTGTTACAGAAAAATCTTCTTTCTTTAATGGTTGTCCCCACATATCAAGAATAGAAATTTTTGCACCATCATCATCAATTAAGCTTAAAACAATATCTACATAATTTACTGCTGGGTTTGGATATGCTTCTATTTTATTAGAATAAACATCTGCATAAGCAGGAGCATCTATTGAAGCATAATTACGATTAACTGGTTGCTCAAATCCTTGTGTTAAGTAATTTGAATTACCATCAGTTAATGTTTGTGTAAAATAAGATTGACCAATTGTAAATTGGATAGTTTCTCCTAAAGCTGATGTTGCTGAACCACCACCAGATGTTATAGCTAACCTTTCTACTGTTTGACTGTAAGAATTTAACCCGAAACCTGCAATTAAAAATGATAGTAAAATTATTGTCTTCATGCTATTACTAAGACAAGTTTTACGCCGCTTAAAAAATTGGGTTACAAATTCCCCGCTTTACATATTATATTAATTGATAAAATATCAATATTTAGGATTAAATATGCGTTTTTTAATGTTTAAAGTGAGTTTATGATAATTTTAAAAAATTTTAAATTTGAAGATAACATTCTCTTAAAATTTAAGAAGTAAAGAATTAGATTGGGTAAATTAATCTTAATTTGGGTAATTAAATATACTTATTGGGGAATAAATGAATTTAAATAGCCTATTAAGGCTACAATGTTAAGATTTGTAAATAATTATAAAATGAATTTTTGAATTAAAAAAGCCTTATACGTAGTAAAAACGAATTGGTTACAATAAATTTTAAATAGCCTTAAATATATGTTGAATTTTTTACCCATTGCGTAGAAATTATTGACTCAAATAATATTATAAAATTGTTTTTTTGTTTTTTAATATTAAGCTAGATGGAAAATTATTTTTTTGATTATATTCTTAAAATATCTAACTCATATGCTTTGCACTTCAAAAAACAAAACTTCTTTAAAAAATAATCAATTATTGAATTACACATATTATTATACAACAAGAGTCTTTCTATGCCTAAAAAGACTCTTGCTAAATAATTAGATTTGATTAACTTGAATACAATTCTTATATATTGTTTTTGACCATTTAAAATGAAGAAATTTCTGTGGCATCTAAAACATAAGCGCCGTTTGCAGCTTGAATTGAAGGTGATTTCCATGCCACTTGTAAAACCTCTTGCCCTGCTCTTTCTTGCATTCTAGCTCTAAAAGCATATTTAACGCCTGCTGTCAAAGAAATAGATGCAGTGTGACTTCCTAAACCAGAGGCCGAATGTGCACCATATTGTGTAATTAAAGGAAGTCCATCTACATATAAATCGTCGGCATCATCTGCCTCACATGTAAATAGATAGCTTCCCGTTTCTTTTGGGATGAAAAAACCTTGTAAAAAAATACTAAAATCATCTTTACTAGAGGTAAGTGTAACTCCAACAGCAGTCAGCTGATTCGCATTGGTAAAGTTAATTAATGGATTTGCAGCAGCTGTACCTCTACTTAATACCGTACCTCCATCCAAAAGAATATCCAATTCGTTCAAATCATCTGCATAAACTTGTACTGGAGAAGAGTAGCTAGTAAAATTTAAATTACCATCAGCTGAGCCTCCAACAATAAATTTAATTGGATCTCCATAATAGTACCTTCCGTTATTATCTAATGCATAAGAGCATACATAATAAGTTGTACCATTACTTAAACCGCTCAAATTAGCAGTAAATACATTTGCAACGGTTGTCGCTTGACTGTGAGGATCAGTGGTATAATCTGGTTGGGCATTTGTACTCCAAACCATACCTACCTCGGTAGAAGTTTTTAATGAATTGCTAATACTTCCTCCCACAACTGCTGTATTTGAATTCCCGGCAGCAGTTGAAATCCTATTAATATATTCGGTTTTAATAATATTAGGCACATATTCAGCAGGTTGAAAAGTTGATATAGCTATTTGAGCTGCCAAATTCTGACAACTCAAAACGCATATAATTATAGAGGTTAATATTCTTGAAATGCTAATATTTTTTTTCATACCCTAAATTGCTTATTTCATATCACCGGAAGTAACGAATGTATTACTACTAATATTTAATATTGTAGCTACAGCATTTAAACCCGCTGTTTTGGTATTTCCACTTCTGTTACTAATAGTTGTTCCACTTTGGGTAAAAATTACTTGCCCTAAGTTGGTCTGCACTATCATACAATTGAAACCAACTGGCAATCCTGAAGGTATTGTAAGATTGACATTACTTCCAACATTAAAAGTTAACACTTTGCCATTATCAGAAGCCGTAAGCGTATATGCACCAGTCTTGTTATTTAATGCCGCATTAAATCCAGAAATGGTAGATGTTGTTGTTCCACTTACATTTCCATTAACATTCAAATTTTCCGAAATTCCTACACCACCTGATACCTTTAATGCACCAGTTGTTGAGCTAGTTGATGTGGTTGAATTTGTAATATTTACCGCACCAGCGCTAGTTGTGTTGCCTGTAAGGGTAGATGTACCAGTAGTTGTAGAATTTCCTGAGATAGTTGAGTTACCAGCAATATTTATATTATTTGCTATACCCACACCACCAGATACAATTAAAGCACCAGTTGTTGAGCTAGTAGAAGCAGTTGTATTAGTAAGAGAGGTTGCTCCAGTAATACTCACTGATGCTCCATTATTAGATATAGTAGCATCAACTATCCATTTACCAGTTGTTTGATCCCATCTTGCTGTTTGTCCAGTAACAGTTCCTTTTGGCATATTTTGATCTGCAGCCACCCATGCACTACCATTCCATGTTAAAATCTGATTTGTTGTAGCCCCATTTTGTGCAATTCTTGGTAATGCAGCAGTTCCTGATAAATCACCGGCTAATTGTACAACTCCTTTTGTTGTTGCAGTTGCATCAATTGTTGGCCCTGTAGCGCCTGTCGCTCCAGTTGCACCTATCGCTCCGTTTGTTCCAGCTGTTCCGGTTGCTCCTGTATCACCTTTCAATCCTTGAATTCCTTGTATTCCTTGTGAGCCTGTTGCGCCAACGGCTCCGTTGGTTCCATTTGTTCCGTTAGTACCATTTGTTCCTGCTGATCCGGTTGCGCCAACTGCTCCATTAGTTCCATTAGATCCTGCTGATCCTGTATTACCTGTTGCACCAACGGCTCCGTTTGTTCCGTTTGTTCCTGCTGATCCTATTGCGCCTGTATCACCTTTCAATCCTTGAATTCCTTGTATACCTTGTGCGCCCGTTGCTCCAACTGCTCCGTTGGTTCCATTTGTACCGTTTGTTCCAGCTGATCCTGTGTTACCTGTTGCACCAACGGCTCCGTTAGTTCCTGCGGCTCCTGTATCACCTTTCAATCCTTGAATTCCTTGTATACCTTGTGCGCCAGTTGCACCAACTGCTCCGTTTGTTCCATTAGTACCGTTTGTTCCAGCTGATCCTGTGTTACCTGTTGCTCCGGTTGCACCAACTGCTCCATTTGTTCCGTTTGTACCGTTAGAACCGTTTGTTCCTGCTGACCCTGTTGCGCCTGTATCACCCTTTGCTCCATCAACTCCATTTGTTCCATTTGTTCCTGCTGAACCCGTTGCTCCAGTATC
>JBBRYE010000076.1:0-17452 GCA_038237895.1 Sphingobacteriales bacterium | reverse complement strand
TGATTACAGTATTTTGTGCACCAATATGATTGGCAGAAAAACCGGCTATAAAACTTCCAATTGGCATCATACCTTGAAAAGCCATCGCATAATAGCTAATAACTCTTCCTCTCATTTTATCATCTACATGAGTTTGGATAAAACTGTTTGAGCCAGAGATTTGTATCATTTGTCCAACACCTGCAATTAGTAAGAAGAATAAACTTAAACTAAGCCAAGAAATAAATGAAAATAACAATAAGCTACCTGCAAATATGAATATGGAAAAAACGATTGTTTTAGGTAAATTTTTTATTTTTTTTGCTCCTGCTAAAAATATAGCTCCGCCTAAAGCACCTAGTCCAATAGCTCCTTCTAAATAACTTAGTGTTGCTGCGTTACCTTTAAATATGTCTTTTGCGAAAATAGGGAGTAAAGTGATAATTGGCATCAAAGAAAAACTAATGCAAGCCATTAAAATAATCATTAAGGTTAAATCAGGTTTTGTTCTTAAATAAGAATAACCTTCTTTTAAACCCTCCCAAACATTGGTAGTGGCTTTTTCAATTTGTTTTGGTTTTATTTTTATAAGTAGTAAAGAGCCTATAACCGGTATAAATGAAATGGTATTAATTAGAAAACACATTCCTTCTCCAACCCAATTAATTAATAATCCAGCAACTACAGGTCCAATTAGCCTTGCTAAATTTACCATGCTAGAGTTTAACGCAATAGCGTTGGGTAAATCTTTTTTATCATCAATTAATTCAATCATTAAAGATTGACGAGATGGTATATCAAACGCATTAATACAACCCAAGATAACACTTAGTAAAAGTACTCCTGTAGTGCTGTAATAGCCACCTAAAATAATCAAAGCCAGCAATCCGGCTTGTATCATTGATGCAATCTGAGTAATTAATAATATTTTATATCTACTGTGCCTATCAGTAAGTGCACCTCCGTATGGCGAAAAAATTAATGCAGGAATTTGACCAGCAAACATTACCAAACCCAAAAGAAAAGCAGAATGGGTAATATCATAAATTAACCAACTTACTGCTAATCTTTGCATCCATGTACCAATCAATGAAATTGATTGCCCGGCAAAATAAAGTTTAAAATTACGAGACTCTAAAGACTTAAAAATAACTGATATGTTTCCTTTTGCCATTATAGAAAAGACAAAGATAAACTCGTTTGGTTTTTTTTAAGGTAAATAGTTTATTACCTAACTTAAAAAGTTTTGAAAAGCGATTTACCTATCATCTAACTCATTTTTGGCTTTAAACTTTTCATAGCTAAAAAAACAGATATAAAAACTAAAATAGCACTTAATAAAAATGGAGCACCAGGAAATAGTATAGGATTATTTTTATCTGTAAAGTAAGCAAAAATGGTTGTCATTATTGGTGGGGCAAAAATGGTTGTTGCACTCATTAAACTAGTTAAAGCGCCTTGTATTTCTCCCTGTTCATTTGCTGGGGCAAAACCACTAATAATACTTTGTAAGGCTGGCCCGGCAATCCCTCCTAAAGAATAAGGGATAATAAATATAAACATCCAAAATCCACTAGGTGCAAACGCAAAAAGTAATAAACCTAAGCTGTAAAAAGCTAAACCTATATAAAGACTTTTATTTTGACCAAATTTTGGAATAGCCCAACGAATAATTCCTACTTGCACAACGCCAATCATCAATCCAATAAATCCTAAAGAATAGCCAACCCAAGCCTCATTCCAACTAAACTTTTCCATTCCATAGTAAGCCCAAGTACTCTGTAAGCCGTTCATAGCGGTATACATCAAAATCAATACGATAATTAAACCACCCATTGCCGGATATTTTTTCAATTGCAAAAGAGAACCTAAAGGATTTGCCCTTTTTAATTCAAAAGGTCTTCTTTTTTCAACAGGTAGTGATTCTGGTAATACAAAATATCCATAAAGGGTATTCAGAAGGCTTAATCCTGCGGCGGCGAAAAATGGAATTCTAGAACCAAATTGACCTAAAACACCACCTAAAACAGGTCCTAATATAAATCCAAGTCCAAAGGCAGCACCTAAAATGCCAAAATTTTGAGCTCTTTTATCTGGAGTGCTAATATCTGCAATGTAGGCTGATGCAGTTGTAAAACTTGCACCAGTAATTCCAGCTATAATTCTTCCAACAAATAACCACCAAATAGTAGGAGCAAAGGCTAAAAAAAGATAATCAATACCAAAGCCAAGCAAAGAGAATAATAAAACTGGTCGTCTGCCAAAGCGATCACTTAAATTTCCTAAAATTGGTGCACATACAAACTGCATAATAGCATATGCAAAAGTTAACCATCCACCGTAACTAGCGGCGTCACTTAAATTTCCATGTATTAATTCTGCAATTAAGGTTGGTAAAACCGGGATAATTATTCCTAATCCTGTAACATCAATCAATAAAGTAATAAAGATGAAACCTAGTGCGGCTTTGCCGTTTTTTGCCATAATATTTATGTATACTGATTTATTTAAAGGTTAATATTTTTTATTTTCTAAATTTTCCTTCAATTAAATAACTATTTAAACCTAATAAAATAACCTTTTGATGTTTTTCAATTTGATAAAGAATTCCTTCTTGATAGGTTAAAGTTTCATCTCCTTGGTATAAAAGATTATCAACTTTGGTTTTAACAACAATTTTTATTGGCTTACCATTATCTAAAGTAATAGAAATACTCCTTGTTTTTAAATCCTCATTTTTAGCCTTGTAAACTATGATTTTTGTGGTAGAATCTTTAGTGTAGCTATCTTTCCATGCAGATTTATTAATGTCGGCATCAATAAAAAGTGCAAATTCATTCTTCCAATCTGTAATTACGACTTTTTTCTCTTCTTTAACTCCATTTTTGGACACAGTTTTTTGTATGGTTAAATGCTTTTTATTTAGAACTTCTGTCAAATTCTGGAAATAACTTTTAAGATCAAAATAATAGATTTCTCTAGCTTCATCTTTTTTTCTGCTTGGAGTACATCCTAATATCAAAAAGAAAATTAATAGGATTTTGCTGAAATTCTGCATCAAATTAAAGATAAACCTCCCATTTCTTTAGGTTGTTCTATTTTTAACAATTTTAAAATAGTAGGGGCTATGTCTCCTAATTTGCCATCATTTAATGTTTTATAATCTTCATCAATTAGTATACAGGGAACTAAATTGGTAGTATGTGCAGTGTTTACTGAACCATCTGCATTGATCATGTAATCTGCATTACCATGATCTGCCAAAATGATGAAAGAATAACCGTTTTTGATTCCGGCTTCTACCACTTCTTTTGCACAAGTATCTACAGTTTCTACTGCTTTTATCACTGCATCAAAAACACCGGTGTGCCCAACCATATCTGGGTTTGCAAAGTTTAGGCAAATAAAATCAGCATCTCCTTTTTCTATTTCATGGATAATTGCGTCTCTAATTCCCTTTGCACTCATTTCTGGTTGTAAATCATAAGTTGCAACTTTTGGTGAAGGAACCATCAATCTGGTTTCTCTATCAAACTCTTTTTCTCTACCTCCGCTAAAAAAGAAAGTGACGTGAGGATATTTTTCAGTTTCGGCAATCCTGATTTGTGATTTATGATTTTGTTCTAAAATTTCTCCTAAAGTATTTACTAAATCGTCTTTAGTAAACATTACGTTTACATCTTTAAATGTTTCATCATAGGTAGTCATGGTGATATAATGAAGTTTTAAAGGCTTCATGTCTTGTTCTGGAAAAGCTTTTTGTGTTAAAGCTTGTGTAATTTCTCTCCCTCTATCTGTCCTAAAGTTAAAGCAAATTACCACATCACCATCTGAAATAACTCCTATTGGATTTCCATCTGCTCCTATTTTAATGATAGGTTTCAAAAATTCATCAGTAACACCATCTAAATAAGACTTTTTTAAAGCATCGGTTAAATTATTAACTTTTTCTCCTTCACCTTTTACTAATAGATTATAAGCTAATTTTACTCTTTCCCATCTATTATCACGGTCCATGGCGTAATATCTTCCAATTGCAGAGGCAATTTGTCCGGTAGATGTTTTTAAATATTTCTCTAAATCTGATAAATATTCAACTCCAGAATTTGGGTCGGTATCTCTACCATCTGTAAAAGCATGGATAAATACTTTATCTAATCCAAAAGCTTTAGCAGCATCACATAAACCTTTAATATGTTTTGTATGTGCATGAACGCCACCATCAGAAACTAAACCAATTAAATGAATTTTCTTATTATTTTCTTTTGCATATTTAAAGGCATTTTGTAAAGTTGGGTTTGTATTAAAGTCACCGTCTTTCACCGCTTTATTTATACGACCAAGTTCTTGATAAACCACACGGCCAGCCCCTAAATTCATGTGGCCAACTTCAGAATTTCCCATTTGCCCCGCGGGTAAACCAACAGCTTCGCCAGATGCTTCTAATTTAGAATTTGGGTAATGTTTTATACAGCTATCAAAAAACGGGGTATTTGCTGCTAAAATGGCGTTAGAAGAATCGTTATTTCCGTATCCCCAGCCATCTAGTATTAATAATGCTACTTTTTTATCTCTCACATCACAAATATAAAATTTATGATTGATTAGGTTTTAATTCCTAATACATTTATTAAAAAGTAAAATAAAATTTACGCAAAATAAAAAGCCATCACAATTTTAATTGCAATGGCTTTCTAATGGTTATTGTTAAGATTAGTTTTTAATTTTATCTAAAACCCTATCAATTCCGGTTTTTATTTTTTGTAATGCTTCACTTATTGCGATATGCATTTCATTAGAAGTAGCACTTGCAAATATAGGATCGTGATTTTCTATTCTTGCTTCTATATTACATTTTTTATCATCAGAACCGCCTTTTCCTGCATTCTCATCGCTTAGATGAACTTCAATCCGGGTAACGTGAGAATCAAATCTTTTTAGTTTCTCGTTAAACAAATCTTTGATGTAGGAAGCAAAATCTTCTTTTCCATCAATGTGATTGTCGGTATTAACTTGTATCGTCATCATAATTTTAATATTTATAATATTTGTTCAATTTACATACCATTTATGATTAATGTTTGTAAAATTTTAAACATGATATTTTAATTATCAATTAAAAATTAAAAGGCACAAATGTTGCAAATACAATGTTAAAACAAAAAAAATGAAGTTAAAACAAGTACTCGCATTAATTTTTATATCCTCAATAGTATTTATGTCCTGTTCTAAGGGCAAGCATGAAGAGTTTGGAAAAAACTTAGCAAAAGCTTTTAAAAGCAGACAGTATAAAAACTTTGATACTGAAGCCTATAATGAAGTATTTAAAGTTGAATTAAACAAATTAAAACCAGAATTACATGATCCTAAATGGATTAGTAAAATTTATAATGAGGAGGATAATGAAAACGGTTTAACATTGGTAGGGGGGTTTCTTATTAATGGTAAATTAGATAATTTACATCAATATCTTTTAAATGCAAAATATCACGGATTAAGCTCCGAATTTTTTCATGCTGATAAAATAACTGATTTATTGAATACAGTTAAAACCAAAAAATTTAAAAAGGTTGAGGAAAGTTATCCTTATTTAGCTCAGCTAGAACTTTATTCTGCAGATGGATTAATAAATTATGCTAATATTTTAAAATATGGCGCTGTTAACCCTAAAACTGTATTAAGCAGATACTATGTTAGTGTAGAAAGACCCGATTTTATAGATGTAGAAAAAACATTAGATCAATTAGATTTAGATAAATTTTTAGAAGATTTACAACCTAAAAATGGTTTCTACCAAAGGCTATCAAATCTTTTAATTAATGATGATAAACCAGAAACTACTCAAAAACTAACATCTGATGACAAGCAAAAGATTTACTTATCAATGGAGCGTTTAAGATGGCCAGTTAAAGAATATAAAGGAAAATATCTTTTAGTAAATATCCCCGAATTCACTTTACGCTTAATTGATAATAATACCACAGATTTGCAAATGAAAGTTTGTGTTGGGGAAGCAGGAGGACATGAAACTCCTATTTTAAGTGGTATGATTGATAGAATGCAGGTTAATCCGGTTTGGAATATTCCAGAAAGTATAGCTTCTACAGAAATCATCAACAGTTTAAGAAAAGACTCTTATTATTTAGAGGCCAAAAATATGGTTGCTTATAAAAATGGAGAGTTAGTTAACTCGCCAACTGTAGATTGGAATAGTGCAGATATTACCCAGTATTCTTTTAAACAAAATCCAGGTGCTGATAATTCTTTAGGGCAAATTAAATTTATTTTTCAAAATCCATATGCTATTTATTTGCATGATACTCCTGCTCAGGCAATGTTTAGCCAGAGTATGAGAGCAGTAAGCCATGGATGTGTAAGAGTACAAGAGCCTATGAAATTACAAGAATATTTATTAAACAATAAATCAAAATCTGAAGAAATAGTTAAAGAAACAGAAGCCGCTTCTAATGGGGCAGTTGTAGAAGCTAGATGGGTAAATATAAAAGACCCAGTTCCGGTATTTATATCTTATTATACTGCTTGGACAGATGATAAAGGGAATTTAATTTCCTCAAAGGATGTTTATGGATATGATGCGTTGTTAATGCCGAAATTTAGAGCTTATATGGCTACGCTATAATTTTGGTTTGTATTTCATCTTTAAAAAAAGAATAATACCAGCCAATATCAGGGTAATTCCATTAGCAATCATAACTGGCATATCGCCTTTCATATAGCCATATATTAGCCATAAGAAAACGCCTACAGTAAACATTAAATACATCGAAAGCGAAATGCCTTCGGTGTTTTTTGTTTTTATGATTTTTATGGCTTGAGGTAAAAAAGAAAAAGTTGTCCCAAATGCAGCTATTAGGCCAATTAAAGTAATAAAATCCATTTATTTTTTATCGAAATCTAAACGGATAGAAAACACATTGCTGTAAAGTCCATCGCTTTGGTTCCCGATATCTGTAAGCGCATAATCAATAGAAAAGTTTTTAATTTTTATACCGACTCCTAAATTTGGTTGTAATGAATAGTTTTGCTTACCGTCAAAATCAGTGATTTTTTGAATATTCCCAATACCTGTTCTTAAGAAAACAACTTTTTTGTAATCGGCTTCAAATCCCAAAGTGGGATCAATACTAATTGGGTCTGCAGAAACTAGTACATTTCTTTTTCCATCTGTAGTAAAAGAAAAATTAGCCTCTGTTATTAAGCTTATGTTTTTTGAAATTTGCGTATCATAGGCGGCCCCTAAAACAATTCTTGGCAATGTAGTTTCTGTAGAATTTTTTGGAATATCATTTCCAGTAGCGGTATAAATGCTAGAAAACTTATCGGGGTTATAACTCCAGGCATTAAAAGTAGTAGTAATATCTCTTCCAACAGCAGCAAAAGTAAATCTGTTTAGTTTATATTGTGCACCAACATCAATTCCAAATCCCCAAGATTTTCCATATTCTCCAACTATTCTATGGATAACTTTTACATTTGCTCCATAACTTAACCCGTTTTCACCTTCTTGTCTGTTTTTTGTGTTTCTCGCATAACTAAATAAAAAGGCATAATCCGCGGCCGAGAAAGATTTTACCCTATCATAATTTATATTACCATCCGCATCAATTAATTCAGAAGTATCAGGAATGTCATCCACACCAAATCTTATAAGAGATGCACTTACCACCGCAGTGTTATCTGCTACAAAGGTTGCAAAACCAGCATAATCATATTTAGCAATTCCTGCAAAATATTCTGAATGCATTAAACTAGCTTGAGTTTGAGATTTCATATTTACCAAACCAGCAGGATTCCAATATCCAGAGGTCACATCATTAGTTGATGATACAACTGAACCAGCCATTCCAAAAGCCCTAGATCCTACACCAATTTGTAAAAACTCATTAGAATATTTTCTTGTTTGAGCAGAAATTAGGATTGGTAAAAATAAAAATAAACAGGTAGTAAGACGTTTAATCATTAATTTAATTGTGAATCAATCAGTTCAAATATAGGAAGAAATTCTTCTGATAATTTAGTTTTATAAAGTATTAAACTTTTAGTTAAGTTACGCTCTTGGTCTTCATCAAAAGGATCTTGCCAAAGTCTCATACATATTCTTTTTAAAGCATAAGTCACTTTTTCTGGATCTGCGTAACTAAATAAATATTTCTCATTTTTAAACATATCAAAAAATTTAAAAAATTTATCGGTGTCTTCAAACCCATTTAAATTAATAAACTGTTTTAAAGTTTTATCATTCACTTTATTAATTAGAGCATAAAAGTTTTCTACATTAATTAAATTTTCTGATAGCAATAAACTATCTAAAAGTAGTTCTAAACTTATATGTCCTAAAAAAAAAGGTTTAACTGGAGAATTTATTATAGCATCTTTTATTAATAGTTTTATTTGATGTTGGTGGTGAAAGAAAAACGGGGAACTGTGAAAGACCCGATCAACTTTTAAATGTCTTTTCCATCCAAAAAGTAATGATTTTATGTCTTCGCATTCATGATTTAACCTAACGTTTTTTTCTGGGAGCAGGTTTAAAGATTTATCAGCGTTTTTAATTAAATCGGGCAAAACCATTCCTAACACCTCGTAAGGATTAGTACTGTTTCTGTCGAAATAATAATGTGATAAAAAATTCATACTTTAATTAACAATACGCAATTACATTTTAAACGTTACATTTCAAGTGAATTGATATATTTGCGTTTTTACAATATAGCACAATTTTAAAATACAAGTTACATGAATTTTGTTGAAGAATTACGTTGGAGAGGTTTACTACACGATATTATGCCCGGAACCGAGGAAGAACTTCTAAAAGGAATGGCAGCCGGATATATTGGGTTTGACCCAACTGCAGATTCTCTTCATGTGGGTAGTTTGTTGCAGATATTTACTTTAGTTCGCTTTCAAAATGCTGGCCATAAGCCTTTTGCTTTAGTTGGTGGCGCTACTGGGATGGTTGGCGATCCTTCTGGGAAATCACAAGAAAGAAATTTATTATCTGAAGATATTTTAGATAAAAATTTAAAAGGAATCCAATCTCAATTAGAACGTTTTTTAGATTTTGATTGCGGAAAAAATAGTGCAGAAATAGTAAATAATTTTGATTGGTTTAAAAATTACAGCTTTCTAGATTTTATAAGAGATGCTGGGAAACACATCACTGTTAACTATATGATGTCTAAAGATTCGGTAAAGAAAAGATTAGAAAGTGAGGTGGGAATGTCTTTTACAGAATTTTCTTATCAACTGATACAAGGGTATGATTTCTATTATTTATGGAAACATAAAAATTGTGTGTTACAAATGGGTGGTTCTGATCAATGGGGAAATATTGTAACCGGAACTGAATTTATTAGGAGAAAAGGTGGTGGGCAAGCTTTTGCGCTTACATCTCCTCTGATAAAAAAAGCTGATGGAACAAAATTTGGAAAATCTGAAGGTGGAAATGTATGGTTAGATGCTAAGAAAACCAGCCCCTACCAATTTTACCAGTTTTGGTTAAACGCATCTGATGATGATGCTGCAAATTATATAAAGATATTTACTTTTTTTAATCAGCAAGAGATTGAGAATTTAATTGCTGAACATGCTGAAGCTCCACATCAAAGAGCTTTGCAAAGAGCTTTAGCTAAGGATATTACACAAAGAGTACATGGTGAAGAAGCTTTAGAAACCGCTTTAAAAACAACAGATTTTCTTTTCGGCAATGGTTCTTTAGATTTTTTAAAATCTTTAGACGATGAAGGAGTTTTAACTGTTTTTGAAGGAATTACAAAGTTCACTATTTCAAAAGACGAGTTTGAAGGTGGTTATGATGCTTTGACATTATTAGCTGATAAAACCGCTATATTTCTATCAAAAGGAGAAGCAAAAAAAATGATTGTTGGGGGAGGAGTTTCAATAAATCGAGAAAAAGTTGCAAATCCAGAAAAAATATTTAAAGTATCGGAATTAATTAACGAAAAGTTTTTAGTAGTACAAAAAGGGAAGAAGAATTATTTTTTGGTGATTGTTGATTAAGTAGTTTTACCTGTAAATCCTATTATCATTAATATATTTTTCGACAAATGCTATTACCGCTAAAACATGATATAGCTCTTCAATATTTGGGAAGATTTTATGAAACTCTTGTGGACTATAATAATTAAAATATCGTTTTTTATCTGGTTTAAGAAGTTCAAAATTATAGGTCCTTCCATGTAATAATTCTGTTCTTCCACCTCTAGAGTTTTCAGGATTTTCATAATCAACAAAGTAATTTATAAATCTATGTGATATAAATTCTTCTGATGGTATTTGATTAACATAATGCTGGTCATAAATGTGTATCCATAACATATTCATATCAGCAGTATTTAGTGGAATTTCTTTAAACTTTAAGTATTTTTTTATGTTAAAATCCCAATCAAAATATCTGATATTCCACTTATAATCTTTTAAAGTCATAATAAAAACCTTCCTATAATTAATAAGATCTCCACTTTCCCAAATACGTAATTCAAATTCATACTCCTTTTCTAGTTTAAAAATAGAATCTATTTGATTATCTAAATTCTCTACAGGATTTTTGACGTTTATACTTTCATTAAAATCAATTTTATAATGAGCAAAACTGTTGTCAAAAGTTCTATTTTGGGCAGTTAAAGTTTGGTAACAAATTAAAAAAATAAAAAGTAGAAGAGAAGTGTTTTTCATGTTAGGGTATGATTACTTTAACCATTTTTCAAGCTTCATTTTAGCTTCTTCTTCTGTAAGTATGTCTCCTGCTAAAACTTTTTGCTGGCGATCTTCAATTTTTTGTATAATAACCAAACGCTCAATTAAATCATCAATAGGGAAATCCTCTGGTAAATCTTTTATGGTATCTATCAATTGTGTTTTTTTCATATCAAAATTATTTATCTAAATTAGAAAGAAAATTAGAATCTAACCCACCATCAAATTACAACCTCTAATTTCGCTATCATCAAATCTTCCTAAAATTTCAAAAGTATTGCTAAAGTGAATTTTACCTAAATCTTGGGTGGCGATAAAAGAGCAGGAATGAATATTAGCCAAGTCAATCACATTAATTCCCCCGGTTTTTCCATTTTTTAAAAATGTTAAAGGGTCATTAGTATCCCTAATTAAAATTTTCATCCAAGGTGGGGTTTCAAAAATTCCGTCTCCTTTAGAATAAGCTTGAGAAAGTAATTCTGTCATTCCATATTCTGAGTGTATTTTGCTAACTCCAAATCCTTCACATAAGGTTTGGTGCAATTCTTCCCTGATCATTTCTTTACGCTTACCCTTCATCCCACCTGTTTCCAACACAATTAATTCTGGAAAATTTATATGATAAGACTCTACAAAATCTAGTAAAGCATAGGTAACGCCAATCAACAATGTTTTTTGTTTATTTTTTTTGAGTTGATGAAGCATTTGCGACAATTCTTGGTGTTCATAAAGGAAAAAACCACTATTTGTGTGTTCAGATTTTTTTATCAAATCATCCACCATATAAATTAAAGAAGAACCTTTTCTTTCTAAGTAATTAGGCAATAATGCTAAAATACAATAGTCTTCAATTTTGCTATAAGCTTGCTCAAAGCCTTTTAAATAACTTTTTTCATATAATTCAACATCCTCTACAAAATGCTGACTAGTTAAAATTCCTGTGGTACCAGAACTTATAAAGATAATATCGGCGAAAGCATCATCGTTTATAATTTTATGAGTTTTGAAAAATGAAATCGGTAAAAACGGAATCTGGCTATAATGTGTTATTTCTTCGGGTTTAACCCTTAAACCTTTAACAAAGGTTTGATAAACTTCTATATTCTGGTATTGAATTTTAAAAACATCTAAACAGGTTTCATTAAATTCAATTTCATTATGGATTTTAAAAATGTTCATTAATCAAATATAATTCAAATATTGATTTAAAAAATTCAGCATTTTTAATAGAAAAAAAATGACAATTGTGTAAATGTTCTATTTAATTATTTCATAATTTGTTTAAAAAATTGGTCTTTTTGTCAATAAAAATAAAAAAATAATTAAGTTTTGTTGCGATGTTGATAAAATAACTCAATATCTATCGAATTTATTTTCGGTAATTAAACTATAATAAGCATCTTAGCATCATATTTTTTAGGTAATAAATGAACAAGGATAAAGAGAATCCGCTTGATAACAATGCGGATATAGATATAGTAAAAGATCTTAATGATACCTCAGAACACATTGAAGTAAGTGTTGATGAGTTAGATGCAGAGGATATACAGCATGTAAACAATCCTATTGTAGGATTAAAACCTATAGTAAAGCAATTTTTGGGTGCTGTTAAAGAAGTAAGGCAAGAAAATAATAAGTTTATTTTTACTGATGGTGCCGCATCTGTTGAAATAAGAGTAGTTAGTGATGAAATTATAAGAGTAAGGATGGCGCCTCATAGCGTTTTCTTAGATGATTTTTCTTACGCTGTCCCTCTTCTAGATCAAAAAGTGGCTGTCTTTAATTTTAAAGAAGAAAAAACTTATTACTCTGTAGCTACTAACACAGTAACCTGCCGTATAAATAAAGAAGACTTTTTAATTTCTTTTGTTGATAATGATAACAATATCACCAATGAAGATTACTTAGCAATGCATTGGGAAGAGAATGCAAAATTTGGTGGTTATTACGTTTATTGTACTAAAAAAAGCGATCCAGATGAAGCATATTTTGGTTTAGGCGATAAACCTACCGATTTAAATTTAAGAGGAAAAAGATTACAAAATTGGAATTCTGATACTTACTCTTTTGCAAAACATCAAGATCCATTGTACAGGAGTATTCCTTTTTTTATATCCTTAAAAAAAGAAAATGCTCATGGAATATTTTTAGATAATACATTTAAAACTCATTTCGATTTTGCACAAGAAGATCCAACAAAATTAAGTTTTTGGGCAGATGGTGGCGAATTACAATATTATTACATTCATGGTCCCAAAATGATGGATGTAGTAAAACGCTATAATTCTATCACGGGTACTCATCAATTGCCTCCAATTTGGGCTTTAGGATATCACCAGTGTAGATGGAGTTACTACCCGGAATCTAAAGTTCAGGATTTGGCTTATCAGTTTAGAAGCAGAAAGATTCCTTGCGATGCGCTCTATTTAGATATTGATTATATGGATGGTTACAGGTGTTTCACTTGGAACAAAAAGTACTTTCCAAATCCTAAAAAAATGATAAAGGAACTATCTGATGATGGTTTTAAGACAGTTGTTATTATTGATCCAGGAATAAAGGTTGATGATAATTATTGGGTTTTTAAAGAAGGAAAAGAAAATAAATATTTTTGTCGCCGTAGCGATGATTACTTTATGGAAGGTCATGTTTGGCCAGGACGTTGCCAATTTCCAGATTTTACAAATCCTGAAGTTAGATCCTGGTGGGGTGGGTTATTTAAAGAATTAGTAGAGGTAGGAGTAGCCGGAGTTTGGAATGATATGAACGAGCCAGCTGTTTTTGGATCAGGAACTTTTCCTGATGATGTTCGTCATCAATTTGATGGACATAGGGGTTCTCACCGTAAGGCTCACAATGTTTATGGGATGCAAATGGTAAGAGCAACTTATGATGGTTTAAAGAAAATTCAAAAAAATAAAAGACCTTTTACCATTACCAGAGCAGGTTATTCTGGTGTGCAGCGTTATAGCTGTGTTTGGACGGGAGATAACGTTGCAAGTTGGGAACATTTAAAAATTGGAAGTTTACAAATGCAAAGACTTTCTATGTCTGGATTACCTTTTGCAGGAACAGATATTGGAGGTTTTAGTGGCGAGCCAACGGGAGAACTTTTTACCAGATGGATTCAATTAGGAGTTTTTTCTCCATTTATGAGGGCACATTCGGCAGGAGATACCGCAGAAAGAGAACCATGGAGTTTTGGTAAAGAATTAGAAGATATCAATAGAAAATTTATAGAATTAAGATATAAACTATTGCCCTACATTTATAGTGCATTTTGGGAACATCACCGTTATGGATTTCCAATATTACGCCCTATTGTAATGCTAGAGCAAGAAAATGCTGATAACAAATTCCGTGAAGACGAATTTACTTTTGGCGATAAGATATTGGTTTGCCCAATATTAGACGAAGGTGCAACATCTCGTAATGTATATATGCCAAAGGGTAATTGGTATGATTACTGGACACATGAAATGTATGAAGGAGGGCAAGAACATTTAATACAGGCACCTTTAGACTCGATGCCGATTTTTGTAAAAGCAGGTTCTGTAATTCCAGAGTATCCGGTTATGCAGCATACCAATGAATTTGAAATTGATGAATTAAAATTTCAAATTTATTACTCTGATTGTGAAGTAAACTCTTTCCAATTTGAAGATCATGGCGATACTTTTGGTTATGAACAGGATATTCATTTAGAAAGAAAATTTATTGTTAATGGTGATAAAAAATCCATGACCATTAAGAAATCCGTTGAGGGATTATTTACTCCACGATATGAAACCTATGATTTAAAGTTTATTGGTTTGCCATTTAAACCATCAAAAATTATTATCGATGGTAAAGATTATGAAGGTGAATTAGTTTTTGATGAACTAAAGAGGGTTAGAATCAATGTTTCCAAATATTTTAAAAACATTCAAATCCTCAAATAATAAAAAGCCCAATTAATTTGGGCTTTTTTTTGCGATTTTATTTTAACGGATTTTAAAACATTAAAATCCAAGTTAATTTGTAAATTGTTCAAATAATCATACTAGATTATCTCAACCAAAATTATAGTCCTATTTAATTATTCTAGCTCTATGGCCAAGAAAGCAAAAGAAGATACTGCTAAAGCAGTTATTGAAGAAAAGTTAGCAAAAGAAAATAAAAAAATAAAGAAACCAATAAATAAGGTTTCAGAGAAGGTGTTTAAGACATCAACATCAAAAATATCTAAATCAGAAGAAATATCTGAAAATAACAATTATATTTCTGTTCTCCCTTACTCAAGATTTACAGATTTTGATATTTCCTTATTTAAATCTGGAAAGCACTTTAAACTTTACGAAAAATTTGGAAGCCATGTTGTTGAGAATAATGGCGTTATCGGAACTTATTTTGCTGTTTGGGCACCAAATGCACATTTCGTATCAGTAATAGGGAACTTTAACCATTGGGATAAAGGCAGTCATGCACTTAATATTAGATGGGATGGTTCTGGTATTTGGGAAGGTTTTATTCCGGATGTTGGGAATGGAGAATCTTATAAATATTTTATAAATTCTACTACTGGCGAGGATTTAGAAAAAGCAGATCCTTATGCATTAAAATCTGAAGAGCCACCGCGTACGGCATCTATTGTTTGGGATAATTGGTACGAGTGGAACGATCAGGAGTGGATGAATAAAAGGCACAAGAATAATGCTTTAAACCAGCCAATGTCTGTATATGAGGTTCATTTTGGCTCTTGGGCCAGAGGGATAGAATCTCCTGACCAGTTTATTTCATATAAAGATATGGCCTATAAAATAGTGCCTTATGTGAAAGAAATGGGTTTTACTCATGTAGAGTTTATGCCATTAATGGAACATCCTTTTTATCCTAGTTGGGGATATCAAATTACCGGATATTTTGCGGCAAGCTGTAGATACGGTACCCCGCAAGAATTAATGTATTTGATTGAAGAGTTTCATAAAAATGACATCGGAGTAATAATGGATTGGGTACCCTCTCACTTTCCCGGAGATGCGCATGGTCTTTATCATTTTGATGGTTCTCATTTGTATGAACATGCAGATATGAAGAAAGGATTTCATCCTGATTGGAAATCTTACATCTTTAATTATGGACGTAATGAGGTGCGCTCCTTTTTAATCTCAAATGCAATTTTTTGGTTAGATAGGTTCCATGTTGATGGTTTAAGGGTGGATGCGGTTGCATCGATGTTATATCTTGATTATTCTAGAAAAGAAGGAGAGTGGATTCCGAATGAATTTGGTGGAAGAGAAAATTTAGAAGCCATTTCTTTACTGAAAGAATTTAATGAAGCTGTATATGCTAATTTTCCAGATGTACAAACTATTGCAGAAGAATCTACTTCATTTCCAGGAGTTAGTCATCCCACTTACACCGGAGGATTAGGGTTTGGACAAAAATGGATGATGGGTTGGATGAATGATACATTAGATTATTTCTCTGAAGATCCAATTAATAGAAAATACCATCATTCTGAATTGACTTTTAGCACCATTTACGCTTTTACAGAGAATTTTATGTTACCGCTTTCGCATGATGAAGTGGTGCATGGTAAAAAATCTTTGATCTATAAAATGCCAGGAGATGAATGGCAGCAATTTGCAAATCTAAGGTTGCTATATAGTTACATGTGGACACATCCAGGGACTAAGTTATTATTTATGGGTTGTGAATTTGCTCAAACTAAAGAATGGAATCCATCAAACTCTTTAGATTGGCATTTGTTAGAATATGCTCCTCATCAAGGCATTAAGAGAACAATAATGGCTTTAAATAAATTATATAAAGAAGAACCAGCACTTTATGAGCGTAGTTTTGATGGTAATGGATTTGAATGGTTAGTAAATGACGATTGGGAGAATTCTGTAGTGGTTTATGCCCGTAAAGGTTACAATCCAAAAGATGATTTAATAATAGCTCTTAATTTAACGCCTGTCCCTCGTACAAATTATAGATTTGGGGTTTCTAAAAAAGGAACTTATAAAGAGATTTTCAATTCTGATAATCATGATTTTTGGGGCAGTGGAATTAAGAATCAAGACAAAACATCTGAAGAAAGAAGTAGCCATTGGAAAGCAAATTCTATAGAGGTAAATATACCACCTTTAGGGATGGTTATCTTTAAAGCGAAGTAATAATAGTAATAATCTAAAAAAATAGCCGGATTTTTAATCCGGCTATTTTTTAAATAAGCGACCAAGTTTATTTAATTTTTTCGGATTTTAAAATATTTAAACTAGAGTTGGGAAACACTACAGCAACTTTATAAATTTCATTGTTTGATAAATCAATCCAATAAGAGTTTGTATCATCATCTGATGAATAATTTATTGATCTTGATACAACTTTTAAAATATTGTTAATTTTATATCCGCTGTAATATTTAGCTAAATCATTTTTAGCTATTTCTGGAAGATCGTTAATTGACGAGAGCTGTGTTGCAACTAAAAAGTTGTTATCCAAATCATAAATTGCAAATGTTTTTTTACCGTCTAAATAGAATGTAGCTTTCTGAAATTTTTCATTAAAAGTCCAACTTACATTTTTTGCATTATAAAAGGTATAGCCAAATTGTTGTAGTACGGGTGTAGAGATTTTTTCTTTATCATCATCTGTCTTTATAGTTTTAACAGAAGCGTTTACTACCATAGTAGCAGAAAGAAAAACAAACATTGATGATATAAATAACTTTTTCATAATTTCTAATTTT
>JBBRYE010000075.1:0-17570 GCA_038237895.1 Sphingobacteriales bacterium | reverse complement strand
GCGTCAAATTCTTTATCAATTGTCTTCATATTTTCTAAATTCTCTTGGTGAACGTATTTCTAACTGCTTGTAGCCATTTTTAATATTGATGGAATTATAACCCCGAATTCTTTCGACATTCACTATGTGTTTGAAGTTCCAGCTTATGAGAAAGTCCGCTTTGTTGATTGTCGCTAAAGCGATGTGTAAGCAGTCGGGAAAACTAGTTTGTCCAACAACTTTTTCGGTAATATATTCTGTCGCCAAATCAACAGCTTCGTCATTGGTTTCTAAAAATTCTGTGTTTTCAGCTTTGAGTTCTTTAACTAGCGTTTTTACTTTTTCAGGAGCTCCCTCAAGTTCCTCTTCTGTAACGTTAGAAAATAAAATGATGAATTCGTCTTCGTTCAGTCTTTTAAATAGCGGTATAGTGTGTTCTGAGAATTCCTCGTCAAAATAACCTCCAAATACAGAAGTGTCGATATAAACCCTTTGTTTCATTTAACTAAGATACAGAAATTTGTCTTTTAATTTAGTTGATTCGTTCGAATAGCCTTACACCTAACGTTCTGAAAATTTGCTCAGAAATGGCATGTAGGCATAACCAATATCAACTTAATTAAGATGCAAAGAGTTATAAATAGCGGTTCAGTTATTTTTACAAAATTGTTAAACCATCGTTTTTCTTTGTCAACTTATTGCCTTAAAACTTGCATAATCAGAATTAAATCAATGATTAGTTAATAGTACTTTTCTGATAAAAATTATTGTAATAAAAAATATTATACCTAGATAAGTCCAAATTTTATGCTTTGAAAACGCATTATTATCATCTATGAAATTTTGTGGGTTAGGTAATACAATAAATTTTAATTTGTTCCAGTCCCAAAATAATAAATATATGTTTCCAATTACCATGAGGGATATGATGATAAGAATATTTGTCGAGTTCCATGATATCGTTATAACATAAATATTTAGGATTATTGGGAGAAAAGCGATAGCACCTGCGGTACTAAAAACTTGAGACATTAATAGAAATCCTACGATTAATTGTCCCCAACCGATGAAATTCCAGTAATGTGGTGTTTGGTACATGGTTTCAAAAAAATGTTCATTAGATCCAATTGGCGAGTTTATTGCAGATTCTGGTGTAAATCTTATTCCTTGAATTTTAAAAATACTCGCAAAAACGAAAGAAGCCCCCAAAACATATCGTAGCAAAATTGTAAAAAGTTGCAGTATTATGTTTTGTTTTAATTTTGAAATTGGAAATTTCATATGATTTTTGGATACTCAATAAAGGTAAATATTATCATTCATTTGGTTATACATCTCAACCTATACAATCGTTCTACGCTTGCAATTAATTGTAAATATCAAAAGTTCATTCAAAATATTTTCTGAAAGCTCAACCTAAAAAGTATACCCAACACTAAAGCCAACAAAATAAGGAACAAAGCCCACACTAGAAAATACGGGTGTAATCCCTCCTCTAAAAGAAAATCCAGTTTTTACAGGTTGCAATCTATACATAAAAGCCATAGTACCTATAACACTGCTGCCCCCATCTCCAAAAAAGAAGTCATTGTTAGTAGATATTTTAGCGTAAGTTGCACCTAAACCAATCTCAAAAAAATTTTTTCCTTCTCCTAATAAATAGTTTAAAGAAACGGGAACAGTAATTAAGCCAGCACCATCTCCGCCAATCCCACCAAAACCAATCCTGCCGCCAATTCCATTTCTTTTATTGCTAAAACGAGTATCGTAGTTTATTGAGAATAATAAACCTTGCCCCAATATTTCTGCATAAACATTTTGAGCTCTTTTTTGTGTTTCAATAGCTATTTCCTTAGTTACATTTTCAAAGGTTTCTACTTTTCCGTTTTCATAAATTATTTTTATAACATCTTGTTTATTAACTACATAGTTTGGGCCATTCAAATTTGCGAAAGCTTTGTATCTAATTTCAGAGTTTCCAATTTCTGTTACCTTAGCTTCTAATACTTCGCCGGTTTTTTTGTAGATTTTATCTTGGGCAAATGTTGCGCTCATCCCAAATAGTATGGTAAAAGCAATGATTGATAATAATTTTTTCATGTTTGGGTTTTGAGGGTTTTATAAATCAATGATAATTAAATTTTCGGTTTTTTATAGTATTACGAGCAAAAGAAATAGATTGATACCATTGATTTCAATAAAGAATTATTCTTAACAGAGCAGGTTTTTTGCGTTAACGATAGGAGCGGCAGCTTTTTTTGCTATTACCATAACGCAGGTAGCAAAAAAACTATAACGGATAGCGTGTTTAAACGCCCTGATAAGTATTAATCTAATTGAATAGCCAAAAAATAACAGAAAGGAAGCAAGAAATAAGTATCAAGAAATTAAGAGCAAAAAAACTAAGAAACAAGAACCAAGAAAAAAGACACAAAAAAACCGCTCTAAAATTGATTAGAACGGCTTGCTAAATATTGAGAATATTTAAGCTTTTAACCTTTAACTTTTCACTTTCAACTTATTACTTAAAACCTTCTACTTAGAAACGTACATCACCTCTTTAACCGCCTTTACCACTCGCTCTGCATTTGGTAAACTTGCAGCAATTAAAGTTGGTGCATAAGGAAGCGGAACATCGGCACAAGTAATACGGATAATTGGCGAATCCAAGTAATCGAAAGCATTTCTTTGAACGTTAAAAGCAATTTCAGAAGAGATAGACGCTAAAGGCCAAGCTTCTTCTACTACTACTAAACGGTTAGTTTTCTTTACAGAATTAATGATACAATCGTAATCAATAGGACGTACAGTTCTTAAATCTATAACTTCTGCACTAATTCCTTCTTTTTCTAATGCTTCTAAAGCTGGTGCAATTACGCGGCTCATCATTTTACCAAAAGAAACGATAGTTACATCAGTACCTTCTTTAGTGATATTTGCTTTACCAATTTCTAAGTAATATTCTTCTTCTGGTACATGGCCTTTATCGCCATACATCAATTCAGATTCCATAAAAATAATGGGATCGTTATCTATAATTGATGATTTTAATAAACCTTTTGCATCATAAGGTGTAGATGGAACTACTACTTTTAAACCTGGGCAATTAGCAAACCAGTTCTCAAAATTTTGAGAGTGTTGCGCTCCTAATTGTCCGGCGTTACCAGTTGGACCTCTAAAAACAATTGGGCAACCAAACTGTCCTCCACTCATTGATAAAGTTTTTGCAGCACCGTTAATAATCTGATCAATAGCAACTAAAGAGAAGTTGAAAGTCATAAATTCTACAATCGGGCGAAGTCCGTTCATGGCAGAACCAATGGCAATACCAGCAAAACCAAGCTCGGCAATTGGAGTATCAATTACTCTTTTTGCGCCAAATTCATCTAACATCCCTTGGCTCACTTTATACGCACCGTTATATTCGGCAACTTCCTCACCCATTAGGTAAATCTTGTCGTCTTTGCGCATTTCCTCGTTCATCGCTTCACGTAGGGCTTCTCTATATTGTATTTCTCTCATTATAATATCTCTAAAATTATTTAAGGAACGCAAATATAATTAATGTTGTTTTAAATACAACCGTTATGATTTGTAATAATTTGGATGAAGTGAAAAGAAATAACTTTTAAAAACTGCCTTATGTAAAAGCGTTTGAAATGATGGTTTTTTCTCTTTTTGTTTTAAATAAGAATAGATTTTTGAATTATTATTTCTGAATTTTTATTTTATTATTGTTTGAATTTATTTCAGATAAACAGATGTTTAAAATGATAATTATTTGGGCGTTTTAACACGCTTTCCGCTGTATCTTTTTTGCTGAAAAGGCAAAAAAGTATGCCGCTGCAATCGTTAACGCACCTTTCTTACGCATTAAAATTATTTCTCTCCGTGGTTTGTGTCCTTACAAACCATAAATTGAAAGTGTTTTTCTCTCCGTGGTTTGTGTCCTCACAAACCACAAATTGGAGTATTTTGAATTTCCTAATATTTCCCCTAATCAAATCCTTAACCCCAACCCAAAAAAGTAATTTCTTGTTGCAGCGGGATTATAAAACCGATTTCCAAAAGCATTTAAATCATTACCCAAACTATAATTCTCGTTCAGTAAATTATCAACACCAGCATTAAACTTTAAAGTGTTTTTTCCTATTTCCTTTCCCCAGCTCAATTTCATCATTACCAAATTATAACTGTTAGCAAATACATTTGCAACATCATTTAACGATGTTTTTCCATTATATTGATGTTGAATGAAAAGGCTGATTTGATTTTTAAAACTAAAATCAAAACTATTATTGACATTAAATTTTGGGACGCCGGTTAAAATATTTCCACTAAAATTATCTGCAGCAATTTGATAATCTCTAAATTTGAAATCATTTAAAGTAACGGCCGTATTGTAAGTGATTTGTTCAAAAATAAATGATGACGTATTTAGAATTTTGGCATTTAAACTTAATTCAATTCCTTTTTGATTGGTGCCACCAGCATTCAAATAAAAATCTTGGTCTGTGGCATTTACCCTTCTCACAATCGCATCGTTTAAACGATAATAAAACCCTGCTAAATCAATATAAACTCTTTCAAAAGGTGTTCTAAATCTTAAACCTAACTCGTAATTCCAGCCTTTTTCTGGTTTTAAACTGCTATTGATTTTTGCGTCTGATGCTCGCACTTCTGCAGTTGTTGGTGCAGAAAATCCTCGACTAACAATTCCTCTTAAAACAAAATTTGAATTTAAAAGATAAGAAAGCGCCAATTTTGGCATTACTTCAGGATTTAATTTTTGCGTTCCGGCAAGGCTTATATTGGTAGATTCTGGCAAAAGTTTAAAATCATAATTGATAAAATTAATACTAGATGAAATCTCGGCATTCAGTTTTTTATCGAGATTAAGAACAAACCTTGTAAACACAAATTGCGATTGATTGATGATTCTATCGGCAGCAATGATAGTGGTTGAAGTGCCTTTATCATTTTTGTAATTTAAAATATCGGCATTACTTTGCTGAAATTCATAACCTAAATTCCACTCAATATTTAACCTATCAGAAGCTTGTTTTTGGTAATTGATAAATGTCCTTAATGCTAATGAGTTTTCTTTCCTCTTTTCGTAATTGGTAATAAAAGGATTTTTAAAATCGGTTGTAATTCCAGAAACTGAGAAAACATGTTTCCAGTTTGGATTAAACTGATATTCATGACTTATTCCTCCAAATAAAGTACGGTTGTAAATACCAGCATTTTGTTCTTCTGCTCCGGGAGTAAATTTTGTGCTCAATCTTGCTGATTTCGGGTTTGCATCTTTCTGGACCAATGTTAAACCTCCTGGAGTTTGGTAACCTAAATCGCTATAAAAACCAGAAAATTTAATGCTTCCATTATCGTTATAATTTACCTTTTGTGCCGCTTGAAAAAAGTTCCTTTTCATTTGGCTGTGATCTCTATATCCATTAGCATATTGATAGGCTTCATGAATATTGAACTCATAATTTCGCTTGCTTTGGCTAAAACTCACATTTTCCCTAAACAAACCATAAGAACCTGCTAATAAATCGGCGCTTATTTTATCGGCTTTAGCCTGAGTATTTATTAAAACCACACCACCAGAATTTGCACCAAATAAACTCCCGTCAGGGCCTTTTAAAACCTCTATATTTTGGATTGCAGATTGGTCGATTAAATTGATGTAAGTATTTCCACCAGCATCGGTTAAAGGAAAATCATCATAATAAACTTTTAAATTTCTCACGCCAAAAGGCGAGCGCAACAAACTGCCTCTAATGGAAAGTCGGTAACTGCCAGGAGAACGTTCTTCCATTTTAACTCCTGCAACACTATTTAAAGCTGGAATTATGGATTGTATAGCACTATTTTCAATCTGAATTTTATTGATGATTGAAACTGTAGCAGGCAAGCTAGTCAGTATTTTTTCTGATAAATAGGCTTTAACTTTAACCTCGTTTAAAATTTGGGTAGTATCTTTTTGTTGGGCAAAAGAAAAATTGAAAATTAAAAGTGAGAGGAGCGTAAAAATGAATTTCATAGGAAAAGCAAAATTATAAAAATCAATTTAAATTCCCTTTCAAACGTTTTTTTAATTTTTGTATCATTTGTTCATCTGGATAAGACCATAAATAAATAACTGTTCCCTTTTCTCTGGCATATTGATTTTCTACCTCACCAATTTTCAAGGTGCTTTTAAAATTGGTATCATAATCATGATTTGGTTGGTCAGAAACTCTAATCAAATGTTTGATATTTCTTATTTCAGGGAACCACGAAATATAATCTACAGTAAATGAAACTGCATTTTTAATGTTTTTACTGTAATAATTAACTGCTCCTGTCTGTCCATAGTTGTCACAAATAATTATTGTATTTTCTCTTTCATTGATAGGAATCTTTTCAAAAGCTTGATCGGCTTTATAAGCCATTTCTTTCCAACCTAACATATCTGCAAAATCTTGAGACAATGGATGTTCTTATCCATCTTCCCACCGGTGTGCACCTAATTTTTCACTACCATTATTACGACTTACAATTTCCTCTGGCGAAGAAATAGGCAATAAGTTTTTTGCAAATGCCGCAATCAATAAAATATTAGCCCCAATTAAAACAGGTTTTATCCATGCAGTTCTTTTTATTGATAATATCCTATCCAAATAAACCGCTCCAAAAGCGATTAATATTGGATACAAACCAATTGCGTAATAACCTTTTCCATGTAAATAAACGAAAAGTGAAATGGTTAAAATGTAGGCTAAAGCAATAATGCGATAAGTTTTAAAAGGTGTGTAGAATATAATCGCTAATAAACCACCTAACCAAAATGGTATCGCCCCAAAAAAGAATTTTATTTGTTCAAGTAGGAAACCTGCTCTGGAAACATTTATTAATTGCGTTTTTTCTAACGTTTTCATGTGCCAAATCACGGGCAATCCGTTTTGAAACTGCCACCAAATATTTGGTGAGATAATGAGAAGGGCTAATAGCATAGCAAACCAAAAATCTCTATTTAAAAGTAATTTTCTTTCTTGTGTAAATGGTAAAGCACCCAAAAACCCTATTAATAGAAAACCAACATTATATTTATTTAAAAGTCCAAATCCAATGGATAATCCTAGATAATAAAGGTTGGTGTTTTCCCTGGTTTTAATAAACCGGGTAATAAAAAAGAAAATTAATGTATAGAAAAGAATATCAAAAGAATTAGGCTGAAATAAGATATTTAGTCTTAACAATGCGGAAAAAAGTAAACAGCAACTGGCAACAATAGCCGCATATAGTGTTCCTTCTAATAATTTAACGGTTTCCCAAACTACCCAAATTGTTAATGCGCCAGCTAAAGCAGGGAAAAATCTGACCCAAATTACTCTGTTTCCCAGCCATTTAATAATTAATGCTTGCCAACTGGTAAAGGGCGGGACAGACGGATAGCCCCATTGCAAATGATTGGCTTGGTCAAGGTGTAAAAACTCATCTCTGTGAAGTTCATAAACTGGTGATACCGCAAAATATTGAAGAATAAATTTCAATAATATAATCCCGACCAGAATATAGTATGGAAATTTATTATTGTTGTTCATTTATTTAACAGCCGTCATTTTTAAACAAACCGGACTTCCAATTTTTAACATTTGGTTGTTATAAGTAAGCATTCCAGTTTTTTTGTTTCGCTTAAATATATAAATATCATCAGAATTTTGATTAGCAACTAACAGAAAATTATCTGTAGGATCAATAATGAAATTACGTGGCATTTTTCCTTTACAATCAATTGCTACCAAACGTTTTAACGAACCGTCTTTTTTATCAATTTTAAAAATTACAATTTCATTTATATTTCCTCTGTTAGTGGCATATAAAAACTTTCCATCGTTGCTTAAATGAATATCAGCACCACCATCATTTCTTACAACGCCATCTAAGTTCAGGTTAACGATGCTATTTTTTGTTAACACTTTATCCTTATAATCAAAAACAGTAATCATAGCCTTCATCTCTGATAAAAGATATAATTTATCTCCATTTTTATTAAAGGCAAAATGTCTCGGACCAAAGCCAGGCTCAATATTTACAAATGGCTGAGAGGCATCTTGCAAAGGCTTTTCATAAGTAGATTCATAATTATAAGCATACAATTTATCGGTACCCAAATTGGCAGATAAAAGTGTTTTCCCATCATTAGAAAAAATAACAGAATGTGCATGTGGCGCTACTTGTCTGTTTTTGTCAATACTACCTCCTTGATGTTGTATCAACTGGCTTAAAACGCCAATACTGCCATCATTTTTTAAAGGTAAAACGCTAATGCTTCCACTGCCATAATTAGCTGTAAAAATAAATTTATTATCATTTGCAACACTAATATAGCAAGGTCCGGATCCTATTGTCTCTTGTTTATTTATTAAAGAAATATTACCAGTTTCAGCATTAAAATCAAAGGAACTTACACCACCTTTTCTATCAGTACCAGATTCGTTAACGCTGTAAACTTTTGTTCCTTCATTATTTATTGCCAAATAAGATGGATTACTTACACCTTCGGTTTTAGATTCAAAAGTTAGCTCACCAGTTTTAGTATCAAATTTATAAACAAAAATTCCGTTTGTTTGAGTTCTGGTATAAGTACCAATTAATAAGTGCTGATATCTTGAAACGCTGGTTTTTTGGGCCACAGCCAAAATTGGGATTACTAAAAGGGCTAAAACTAATCTTAGTTTAATTTTCATAAGTTTAATTGGTTAATCAAATGCAAAGTGCAAAAAAAAAGCTTTCATAAAAATGAAAGCTTTTAAATATTTTAAATTTTAAAAAATCACGAAGTTGGAAACGTAGAGACGCTAGCTAACATTTTTTCTTGGTTCAATAACGCAGATTGATAATTTTCACTATTTCCGTTAATAAATAAACAAGTTTTATCTTTAATTAAAGTAATGATTTTTTCATTTAGCTCTGGCGATACCGCTGGGCAACCAAAACTTCTGCCTAATCTGCCAGTTTGTTTAATAAAACTTTCGCTTACATAATCTGCGCCATGTAAAACAATATCTCTATCTCTTGCCGAATCATTAATGCCTTTGTCTTGACCATCTAACTTTAAAGATAAGCCATGTTTGCCTTGGTAAGTTTCATTGGTAACATAAAAACCTAGGCTACTTTCGTGAGATTCTGCCTGATTGCTAAATTTAGTGGCTAAATCTACACCGCTTCCTTGCCCATGTGCTACGTAAGTATTTAATAACAATTTTTTGTCTTGTATATTGATAATCCACATTCTTTTAGCAGTACTAGCTTGCGTAAAATCAACAACTGTTAAAATTTGCTTATCATTATTTAAGGCTCTGCTATTTTTTAAATTTAAAAATCCAATTAAAGCTTTCTCAAAAACAGGTAAAGATAAATTAGCTTCTTTTAATTGAATTTTTCCATAAAGATCATTAACATAATTTGTAAAAAGGATGTCTTTATGTAAAATTGTAGCCGTAGAATCTAATTGAACAATGCGCTCATTAGAAATGCCTAAAATAGGATCTTTATCAGTTTTCCAGCTAATATTTAAAAAAGTAAATAACAGGATTACAGTTAAAACACTGGTTATTGAATAAACTTTTAATCTTTTTTTTCTTTTGAACATATGTCTTTTTTAAAAGGTGCGATTAAATAATTATACATAAATATACGCAAAAAGGTTCGCAATCAGACTTTTTATTCCTTAACATGACTGTACTCTTACATTGTTTTTTGAAGGCTATACTTCATTAAATAACAGCTTTTAAAACGAGCAAAACCATTATTTATTGTCTTATTAATTTGAAGAATAATTATTTGGGCGTTTCCCAAGCTTCGCAAGGGGCGGGCTATTCGTTACAATCTTTTTGCGAAAAGCAAAAAGGATTTTCACTGCTATCCCTAACGCAAAAATCCTATTTATCCTCAAATCCTGTAAATCGAGATTTAGACAGAATAATATACAAGAAATTAACCGAGCAAATTTTTCCAGCTCACTAAATCTCCAATAATCTTTTGCAAATCAGCAATAGCCACTCTTTCTTGTTCCATACTATCTCTATGGCGAATAGTAACTGTGTTATTTTCTAATGTTTCATAATCTACCGTAATGCAAAATGGCGTTCCAATTGCATCCTGACGACGGTAACGCTTGCCAATAGAGTCTTTCTCATCATAAGCCATGTTGAAATCAAATTTCAATTGATCCATTATTTCACGGGCTTTTTCTGGCAAACCATCTTTTTTAGTTAAAGGTAAAATGGCAGACTTATAGGGCGAAAGTGCAGGATGTAATTTTAAAACAGAACGAGAATCCTGTTTTTCTTCAGTGCTTAAATCTTGTTCCTCAAACGCATTGATCATTGTAACCAAGAAGAAACGATCTAAACCAATGGAAGTTTCAATTACATACGGAATGTAATTGCCGTAAGGTTTATTAGTTTCTGGATTTACCTCTGCATCAAAATACTGCATTTTTTTGCCAGAAAACTCTTGGTGTTGAGTTAAATCAAAATCTGTACGAGAGTGAATTCCTTCTACTTCTTTAAACCCAAATGGGAATTCGTATTCAATATCAACAGCAGCATTGGCATAATGTGCCAGTTTTGCATGGTCATGAAATTTATATTTTGCAGGATCTGTTCCTAATGCCAAATGCCATTTTAAACGGGTTTCTTTCCATTTGTTATACCATTCCATTTCTGTGCCAGGGCGCACAAAAAACTGCATTTCCATCTGTTCAAACTCTCGCATACGCATAATAAACTGGCGGGCAATTACTTCATTTCTAAAGGCTTTTCCAATTTGTGCAATCCCGAAAGGTACTTTCATTCTTCCAGATTTTTGGACGTTTAAAAAATTAACGAATATTCCTTGTGCTGTTTCAGGGCGTAAATAAACTTCTTCTGCGCCTTCTGCCATTGCGCCAAACTGTGTAGAAAACATCAAATTAAATTGACGCACATCTGTCCAGTTACAGGTTTTTGAAAGTGGGCAAGCAATTTTATAATCCTCTATCAATTCTTTTAGTCTAGGTAGATTATCTTCTTTAAGAGCGTTATCTAACTTAGCTTGTAGTCTCTTGCTTTCATCGTGACTCTCTTGTTGTATATCAATTTTCTCTTTAATAGAGTTGTTATAGGTTGGGTCAATATCGGTCCTAGAAAGAACCCACTCTTCTGTAAGTTTTAAATAATCACCAGTTAACTCAGCAATTTTATCTTCTAATAATTGATCAGCCCTATAGCGTTTTTGCGAATCTTTATTATCGATCATTGGATCACTGAAACCATCCACATGTCCACTGGCCTTCCAAACTTTTGGGTGCATAAAAATAGCGGCATCAATGCCTACAATGTTTTCATGCATTTGCACCATGGCTTTCCACCAATAAGTTTTAATGTTGTTCTTTAATTCAGAGCCTAACTGACCGTAGTCATAAACTGCGCTTAAACCATCATATATTTCACTACTTTGAAACACAAAACCGTATTCCTTAGCATGTGAAATCACATTTTTAAAAATCTCTTCGTTATTATTTGCCATGATGCTGCAAATATAGCATAGCAATTAATCATTGCTAAAAAATGAAAGGATTATTTTGAAGATTAATAATTGATTAAAATGTAGTTCTAGTTCCTGAACTTATACTCACCATCCTGCTTAAGCCATTATAGAAGCCAATATCATAACCTTGAAAATCTACATTTAAAGCTATTGAGCTTTTTTTGAAACCAAAAAATTCATCGTTACTTAAAGAGGTACTTATGCTAAAGCAATCCATATAGGTATAATCACTTGATTTTGGATTGAGAGGAAAAACCCAACTTAATCGGTTACTTAAAGATTGTGAAGCTGTTAAAGGATTTTTGCCAATTCTTTTAAGCTCCATTTCAGCCGATGGTCCTGCAAAAAGAGAAATTCTAGCGCCTTTATTCGCCGGAGATTTAATAAACACAGCATTAATTTGTGGTCCGGCAAATAAATGATTAGCAAACTTTTTATTATAGCCACAATTTATGCCCATTAATGTTTTAACGCTAGTTGCAGAAGATAATGTAGCTAAGTTAATGTCTAAGCCGACAAAAAAATAACCATTTTTTTGAGGTATTTCTTGTCCATAAGAAGATTTAAAAAGAGAGATAATTAAAATAATAACCAAAAGTTTTGGTAATGCTAAATTCTTTTTCATACAATAGTGGCAAAACACATTGTACGGTATTTTTAAACTAAGGTTTTATCAAAATAAATATTTATGTTAATTTTCTGGTCTGCCCAAAGCTTTGCCTTTCAAATAAAGTTTTTCTTCCTCTTCGGTTTGTTTCTTTTCTGGTGCAATAATATTTTGTTTAACCAAATTTTTCATATCAGGTTGCCCGGCATCTACCCAAGCCGTGTACCAAAAACTTCCTACATCTAAAATTGAGCTACGCATTTGCCGCTCAACCATTCCATTTAATGCATCATGGTAAGCTTTAGAGTAGGTAATTGAATACTCTTTTATTACTCTTCCATTTCGCTCGTTATAAGTGTATTTTCTATCTGCAGGAAAAGTTTTAGTCAGGTTTTTTTCGATAGTTAAGGTAGAATCTAACAAACTGTAAGTATTGGTAACAATATCCCATGCCTTATTTAAAGGGTTATCTATATATTTTGCTTTACCAACAAAATAATCATAATCATTAGCGAAAAGTTCTGGCAATCTACTTTCCCAAAAACCATGTATTCCAACTTGATTTGTCATTTGACCATTATAATTTTCTGAGGTATGTAAAGGAACATGGGCATCAGCAATGTAATGACCTAAATCTGCGGAATATTTTAGAATCAAAACCGAGTCTCTATTTTTAAAAGCATCAACCAGTTTATAATAACTGCGTTGTATTTGCCAGGGCACAATTCCATAAGCATTTAATGTGTCTTGAGATAGTTTTTCAACAGCATCTTTCCACTTTCGTGGGATAACTACAAATGGCTCTTTTCCGTAATGATCAGCATCTAAATAATGTCTTGGGGCTTCTAAAGAATCTGCATATCTTCGCTTATCAGGATCTACTGCATGTTCTGTTATATAATTAATATTACTCTTATAAAAGCCTATTAAATTACTAGGAAGCGTAAAAACGGCTAACCTATTTATCCTCATATGAGCAAAAAAACCCCAAGAAGTAAAGATAAATAAGCAAGGAATTAGCAGTACAAAAAAGTAATTTTTAAATTTCATACTATAAATTTAAAAATACCATTCATAACTAGGTTAAAAATCTTCAAAAATTATTTTAAATTTGCATTTGTATTTAAAATAATTCAACCTATATTTGCAACCCCTAATAAAGGGATATTACTCAACGGAATAAAAAGCTTACAATGGCAAATCATAAATCGGCAATTAAAAGAATTAGAGCTAACGCAACAAAACGTTTACGTAACAGGTATCAAGCAAAAACTACCAGAACTTTCATCAAAAGGTTGCGTAATGCTGTTTCTAAAGAAGAAGCACAGGCTTTGTTGCCAAAAGTAACTTCAATGTTAGATCGTTTAGCTAAGAAAAACGTAATTCACAAAAATAAAGCAGCTAATAATAAGTCTAAACTGACTAAGTTCGTTAACGCTTTTTCATAACATAAAATATTTTTCGAAAAGCAGGATTCTTATTTAGAGTCCTGCTTTTTTTGTTTATTAGAATTTGGGCGTTCTCCGCCAACTGGTGGAGATTTTCATTTCTATCCCAACTTGTTCAGTATAAAACCCATCACATAAAACTTATAACTTTTGTAAACAACCTAAAACTTAAAACCTTTTTTCTACATTAGTTTTATGGAATTGCCTTATCAACAGAAATTTACGATAAAAGCCTGGGCAGAAGAAGACCGTCCGAGAGAGAAATTATTACAACATGGCAGAAGAACACTTTCTGATGCAGAATTGGTAGCCATCTTAATTGGTTCTGGTTCTATAACAGAATCTGCAGTAGAACTCAGTAAAAAAATCTTACACTCTTGCCAAAACGATTTAAATTTATTGAGCAAACTTTCTGTTGCAGAACTTTGTAAATTTAAAGGAATTGGGGAGGCAAAGGCAATATCAATTATTGCGGCTTTAGAATTAGGAAGGCGAAGAAAAGAAATTGAATTACCACCAATTGAGAAAATAAATACCTCGAGAGATATTTTTAATGTGCTTTCTCCTTACTATAAAGATTTACCACATGAAGAATTTTGGATACTAGTTTTAGCAAAATCAAATAAACTCACTCATAAAATTCTAATCTCAAAAGGCGGGCAAGCAGGTACAATAGTAGATTCTAAGATAGTTTTTAAAGCAGCTTTAGAAAACAATGCTGCAAACATTATTTTAACACATAATCATCCTTCCGGTAATTTACGCCCAAGTCATGAAGATATAGTTTTAACTAAGAAGCTGGTTGCCGCAGGTAAGCTTATGGATATTGGAGTTTTAGATCATGTTATCATCACAGATGATGCTTTTTTTAGCATGGCAGATGAAGGTTTGATGTAAACTACCTTAATAAAATTGAGTTAGGGTTAAAACAAAATTTTTTGATTTTCTATCTAAAGTGAATAAAAATTTTCGAAATTAAAATTTGTTAAAGAAATTTAATTTGTTGCAAAATACTTTGTTTTCCTCCTTGGTTAAACAAAAAACCTCTATCCCAATCTATTTTCTTATTTTTGCTTTTCTTAAAAAAATCGAATGAAAATTTCTTATAACTGGCTTAAAACTTTTATAAATACAGATAAAAATAAAGATGAAATCTCTACCATTTTAACCGCTATTGGTTTAGAGGTAGAAAGTTTGGAAAAAGTGCAAGCCATTCCCGGAGGATTAGAAGGTTTAGTAATTGGCTACGTTAAAGATTGCGTACAACATCCAAATGCAGATAGATTAAGGATTACAAAAGTTGATGTTGGTGGTGCAGAGGATTTGCAGATTGTTTGTGGCGCACCAAACGTTGCTGCAGGGCAAAAAGTAGTTGCTGCAACCGTTGGTTGCGATGTGCACCCAACAAATGGCGAGCCTTTTAAAATCAATAAATCTAAAATTAGAGGCGAAGTTTCTGAAGGGATGATTTGTGCAGAAGATGAAATTGGTTTGGGTAAAGGACATGATGGGATCATGGTTTTGCCAGAAGACGCTCCAATCGGAGCATTGGCAAAAAATTATTTTAAGTTAAACGATGATTTCGTTTTTGAGATTGGCTTAACACCAAATAGGGCAGATGCGGCATCGCATTTAGGCGTTGCCAGAGATTTGGCAGCATATCTTAAGACAGATATTATTAAACCAAATGTAGAAGGTTTTAAAATTGATAACCAAACCAATAAAATTGAGGTGCAGGTAATTAATGAAGATGCTGCACCAAGATATTCTGGGGTTACTATTTCCGGGATTACCGTTCAGGATTCTCCGCAGTGGTTGAAAGAAAAATTAGCGGTTATTGGCTTACGCCCGATAAATAATATAGTAGATGTAACCAATTTTGTATTGCATGATTTAGGACAGCCATTACATGCTTTTGATGCTGATGAAATTGCAGGTGGAAAAGTTATTGTTAAAAAATGTGCCGAAGGAACAAAGTTTACAACTTTAGATGAAATAGAAAGAACGCTCAACGCCGATGACTTAATGATTTGCGATAGTGAAAAACCGATGTGTATTGCAGGAGTATTTGGCGGGATTGGTTCTGGAGTAAAACAAAATACAAAAAACATTTTTTTAGAAAGTGCTTATTTTAATGCAGTTTCTGTAAGAAAAACCGCAAAAAGGTTTGGTTTAAAAACGGATGCTTCTTTTAGATTTGAACGTGGAACTGATCCCGAAATTACAGTTTACGCTTTAAAAAGAGCAGCTTTATTGATTCAGGAAGTTGCCGGTGGAGAAATTAGTTCCGATATTTTTGACAATTATCCAAATCCAGTTGCTGCATTTGATGTAGAATTAACATTTGATCACGTTCAAAAACTGATTGGTAAAAATATTGATAAAGAAGAAATCACTTCTATTATTAAAGCTTTAAATATTGAAGTTGTTGAAGAAACCGAAACGCAACTTTCTCTTAAAGTACCAACTTATAAAGTAGATGTTACTCGCCCGGTTGATGTGATTGAGGAAGTTTTGAGAATTTACGGTTATGATAATATCGAAATCCCACAAAAGGTAAATGCTTCTTTAAACGTTTCGCCAAAACCTGATAAAGAAACCATACAAAATACCATTGCAGATTTGTTAACAGCTAACGGTTTTTATGAAATTTTATCCAATTCTTTAACAAAATCTTCTTATTCAAAAGATTTAGATTCGGCTGTAAAAATATTAAATCCTTTAAGTTCAGATTTGGATGTGATGCGCCAAAGTATGCTTTACTCTGGTTTAGAAGCTGTTGCCTACAACCAAAACAGAAGAACTGCCGATGTAAAGTTTTATGAATTTGGCAAAACCTATCAAACAGAAAACGGAAAATATAAGGAATCTAATCACCTTTCTGTATTTATGAGTGGCAAAGCAGATAGTGAGCAATGGAATCAAACCGGAAAAGCAATTAATTTTTATCATTTAAAAGGTGCGGTTGATGCTATCTTAAAAAGATTAAACATTGAAAAACTACAATCTGATGCTATTGAAAATGATGATTTTTCTTACGGAATTTCTTACAAAAGAGGAGCAAAGATTTTAGTCAATTTTGGAGCCGTAGCTTCAAAAGAATTAAAGAAAGCAGATGTTTCAAAACCTGTTTTTTATGCTGATATTGATTGGGATATGCTTTTAATGTTGGTAAAAAATAATAAAATATCCTATCAAGAAGTTTCTAAATTTCCTTCTGTGAGGAGGGATTTATCTATGTTATTGGATTCTAATGTTAGGTTTGAAGATTTAAAGCGCATTGCTTTAAAAACCGAAAAATATCTATTGAAAGAAGTAAATGTTTTTGATGTTTACCAAGGTGATAAACTGCCAGAAGGTAAAAAATCTTATGCATTAAGTTTTATCCTTCAAGATGAAGAGAAAACTTTAACAGATACGCAAATAGACGGCATTATGAAAAAATTAATTGCTAACTTCGGTAAGGAAGTGGGAGCGGAGATTAGATAATTTTCTTAATCAATTTGTTTCAAGGCGATAAGGCGTTAACGATTGAAGCGGCATCCTTTATTTTGCGCTTTTCAGCTAAAATAAAGATATAGCGGAAAGCGTGTTAAAACGCACAAATAATTATAAATTTATCTTTTATAATCATCTTAAAAAAAGCAATCATCAAGAAAATAAACAAAAATACCAATCACTAAAAAATAAATTTCAAATAAAATAAATGTCTGTAATTGCCAAGAAATTAGATCAGGTGCTGGACCGCACCCAAAAGCTGGTAGATTTGTCTAAAGCCTTACAGGAGCATAATAACTTGTTAAATTTGGAAAATGAGCACATGAAAGTTGCTTTAGAAACCAGTGAAAACAAGCGTAAAGATTTAGAAGAAAAGTTGAGAGTTTTAAAAATGGCGAAAAGTTTAGAGGGCTCGAGCGAAAAAACACTTGTCATAATGCAAAATATTAACGACT
>JBBRYE010000074.1:0-18052 GCA_038237895.1 Sphingobacteriales bacterium | reverse complement strand
TTTTGAAAACGATGGCACAAGTACAAGTCTTAAAAAAGTAGATTTTTCTTATCAATCAATCACAGAAGATCCATCAAAGAGTACTTTATTTGTTGCTGGTTTAATAGATGTAGATGGTAATTTAACTGGGACAGCTGGCGCAAGAATTACACCAAGAATTTATAATACAAAGCCTACAAATCCATTGTATAACAATCGCATTTATGATGCAAATTTTAACATTCCAAAGCTTACCTCTAATTACACATTCAACAGCAATTGGAGCGCTTATATCACCTCAAATACTAAATATGGTATTTTGCAAAACCTTTCTCGCTGGGGACAAAATCCTTTAGACCCTGGTGATCCGGGTTATCAAGAAGATAAATTTGTTTATCTTTTTAGGTCAGATGGGTCGGCTACTTTTGAACAATTACACCATGGGAATGATTGTCAGATTCCTATCATATTAGAAGAAAAAAATAGTGCTGGCGACATTAGGCCAGGTATTATTTATTCAACTCAATATCACGAATTACCTAATCGGGTTCAATCAGAATTTCAATGGACTACTAATGGAGCAAATACAATAGCGGCCTATTTAAATGTACCCACAACCACTAAGGTTTATATTGGAACCAAAACCGATGCACAGCTTCCTTCGGTTTTACCTGAGTTAGCAAAAGTGAGTAGTTTATCTGCCTTGCAACTACCTACAACAGGGCAAGCTTATGCATTAGTAAACAATACATTATATATTAAATATATTGCTAATCAAAATGACCCAGGCTTAAATACATCTGGAGTTAGTGTCGATTTTTCTTCACCAACAATTCATATAGATTTTAATCCTGCGGGTTCTAATACTGGGTTACAAAATTTTGTAACCCTTGCTGATTTTAGTGTAGGAATTGATAATAGAGGTGTTATTGCAGCAAGCCCTTCTTCTGATATTGGTATTTCTTCTACAACTAACGTAAGTGGTACTAATAGGTTTACTTTAAAAAGAGGACCAAATGCAGTAAATGATTTTGTTGATTATACTTTCACTTTACCTGAAAAACAAATTTGGAAAGAATTTAAAAAGTTAACAGTAAATTATCAAGGGCCACAAGCAACCGTAATGATTAGAGAAAATCCAACTTCTAATTGGATAGTTTTAGCTAAATTACCAGTTTCAAACGCAATTACTCCTTATGATTTAAGCTTAACTGCTGATAATTTTAAAAATTTAGCTGCTGTAGGAGCAGTGAAATTAAGTTTCTTAGAATCAGAAATGGTAGATGGTTTTACTTATGAAGTTAAGTTAGACAGGTTTACTTTAAGTTTAGAAACTGCAACAGTAAATGTAGGCTCACTTTTAACAACATCAATACTACCCTTTAGCAAAAGTAAATCTGTTAATAAAGATGCTATTGATATCTACCCTAACCCAGCTAATGGAATGGTAACCATTGGCTTAGGCAGCATCCTTACCAATTTAAGTATATATGATTTGACTGGAAAAATGGTTTATTCAAAAAAATCTATAAAAGGTAACATACAAATCCCTACCTCACAAATAGGGAAAGCTGGTACTTATGTTGTTAAAACAAATAATGCTACCCAAAAGATGATTATTATAGATTAAATTCTTGCTCAAAATTTTAAAATAAAAACAATAAATACCAGTTTTTAAACCAAAGTCATTTTTTTTTAATCAAAAAAGGAAATATGATAAAGGATGTTTTAAAATGCTTAAATAATGATTTTAAAACCTCTACAGTAAATCTTAATCTACATGAAATTAAATCTTTTTAAAATTTCTTATTTCTTATTAATTTTTTCCATTTGTAGTTTGGCAAAAGCACAACAAAACTCAACACCTAATATTGTCGTTATTTTTATGGATGATATGGGCTATGCAGATGTTGGTGCATTTGGAGCAAAAGGATATCAAACTCCAAATATTGATTTATTAGCAAAAGAGGGTATGAAGTTTACAAACTTTTACTCGGCGCAACCTGTTTGCACTGCTTCTAGAGCGGGTTTGTTAACAGGCTGTTACCCAAATAGAATTGGTTTAACCGGAGCAATTTTTCCTGGCTCAAAAAAAGGGATAAATCAAGAAGAAGAAACAATACCAGAGATTTTAAAAGCAAAAAACTATAATTCTATTGCTATTGGTAAATGGCATTTAGGAGATGATAAGGCATTTTTACCATTGCAAAATGGTTTTAACCAGTATTTTGGGGTTCCATACTCAAATGATATGTCTCCTTATGGAGCATCTGGTAAATTAGCAACTGCGGGTAAGAGGGCTGATCTTCCGTTTCTTCCTTTAATAGAGGGTAATGAAACTATTAAAAGTTTCAAAACTATGGAAGATATGGCCGAGCTCACCACTTTATATACCCAAAGAGCAGTGAAGTTTATAAAAGAAAGTGACAAGCAACCATTTTTTTTATATATGGCACACTCTATGGTTCATGTTCCTTTAGCTGTATCTAATAAATTTAAAGGAAAAAGCGGAAAAGGTTTATTTGGCGATGTGATGATGGAAGTAGATTGGTCTGTTGGTGAGGTTTTGAAAGCTTTAAAACAAAAAGGAATTAGTAATAATACATTAGTAATTTTTACCAGTGATAATGGCCCTTGGATAACTTTTGGGAACCATGCCGGTTCTGCTGGGGTTTTAAGAGAAGGTAAACTTACAAGTTGGGAGGGCGGACAGCGTGTTTCTTGTTTAATGAAATGGCCTGGAGTTATACCAGCTGGTACAGTAAACGATTCTTTAGCTTGTACTATTGATTTATTACCAACTTTTGCTGCAATAACAAACTCTCCTTTACCAGTTAAAAAAATTGATGGTGTTAATATTTTTCCACTTTTAAAGGGCGAAAAAGCTAACCCAAGAAAAGAGTTATTATATTATTTTAAAGTTAATGACTTAGATGCAATTAGAGTAGGTAATTATAAATTGGTTTTCCCCCATACTTATGGCAGCTTAATTACACCTGGTAAAGATGGTGCTATAGGCAAAACCGAACAAGTTAAAACAGACTTAGCTTTGTACGATTTAAGCAAAGACCCTGGAGAGAAAAATGATATTAAAGATAAGTTTCCTGAAGTTGTAAAACGGCTTGAAAATTCTGCAGTCAAAGCCCGTAAAGACCTTGGTGATGCACTAACTAAAACTAAAGGTGCTAATAACAGAGAACCCGGAAAAATTCAATAATATGTTGTACAAAATGCTTAGTCTTTAGCATCTTTTATTAAGAAAAGATTAAACTCTGCTTGCAATTAAAAACCGGATCAATAATTTTTTAAAAAAATTTATTATCCCAATTTTAAAGAATAATAATTTACAATTAACCTAATAATTATATGATAAATAAAATTAAATTTTTTCAACTAATAATATTAATTAGTATTTCAACATCTATTAATGCGCAGCAGCCTAATGTTATTATGTTTGTGGCAGATGATATGGGGATGCAAATGGGTGCATTAAATACGCCTGGTGTAAAAACTCCTGCTATAGATAAATTTGTGAGTGATGGTGTTTTTTTTACTAAAGCTTATGCTGCATTTCCTTCTTGTTCGCCATCAAGAACTAGTTTTTTAACAGGTACTTATCCGCATGAAAATGGAGTAATGTCTAATGTAAATGAAGTTTTACCAGAGCTTTCTGCCACCGGAACAGCTAAGCCATCAGCATTAAACACTCAATTTGCAATTAAAAAAGAAGTAGTATCTATAACAGAAGTCCTAAAGAAAGCAGGATACTATACCGGTTTAACAGGTAAATTCCATATTAGCTCTCCAGAAAAATTTCCTTTTGACTATTGGAATAGGGAAACCAAAGCAGATGATTTCTTAGATAAAGCAAAATTAAGTAATAAACCTTTTTTTTTAGATTTTAATGTTCATTCTCCACATAGGCCTTATGCTAAAAGTCCAAATAATAGAAATATTATAGATTTAAAAACTTTATTAGTGCCTAGTTATCTTCCTAATAATGCTTTAATGCAAAAAGATTGGTCTGATTATTTAGGAGCGGTTGAATACACAGATAAAGCTTTCGCTGATTTAATAGCTTTACTCAAAAGCAAAGGTTTAGATAAAAATACAATCATTGTTTTTGTTAGCGATCATGGCCCATCCATTCATCGAGGTAAATATTATGAATATGAATTTGGGTCGCATGTGCCAATAATTTTTGCAGGCTTAAACATCCCAAAAAACAAAAAGACTACAGCGTTATTTAGCCTTACAGACTTGATGCCTACTATTTTAGATTACCTTAAGCTACCAATTCCTAAATCAGTTACAGGCAAATCAGCTTTGAAAGCCATATTTGATAAAACCAGCTCACAAACAGAATACGCATATACAGAAGTTGCTTTTTCTAGAAATGGAGAAACAAACTATCAAGGTAGAGGAATGACAGATGGCAGATATTGGTACATCAGAAGAAATGGAAAACCAAGAATGGTTGGAAAACCAGAAGATAATTATGAAGCTCTTAAATGGCGAAATTTTAGTTATCAAGCTACATTAGATGGTGAAAAAGAGTTTCCACAAGCTTATGCTTTATTACAAGTATCAGAGAACACACCACCTTCAGAAGAATTGTTTGATTTAAATGTAGACCCCTGGAGTATGCATGATTTGTCAAAAAGTAAAGAAAGTCAAAAAACTTTATTAAAAATGAGAGAGGTTATGAATCAACGTATTCTTAACACAAACGATGTAGAAATGTTAAAATCAATTGATAAATATAAATAGGTTCAGTATTGAAATTAGTATTTTCTGTCGTTATCTTTTTAGGGAGATAAATAAAGCTTTGAATTTAAAAAAAACACTTAAATATTAAATCTAAAATATTAATTCCTAATGTAAATAAACTGACAATATTAAAAATTGAAATGCCATGAATAGGGCTAGATCAGGAAGATACTGTTCTGAATTCCAGATTTAGACACATATACAACCAATTAACCAACAAAAAGAAACCAGATAGCATTAGTGGCTATCAAAAACGTATCAATTATGACCACAAAAAAACTAGTTATCTTGCTATGTACAGGATTAATTTCTACTGTTGCATCTGCACAAATTGTTATTCAGTCAGATCCACACGCCGCCAACAAATCAACACATTTTATTAGTTCGGGCAGTTATTTTAAACTTGGTATTACAGCTAATGCGGGTGGTGCCATCAATAGTGTATTGATTGCGTCACCAGGAAATGTATTGCCCTTGAAAGACATCATGGGCGCCCAGGCAGAAACTTATGGCCGCTTGTCTCAGGCTAATTTGCGTGACTCATCACATAATTATGTGTACAATCCTACTCAGGCTGGTTTTGGAGAAACATTGGGTACTCCATGTAATATAAGTGACGTAAATGGGAAATTAACTATAGCAAAGCATAGAATGTCTTTATGGAATGGTGATGACAGGTATGATTACATAAGAAACAGTGGTCTTGGTCCTAATCCATATCCCGCAAATGGATCTACTTATGATGTGGATAAATTGGATGAAGTCACATTAGGGATGAATCAAGCAGATGAAATAAGCAGTGAATTTAGTTTTGGAGGTTATTACGAGGATTTTAAGCCAAAATTAACTGGGCTGGCAAATCCGGTTGGCGTAATTTTATATCACCACAGTTTCGACTTTAACTTTGTGCCCGGAAATTGTTTAAAACAATTTTCTGCAGCTAATGGGGGCTTGGTTGAAGAGCAGGTTACAGGTAATTTGGTCCCTGTATATCAATCAGCAAAAGCAAATCCGCAAATCGTAAATTCTCAACCAACAGGTAATTATACCACTACAGATCAAGATTTAAGTAATATTTTTGCTCGTTTAACCTTTACTTGGGATTATGCTGAATCTGGATTTGATCCTAAATACCGATACTTTAGAAACGGTAGTTTGCCTTGGACTGCTCCAGAAGATAGGTACGATAAAGTAAGTAAAAATATGGTTACTACTGGTACAAATCAATCGGCAATAATTGTGTCAGAATCAGGTTCAAACCTTGGACTAGGACGTACTTTGGGATTTTATAAACCGCGAAGCCTTACCAACATTAATTGTGTAATTGGTAAATCTATTGCAAATAACGCAGAATTATATCGTGATGATAGGGTATACTATAGAGATATCTTTGAAGGACGTAACAGAGTAGCTGGAAAGATGTCAATTTTAGGATTTTCTACCCGAGTAAATGGCTTGCTCAATAGAAACAAATTAGTTAGTAGAAATGCTTATGAAAGTTTAGAACAAGATTACTTTTTTATCTATGGAAACTCTCCTCAACAGGTTAAAGATGCCATTGATAAATTAGAAAACTATTTAGCAAGTCAAGGTAATGGAGTTGCTTCATTAAACAGCAACGAAAAACTTAAAAATGATATACAAGTTAACGGGCCCGTATCTTTAAACGTTTTTCCTAATCCTGCAACAAATCAAGTAACCATCAGTTCAAGTTCTTCTAACCAAACCATTAAAAACATTGTTGTTTACAATGAATCAGGAAAACAAGTATTTTCTAAGCAAAACGTGAATGGCAATTTGTCAATCCCAACTGTTCAATTAGGTGGAGCAGGCATATATTTAGTTAAAACGGATATAGGAACTAAAAAACTAATTATAACTCAATAAGCATTTTAGAGTACATAGGATGAATTTTAAAAAGTTATACAAATTGCCCTTTTTAGCCTTATTGGTAAATGTAAGTGTAGGGTTTTGCCAAAATCCAATAAAGCTTGGAACTGGAGGTTTATTGCCAGGTACGCCTGCTGAAATAGTTCAAAATCCAGCAGCGGGATGGACAGATCCTTCTTTAAGAGTTTTTGACGGAATAGCGTATTTAGTAGTTGGAAGAGATGCCGACTACAATTTGAAAGATGGTTTCAATATGCCTTACTGGTCAATTTTCTCTTCCACAGATTTTCGTAACTGGACTTTAGAAATAAAAATTGACCCAGAAGATGTTAATCTTCCGGCTTCTCTTTTAGCCTGTTGGGCATCAGATTTAATTCAAGATGTTAATAATCCAAGTACTTATTACTTTTACTATTCTAAAGGTGGAGACGGTCTTGGAGTAGCGAAATTAAAAAAGGTAAATGGTAAGCTAACGCTAGATACCGGCTTTGCTCCGCGAATAATTAAACAAGGTGCGCCAAATATTTTTGATCATGATCCAACAGTTTTTTATAAAAATAATACACCCTTTATGTTGTACGGCAGAGATGGTTTTTTTACTGATGGTTCTGCAAGTCGGTATAAAATTGCTCGATTAAGAAACGATGGAGTAAATGCTTTACAAGACATTGCATTGGCAAACGGAGTAGATGATATTGATCCTATTATACTGGCTCCCGGCACCAGCCCAATTGCAGGTTTCGGTGCAAAAGGCGCTACTCCTGATAAAAATGTTGCTCGAGATCATGGTTATTTTCATACGTACAATGGAAAAAATTACCTAAGTTGCTCTGGCGCTTATATAATTACAAATCAAGGTGTTACAAATCCTTTAGGTCCTTACCATGGTTATGTCCCAGCTACAAATCCCACCATAGATAGGGCTTACGGAGTTGGTCCTGATAATAGAGATGTTGAAGGCCACGCTTCTTATGCTACTTATTTTGGTCAATGGTACCATTGCTGGGAATTTGCTTTTAATCCGGTATTAACCAGAAATTTTAGACAGGTGCAAATGACGTATTTGCATTATAAAACTAACGGAGAAATGGTTGATGACATGGCGTTTATGAATCCCTTTTACAAAGACAGATTAGATCCTAATAATACGATTCCTGATTTTGGTATTTATTTCACAAACGGGGTAGGGGCTTATGATGCTACTTGGCCAAAAATTGAAGCTGAATGGTTTTTTAAGCGGTCAGCGGGTGCTTTAAAGACCGAGCATCCTGTAAAAGGTTTCCAAATGGAAGGTATGGCAAATGATGATGTTCTTGTTTTTCCAAAGCTTAGAAATGTTCCTGCTAATGCGGTTATGAATTTCTGGCTTTCTTCACAAACTGCAGGCGGAACAATTGAAATACATACAGGCAGTGATCTTGGACCAAAATGGGGTACGTTAACTATTCCTAGCACAGGAAATTTTAATGTTTATCAAAAAAGATCTGTAAGTACAACTTTACCTGCAGGATTTTATGATTTTTATTTTGTTTTTAAAGGCACATCGGGAGATATCTGTCATTTAGATTACTTTAATTTTGTTAACCCTACCAGTCTAGTAGCTAATACTAAAACTCTTGAAGAATTATCAACCACTAAAGAAATGCCATTAACAATCTATCCAAATCCGGCAAACACTATGGTTAATATTAATACTGGTAGTTCTAAAAGTAATATCACTATTTACAATCAAACTGGTAATCAGGTTTATTCCAAGAAAAACGTTATTGGTACCATTTCCATCTCAACGATACAAATTGGTGGACCGGGAATTTATTTGATAAAAACGGATAAAGAAACTAAGAAACTGATTGTAAACTAGGTATAAGCCTTTTGTATGAATAAAAAAATATTCTCGCTGCTAAGCTAATTTATAATCACTTAAGCGAATATTTGGAAGTACCTTTTAATTTAGTATTACGTTCATCATTATAAGCATTTGTATTATATGTATAGATTAAAATTTTTTCTTACTCTTTCAATATCTACTTTTATATTGAACACCCAAGCACAAAACCCTATACTTAAAGGTTGGGCAGATCCCGCATTAAAAGTGTGGAACGGCAAAATGTATATGGCTGTTGGCAAAGATAGGGGGCCGGAAATCAAAAAATTTGAGATGACTAAATGGGGTATTTTCTCATCTGATGATTTAGTAAACTGGAAATTAGAATCGGAGATTTTACCTGAAGAAGCTAATTTACCAAAAAACTTTATTGGATGCTGGGCAACTGATATTAATTTTCATAAAAATAAATATTACTTCTATTTTTCAAATTTCAATAAATATACAGGGGTTTTAGTTGCCGATAAGCCAAATGGACCGTATTTGGATGTTTTAAAAAAACCTATGATGGCAGAAGATATGTCTGATAATTTTGAATATGATGCAACTACATTTACAGATGATGATGGCCAGAAATATTTAATTTATGGCAGAGATGGACAGCTAAACGGAAAAATGTATCACTATCAAATGGTAAAGCTAAATGATGATATGGTTTCTTTAGCTACAAAACCTAAAGACTTGCTCACATCAGAAAAATATGGTTTCGGCGAAGAAAATAGAGCTAGAGATCATCAATACTTTCATAAGCATAATGGTCTTTATTATTTAAGCTGTGGTAATGTTTATACTACCTCTAAAAATTTATACGGTCCTTATGAAAATGCCAGAAGTGCAGGTGGCGCATTTGGTTGTCACAGCAGTTTTGTTGATTTTAACGGACAGTCTTATATGTCTTGGGAGAATACTTGCGAACCTTATGGTAATCGGTTGTACCGACAAGTGATGATGACATATTTACACTATAAAGATAACGGCGATATGTTGGTTGATGAAAATTTCGTAGAGAACGGAAAGCATTATGCCAATGGAATAGGTAATTATGATGCGAAATGGGATAAAATTGAGGCTGAATGGTTTTTTAAAAAATCAGGAAATCTTTTAAAAAAAGAAAAAGAAAACGACGGCTTTGAAATTCAAAATGTCAGCAACAAAGACTATCTAGTTTTCCCAAAAATTAAAAATTTGAACACCAATACTAAAATAGAATTTTGTTTATCATCAATAAATGGTGGTAAAATTGAGATCCATGAAGGTGGCCTAAAAGGTAAATTAATAGGGAAATGTAAAATACCTAAAACAGGGTCATTTCAAACCTATCAGTCCACTTCTTCTGATGTAAAAAATAGTAATTCAACGGCTGATTTATACTTTGTATTTAAAGGCAAAGGCAAAGATATTGTTCATCTGGATAATTTTAGATTTAATTAATAGATATGAAAAATTTCAGATTCATTTTGGTTGTTGCCATAATTACTATTGTAGGTTTGAGCAAATCTTATGCTCAAAATCCTATTGTAACTGGTTTTGCAGATCCTGCAATGAGGATTTTTAATGGTAAAATGTATATGGTGGTTGGTAGAGATAAAGGGCCAGAGACTAAGAATTTTCAAATGCCTTATTGGAGTATAATTTCATCTTCAGATCTTAGAAATTGGAAGGTAGAGTGTTATATTGATCCAAAGGATACCTATCTAGGACAAGGTTATATGGATTGTTGGGCTGCAGATATGACTTTCCAAAACGGAAAATATTATTTTTATTTTTCTAACGGGGGAGAGCAAACCGGAGTTCTAGTTGCTGATAAGCCTAATGGTCCATATATAGATGTTTTAAAAAGACCTTTTGTTGATAAGGCTTATTCAACTAATCATGAATATGATCCAACTGCTTTTGTAGATGATGATGGTCAGCATTACCTAACATTTGGTAGAGACGGCAATTTAAAAGGAGAACTCCTTCATTATCAAATAGCAAAATTAAGTGATGATATGCTTTCAATGGTTGGCAAGTCTCGTGATTTAATCACTTCAGAACCCTATGGTTTTGGAGATAAGAACAGAGCCCGTGATCATAGTTACTTTCATAAATATAATGGAATATACTACCTAAGTTGTGCGGGTGTTTACATGAGCTCAAAAAATATTTATGGACCTTTTACAAATCCTCGCAAAACAGGTCAAGACCAGGGACATACAAGTTTTACCGAATTTAATGGACAAACTTACCATGCCTGGGAGTGGACTTGTGATCCTTTTAATAATCGAGTTTATAGACAAGTAATGATGACATACCTGCATTATAAAGATAATGGAGATATGGTTGATGATATGAATTTTATTCAATCAGGTAAGCATTACTCTAACGGCGTTGGCAGTTACAATGCTAAATGGGATACAATTGAAGCAGAATGGTATTTTAAGAAAACAGATAAAATTTTAAAAAAAGAATCCCCGAATGGTGGCTTTGAGATTCAAAATATTAACAATGAAGCCGAACTTTATTTCCCTGCAGTAAAAGATATATCTCAAAACATGACTGTTATTTTCTCATTATCATCTATTACAACAGGTGGTAAAATAGAAATTCATGAAGGCTCTCCAACAGGAAAATTACTTGGCACATGTTCAATTCCTAACACCGGATCTTTTAAAGCCTATAAAACGGCTTCTTGTAAACTGGATAACAAAGCTGGCACAAGTGATTTGATTTTTGTTTTCAAAGGTTCAAATAATGACTTGGCACATTTGGATTACTTTAATTTTAGTAAGTAAGGAAATAATAAACTTTTAGACTACCTAAATTTATACTTGTAGATTTTTTCTTACACCATCATATTATTTACCGGTTTTATACTTTATAAAATATTACTATCATCTTTTTACCACCTAAATACTTAAATTAAGTATTTATAAATTGTTATAGAATGCCGCAAATAATTTTTAATATGATAATGCCATGTCTAATTATTTGAAAATTATTTAATTCTTATCTCAATTAACATCAATAATTTAAAAAATTTAATATAGCAGGACAGTAAAGGTTGCTAATAGTGTTTTATTATTTTAATATCGAATCATAAAAAAACATATTTCTCAATCTGTTTTTTTTTTACCAATTTTTTAGCCAAATAACTAAACTTTAAACAAAAACGTTAAACATTATGAGTAATCTATTTTGTCGATTCTCCTTTGTAACAATTACTAGGCTTCTTCTGGTTTTCTTGTTATTAAGTGTCTATGACCTCTCTGCTCAAGACCAATCTCTTATTTTAGTGAAGGGAGTTATAAGTTCTGAGGGAGATGGAGAACTTTTACCTGGGGTAAATGTAAAAATTAAAGATTCACAAGGAGGTACAACTTCAGGAGTGGATGGTTCTTTTAGCATTCGTGTAACTAAAGGATCAACCTTACAATTTTCTTATGTAGGTTTTACACCTAGAGAAATAAAGGTTTTAAATAATAATAACAACCTTAAGGTATTATTGAAATTAGACGCTACAGCTCTTAGTGAAGTTGTAGTAACTGGATACGGCGGTACAGCTACAAAATTAGAGCAAACAGGCTCTATTTCAAAAGTAAATAATGATGCCTTTAAAAATACAACAGTTAATACCGTAGACCAGATTTTGCAAGGTCGTGTTGCTGGTGTTAATGTAATTGCATCATCGGGTGAACCTGGGGCCGATATTAGTGTAACTATTAGAGGGGTAAATTCTATTTCAGGCGATAATCAACCTTTATATGTAATTGATGGTTTTCCTGTTCCTCAAAGTTCAGCTCCTCCTACATCTGGATTGTTTGGAGATAATCAACAAAACGGATTGTTTGGATTAAATCCTAATGATATTGAAAGTATAGAGGTTTTAAAAGATGCAGCAGCATCTGCAATATATGGATCTAGAGCTGCAAACGGAGTAGTATTAATAACTACCAAAAAAGGTAAAAGTGGCGACGCGATTATTGATTTAAATAATAAAACCACAGTTGGAGTCATTAGTAGTCCATTTCAGATGATGAATGCTCAACAATTTGTTGATGTTAAAAATGTCCAAAGCTTAAATTCAAATCAACCAGCTTTTTTTAACGTAGAAGATTTTGCTAATAGAACCAACACCAATTGGATTAAAGCAATCACTCGTCCAAGTTTGAGACAAGAAACTGGTTTAAGTGTTAGAGGAGGTACAGGTGGTACAACCTATTTCTTGAGCGGTACTTATTTAAATGAGCGGGGTATTTTAATTAATTCTGGAAATACTAGAGGTAATATAAGATTTAACTTAAATAGTAATGTTAAAAAATGGTACACTATTAAGGGTAACTTTACTGCAACAAAGCAAAAAACTGCCATTGGGATTACCAATTCAAGAGGGTGGCCCACCGCTGGTGGTCCCATACTTAATTCTTTAAGGGCAGCACCGTTGTTTGAAAACAGTGTTGATTTTGAAGGTTTATCCGAATCATTTGAAGGTTTAGTATTAGGTTCTGGGGGTAATCCGTTTTTAAACCCAGTTGTAGAACAATCAGTAAAAGTTGACAATGCATATAGCCAACAAGTTATAGCAAATGTTGAACATGTTTTTACTTTAGATACCAAAAGAAACTATCAGTTACATGCCATAACAGGCGCATCTTTTAATAATTCTGAGCGTGAAATTTTGCTTCCTCCTTTAATTGATAGAGTCAATAATGGCAGAGCTCAACAAGGGACATCAAAGGTTCAAGCTACAAACTTGAGCTTATTTCTAACTCAAAAATTGAAACTAAATAAAATTACCAACAACAATACTTATGGTGTAGAATATACCAATAACATAACATCTAATAGTAGTGCAGTAGCTCAAGATTTAGATTATCCTAATCTAGCCTTGTTTAACTTACGCTCAGGAAAAATTGCAACTGTAAACTCAGGCAGAGGCGAAAGCTCAATTCAATCAGCTTTTATTAGAAGTAATTTTAACTTGAGTAATAAATATGTTTTAAGTGCATCTCTTAGAGCTGATGGTTCATCTCGCTTTGCAAGAGGAAAAAAATATGGTTATTTTCCGGCAGCAGGTTTTACTTGGAATTTAAGTGAAGAATCTTTCATGAAAAATAAGTTCCAGAACTTAGATTTGGCCAAAATAAGGGTTAGTTATGGCTCAACCGGTAATGATAGATCTTTACCAATTAATAGATCATTACGCCTTTATGGAACTGGTTTTACTCAATTAGGCATTGATCAAGGAGCTGCTCCATTTGTTGCTTTAGCAGTAAATCAACCTGAAAATCCTAATCTGGTGTGGGAGTCTGTAGATCAATTTAACGTGGCCACTGATTTTGGTTTTTTTAAAAATAAATTGTCGTTTTCTGTAGAATATTACAATAAGTTAACTAAAAATTTATTACAAAATGTGCCTTTTCCATCTCAATCTGGCTTTGGTACATTATGGTCTAATGTTGGTACCATCAGAAACAGAGGGGTAGAGTTAAACATAACCACCAATCAAATCAATAAAAAGAATTTCAGCTGGGGAACCAATCTAAATTTAAGCCATTATAAAACTATTTTAGTTGACTTAGGGAATTTTGACCCTACTGCTAACTTGGCTTCAATTGGTGGTAATTTAACAGCATCTGGGGCTTCACATATTTTAATTCCTGGTAAAGAATTGGGTATATTTTATGGTTATAAATTATCTGGTTTATACCAACTATCTGACTTTAATGCTGATGGTACTGTTAAAGCAGGTGTACCAATTTTACAATCAGCAACCGCTGATACCAGAGTGGGCAGAGTAAAATATGCAAATACAGACGGCAGTGCTGATAATTTAGTATCAGTAGATGATAGAACCGAAATTGGAAATGCAGCACCAGATTTGGTAATAGGTTTTAGTAATAACTTTAAGTACAAAAGATTAAGTTTAAATGTATTGTTTACTGGTACTGTGGGTAATGATATTCAAAATAACGTTCTTGCATATACTCGTTCAGGTAGTTTAATACAACAAGGAGTTTCATTTAATCAAACTCAGGATTGGTATTTTAACAGATGGACATTAAATAATCAACATAATGACGCAAGGTACCCAGCTGTTCAAACAGTAATACAAGTTCCCAATCCAGATGCAACATCTGCATTTATAGAAGATGGTAGCTATTTAAGGTGTAAAAATGTAACCCTGTCTTATCAATTTAACTTAAAGAAAGTAGATTTCATAAAAAATCTAAATGTGTTTTTTACAGGAACAGATTTGTTTAACATTACTAAGTACAGCGGTTTTGATCCTGAGGTAAGCACATTTGGAAACAACCCTTTATTAATGGGAATTGATTATGGAGCTTACCCACGTAATAGAAACTTCACTTTAGGATTAACTGTAGGTCTTTAATCTTTAATTATAAAAAATCATGAAAATTAAACCAATAATATTTTTAATATTCTTTTTAATAATAAGCTTTTCAATAGGTTGTAAAAAGAATTTAGAAGAGAAAGTATTTGGAACATTGCCAGAACTTACTTCGGTATCAGAATTAAATGCTGCAACCGTAGGTATTTATAAGGGTGTAGAGCAAAGTATTGGGACTCAACAAGCTTTATTTCCAATGGCAGAAGTAGGAAGTAGATATAGCTCATATAATGGTAATGAGGGTGGTGGAAACAGAGACTTTTATAGATACATTACAACAAATAGAAATCCACAGTTTAATCAAACTTGGGGAGATTTTTATCAGATGATAAACAGAGCTAATGAAGTAATAGATGCTGCTCCAAAATTAAGTAAAGATACTACAGTTATCAATCCCTTAATTGCTGAAGCTAAATTTTTAAGAGGGTGGTCGTACTTTGTTTTGGTACAATTCTTTGGTGATATTCCAATACATTTAAAGGCATCTTCAAGTATAGAAAATGTAAATGATTATTCATTACCCAGAAGACCTGTTGCAGATGTTTATGCTCAAATTGTAGAGGATTTAAAGTACGCTTCAGTTATTTTTCCTGGTGGTAAAACAAGGTTGCCACTTATAAGGCCTTCAAATGATTTAGGTAGAGTAACAGCAGCAACAGCATTGGGGATGTTAGGTAAAGTTTATTTAACCATGGCAGGTAAACCTTTAATGGATCCAAATGGCTATACAAATGCTGTAAATACATTAAAAATTTTGGTTGATCAAAGAGGCAAATACAATACTGATTTATTACCAAAAGGGCAATATGCTAGAATTTTTGCACAAACAAATGAAATGAATAAAGAGGTTTTATTTGCCATGAGAGGTTTTGCAAATGCTACTGATAACTCACTTGGTTGTATTTTAGTAAGTCAATGTAGCCCTGTATTTTCTAATGTTAATGCAGGAGTTGCTCCTGCTGCTAATATTTCACCACAGTATGGTTTAAGGTCTGATATTGTAAATCTATTCCAAACAAATCCTGGAGCTACTTATCCTGAAAGATTAGGAGATACAAGATTAAGAGATGGTATAGGTTATCTATATTCTGACCAAAGACCTGCATCATTAAATGCTACAACTGGAGTTCGTGATTCTATTGTTTACAATTTAATTACAAAAACATATGTTGTTTATAGAGCAGGCCAAAACGTTTTAATACCACCTGCAACTACACTACCAGCTCCTGTATATGGAGGTAATATATCAGCAGGTGGCATAACTTATTCTAAATGGAGAGCAGAAACGCAATATTTTGGTAACGCAGTTAGGGGCTTTAATAACGATTGGATTTTATTAAGATTTGCTGATGTATTGCTATGCTATGCAGAAGCACTAAATGAAACAGGTCAGTCAACTTTAGCCTTACCATTTTTAAATGAAGTTAGAGCAAGAGCTAACGCAAGGTTAACAACTACAACTGTACAAGATGAATTAAGAACAGTTATTAGAGAAGAGAGAACTAGAGAATTAATTGGCGAATTTACAACAGTATTTGACATGCGAAGGTGGGGTTCAGTTAAGGCAGAAATGGATGCATTAATACCTGACCAATTTGGTCCAGGCTTTAGTTCACCATTTCCAGTGTACGCTCCCAAGTTTGATTTATATCCTATTCCTCTTGCTCAAATCTCTATCAATACTAAATTAACTCAAAACCCAGGTTGGGAAAATTAATTATGAAAATAAAGTCATACATAAAATTAAGTTTATGCCTAGGAGCATTACTTATATTAATAAATGCATGCACTAAAGAAGAAGACTTTGGCGTAGGTATTAAATTAGATTACAAGGGTACTGTAAAAGATAAAATAGATACCGACCCTCAGTATAGTTTTTTTAAACAATTATATCAATATCACGATTCTTTATATCAAGCTACTAAACCTGCAGTAATTACCCCAACAACAAGGGTACCTACAATGGCGGGTACTTTAGGCTCAACTTTTATTACTGCTTTTATACCCACTAATGATGCTTTTATTGCTAACGGAATCACTTTTATTCAAAAAAATGGGGGTTTAAACATAGCTTTAAATAAGTTTATCACTTTTGATAATAGAACTCAACCAACCTTTGCTGCTTTAACAAAGTATATAGGTAATCATGTTATTAACAGACCTTTAAACGGAAACGCCGATTTTGAATCAGTAACACGTTTTAGAACTTTAGGTGGAGCTGCAAACGATAGTTTATTATTATCAAAAATTAATACCGACTATTTTTTAAACTCAAAAGCAAAAGTTAATCTTGAATCTGTTGTTAAAGCATTAAACGGAAATCTTTATCCTATTAACAATTTAGTTTCACCATCCTTTAATGGTCAGTTTATACAGGCTTCAGCAGCAGATACTACTTTGTCTTTATTTTCTCAAGCATTAGTTAGAGCAAATACACCAGCAGAACCATTAATCAACGGTTCGGCAAATACAACTTCAATATATGCAACAGTGCTTGCGCCTACTAATCAAGCTTTTAGAGATGCAGGTTTTACTTCTGCTTCAATAAATGCTTTACCGTTAGCAACACTACGCTTATTAATTCAAAATCATATTACCAGACAAAGGATTTTTACGCCCCAATTTGTTAGTGGCTCTTTAAATATGATCAACAGCCGCCCGGTAACCGTAACAGTTGGAACTGCAGTAACTTTTACCTCTCCACTAACTCCACTACCTGCAAATATTGTACAATCAGACATACTATGTACTAGAGGGGTAATACATAAAATTGACAAAGTATTAAGACCATAAATTAATTATCAAAAATAAAAATTAAGAAGCAGTATCAAATCACCGCTTTATTTCAGGCTGACCGGAGTCGAAGCCATCTCTGATCATATCAGAGAACATTTCGACTCCGCTCAATGAGACAATGAAGATTTATAATAAAGCCTCTTAACTTTTTAAATAATTCATAATTAAAACATTAAAAATCATTGATTTTTTATGTTTTAATAGTTTTTTCTCTTTTAGAAAAAGAGAAATCTTTTCAATTAATATTCATTGAGCCTACCTTTAAAATTTCAATTCCTCAAAATTCATAAACCCTTAATTCTAAAATTTTGAAAAATAATAAACTTTTAAAATGTTGCTTT
>JBBRYE010000073.1:0-18254 GCA_038237895.1 Sphingobacteriales bacterium | reverse complement strand
TATTATGGGAAAAGGCGTTGATTTTATGGAAGGATCACACAAATGGCATGGCGTTGCTCCGGAGCAACGCCATGCCATTTGTGTGATCCTTCCATAAAATCAACGCCTTTTCCCATAATAGTTTTCATTAAAATCATTACAGGCTTACCCTTTCCACTTCTTTCTTTTGCTTCTTCTAATGCAGTAACAATTCCTTCCATATCATTACCATCGGCATGCATAACATCCCAACCAAATGCAGAGAATTTTTCATGTAAATCTAATAAGCCTAAAACCTTATCAGTTGGACCATCAATTTGTTGTCCGTTAACATCAACCGCAGAGATTAAATTATCTACTTTATTAAATGGAGCAAACATTGCAGCTTCCCAATTTTGTCCTTCTTGTAATTCTCCATCGCCATGTAAAGAAAAAACTAGTGAATGATCTTTATTCATTTTTTTACCTAATGCTGCACCAATAGCTACAGACATTCCTTGACCTAAAGATCCAGAAGCAATTCTTATCCCAGGTAAACCTTCATGAGTTGTTGGATGACCCTGAACTCTGCTATTTATTTTTCTAAAAGTCTTTAATTCTTCAATATCGAAATATCCAGATCTAGCTAATACGCTATAAAAAACAGGAGAAATATGTCCGTTTGATAAAAAGAAAATGTCTTCACCTTTTCCATCCATGTTAAAGGATGGGTCATGCTTCATGATTTTGAAATACAATGCTGTTAAATAATCAGTACAACCTAAAGAACCTCCCGGATGTCCAGATTGACATTCATAAACCATACGCAAAATGTCTCTTCTCACCTGAGAGGCCATGCGTTTTAAATCAGTGTTGTTAAGTGTCATAGTTGATAATTGTTAATCGAACACTAAAGTAATTAAATAAGTGTAAATGACTAAAGACTTTTTGATTTACGATGTTAACAACACATTGTGGAAAACTTTTCTAATTGTTTAAAATTTTATAAATAATCTTTGTTTAAGCAATAATCCAATCATTTAATTATTGTTAAGAATGTTCATAACTCTACGTTGATAACTTTTAAAATCGATGGAAAAAAAAATACAAAATAATAAGTTTACTAATGTTTTAAAAAATTTAAAAAAGTTGAGCTTTGTTGCTAGCTTTTTAATGCTGTCTCATTTTGTGCAAGCGCAAACAAATGGTTCAGTTGGCATTGGTACCTTAACACCATATACAAATGCGGCATTAGATGTTTCATCAACAACTAAGGGTGTACTTTTCCCTCGTTTAACAGCCGCACAGAGGGCTACTTTAACTCCTCTTTTAAATAATGCTACTGCTTCTGCAGGGTTATTGATTTATAATACAACAACCACAAGATTTAATTACTGGGATGGTACACAATGGAATGATGTGGGTGCCGGAGCAACTGGTGCAGACGGCACAATTTGGTATGCCGGACAAGGAGTACCTTCAAATACTTTGGGTAAAACAAGCGATTTTTACTTAGATGGAGTAACTGGAGACGTTTTTTCTAAAGATTTTTCTAATACTTGGGTAAGATTTGGTGGAGCAAACCCTGTTAATCTTAAAAATATCAACAGACAAGAAATAAGTCAATTAGCTTTTAGTGTGCCAAGTGGATTTAGCGTACAAACTTTTTCTTATCTAGGAGCAACAACAACCAATGCCGTAGCTTTTTCACCAAAAAATGGGTTTCCAGACGGAGTAATTGTGGCTTATGCTAGAGTAATTAGTGCAGGCATAATAGAAGTGAAATTTTATAACCCTACTGCTACCGCAATTGCCATACCTGCAGCTGCTTATGAAATTGCATTCTTTTAAACTTACCGGATGAAAATAAAGTTTACTTATCCTTTTTTCTCATTCTTTGTTCTGATTTTAATCGGGAACTCTAGTTATGCTCAATTTGTAAATAATGGCAGTCCTTTAATTATCCAAAACGGAGCTACTCTATTTGTTTCTGGGGATTTTGTGAATCAGAACAATGCTAGAATTACCAATTTAGGTGATATTACTTTAACCGGTAATTGGACAAATAATGATCCTCAAGGTGCTTTCAATTTTGTGCCCAATTTAAATCTTGGAAACGTTAATTTTTTAGGCGCAAATCAAAGCATCGGTGGAAGCCAAAAAACAAATTTCCCGAATGTAATTTTAGGTGGTACAGGTATAAAAAAATTATTATTTACTACCGATATAACTGGAACATTAGATTTAAAGGACAGAGAGTTAGCTGTAGATGCTCAAATTCTCTCAATTTTAAAAACAGATATCACCACAATAACATTTACTACCGGTTTTATTAGCACAGATGGGAAAGGTTTTTTATACCGCAATACTAATATTTCTGATGATTATGTATTTCCTTTAGGTTCTAATTTAAAAGGATCATTTTTATACAGACCAGTAAATATAAAACCTTTAGATAATGCTTTAAATAGTTTTGGTGTAAGTTTTATAAATAGCGACCCAACCGCAGAAGGATTTGACAGACAATCTAAAAGATTTGATGTAAATGAAGTTAATCCTAATTATTTCCACATTTTAAATCAAAGGCAAGGTGCAAGTTTAGCTAATTATGATTTTTATTATAATACTCCTGCCGATGGAAATGCCAATCAGTTAGTGAACTGGATTCCTTTCAATTTATGGGAAAAAGCTGGAATTTCAAATCCAAGACCATTTACCGGTGGAAATTCTCAACTTAATCAAGTGATGACTTTTTCATCTTTAAAAAGAGTGAATAATTTGCCAATGGCGTTGGCTAATATTTTAGCCAATAACGACCCAATAACATTTTTCAATAGTTTTTCTCCTGATGGAGATGGAAGAAATGATAGATGGGAAATTAAGAATATTGATCTTTTCCCTGATAATGAACTTACCATTTTAAACAGATGGGGAAGTGAAATTTTTAAAGCAAAAAATTACAGCAATAGCAACGCCTGGGATGGATTGGGATTAAATAATGGTACTTATTTTTATCTATTAAAAGTTACTGTAAACAACGAACCTAAAGTTTACAAAGGCTTTATAACTCTGTTAAAACATGATTAGGATAAAGAAAAGTTTAATTTTGGGCTTTGCTTTATTGGCAAGTACTTTCTATGCCAAGGCTCAACAAGATGCCCAATATAGTCAGTATATGTTTAATAGCTTGGTAATTAACCCAGCTTATGCTGGTTATAAGGGAACTTTAAATGCAAGTGGTTTATATCGAAACCAATGGTTAGACATTCCAGGAGGGCCGGTTACTCAATCCTTAGTTTTAGATGGTAGTTTTTTTAATGATCAGATAGGATTAGGCCTATCTGTTGTTAAAGATAAAATAGGTTTGCAAGAACAATCTACAGCGTACTTAAATTTTGCATATAAATTGCAGGTAGGTAACGGTGCAACCTTGGCTTTTGGAATGGGTGCAGGAGTTGGCCAATACAAGTATAACGCAGGGCAAGCAGAATTTGATGATCCTAATGATCCAACATTAGCTATTGGCAGTGCATCATATATAAGTCCTGATTTAAGAGCGGGAATTCATTATAGTACCGATAAATTTTATGCGGGTATTTCTTCTACTAATTTAATTTCTTCTTTTTTAAATAACGGGCAAACATCAAAAGATGCAATTGTTAAGCAAGGACGACATTTCTTTTTAACGGCAGGATATTTAATAGATTTTGGAAGTTTTGTAAAATTTAAGCCTTCATTTTTAGTAAAAGAAGACACCAAGGGGCCAACAAATTTAGATATTAATAATTTTTTCTTATTTGGAGAAAAAGTATGGCTGGGAACATCTTATCGTACTTCTATAAATTTACTAAATAAAAAAGGTGTAATAGGCGATGTAAAATCTCCAGATGCTTTAGTTGGAATACTAGAAGTTTTTGCAACAGATGGTGTGAGGATTGGATATGCTTATGATCATAGTTTATCGGCATTAAAAGGTTTTGATAATGGATCTCATGAAATTTCTTTAGGGATAACTTTTGGACCAAAAAGAAGGGTTCCTATACTTTCACCACGATATTTTTAAGCCATGAAAATAAAAAAGATAATTTATATCGTTTTATCATTAGGCATAATCATTTATTTTTTGCCATTTCAGTTGTTTTCAGACGATTTAGGTAAAGCAAACAAATATTATGAGCGATATGATTACAAATATGCCATAGAAATTTATGAAAGACTTTTGAGTGATAAACCAACTTTAGAAGTAGCTCAAAAATTAGCAAATAGTTATCGTTTTATAAACAATACAGTGGAAGCAGAAAAAGCTTATGCAACTGTTTTGACCTTTCCAGGTTTTGATCCTATCAATTATATTTATTACGCAGAAATTTTAAAACAAAACGGAAAGTTTGATCAAGCCAAACGCAATTATTTAATTTATGCAGAAAGGGTTCCTGCTAAAGCTGATGAATCTGTAAAACTTGCAAATGGTTGTGATGCTGCCAGATTATGGTTAGATAATCCCGATTTAAATGTAAAGTTGATAAATGAAAGTGGCTTTAACACAGAGTATTCTGATTTCTCTCCAATTCCTTACGATAAAGGTTTCATTTTCGTATCAGATCGTGAATTTTTGAGACCCATAAAAAATAAGGATAACAAATCAAAGAAAATTTATGGGTGGACAGGCAGTCCGTATTTGAAATTATATCAGGCAGAAAATCAAAACGATACGTTAGATGGCAATTTGAAGTTAACTGTAATGCCTGAGCAAATAAATGACCAATATCATTCTGGCCCAGCAAGTTTAACTGCAGATGGTAGGGTAATGTATTTTACAAAAGCAGGTATTGTTAATGATCCTAATATTAATGAAAAAAAAATAAAAGGATTGGTGATGAAAAAGGCCATATATTGTTCTGTAAAGCAAAATGGCGTTTGGACACAAGCAGTTTCTTTTCCATATAATAAACCTTACGAATATTCTATTGAACATCCAGCTTTAAGCCCTGATGGTAAAACATTATATTTTGCCTCTGATATGCCAGGAACATTAGGTGGCATGGATTTATTTTATTCTGAAAATACAGGTTCTGGATGGTCTAAACCTAAAAATTGCGGGCCAGAAATTAATACTGCACAAGATGAAGTTTTTCCATATCTAAGAAAAGATGGCAAGTTATTTTTCTCCTCTAGAGGGCACATCACCATTGGTGGATTAGACTTATTTTCATCAACTGGAGATAAATCTGAATGGAACGAACCTGAAAATTTAAAAGCACCTTTTAACTCGCCTAAAGATGATTTCGGTATTTATTATTTTGATGATAATTTAACAGGTTTTATATCTTCCAATCGTTTTGGAGGTAAAGGTTCTGATGATATTTATCAGTTTGATACCAAACCAAAACCGGTGTTTTTTGCAGTACAAGGTGAGGTTATTGAAAAAGGAACAGGAAAACCTATTAGCGGAGTGAAAATTATTTTAGTAGATAAAAAGACTGGAAAAGAAACAAGTTTATTATCTGACGAAGAAGGTTCTTTTAAGTTTGATTTAAATAAAGAAACGGATTATGTAGTTCGTGGAGATTTAGATAAATATTTTAGTAGGCAGCAGGGTGAGATCACGACTAAAGGTGCCAAAGAATCGACCGTTTATAATGTAAAATTTGAAGTAGAAAAAGGAGAAGACGCATATTTGGTGAGGCTAAATAATATTTACTACGATTTTAATAAATTCAATATTAGAAAAGACGCAGAACAAGATTTAAATAAAGTATTAAGCTTTATGAGCACTACTCCAAATGTAAATGTTGAATTAAGATCTCATACAGATTCTAGAGGTAATGCAGCTTATAACTTAGATTTATCTCAAAAAAGAGCAAAATCTGCTGAAAATTATCTATTAAAAAATGGTGCTAATAAAGAAAGATTAAGCGCCCAGGGTTTTGGAGAAACACAATTGCTTAATAAATGTAGCGATGGTGTAAAATGTACTAAAGAAGAGCATCAATTTAATCGTAGAACGGAGTTTAAAGTAGTTAAAGTTACACCTACAATATCTTATATCCCTGCTTTTAGGCTAGAATCTATGTCACCATCAATTAACGGAACTAAATAAAGAAACACAACAATAAAATTTAGATTAACCCAAGGGCAGCAATTTTTTGTTGCCCTTTTTATTTCACCTCAACTCAATACCTCCTCCAAAATCAAATTGGATTTTACTTGTCCAAAATCTTCAATATGTAAGGTATAATAGTCTATTATTTTTTGAATTAAATATTTTCTGGTTTCTGTACCAAGTTGTAAAGTATAAAAATTATCAATTGAGCTTTCAAGTAATTGTTGCCACAACTTTATATATTTTTCTTCTATAAAATGAATATGAGGAGGTTGACTGGCTACGAAAGTTCCTGCAATTAAATCGAAAAAATGGAATTGAGAATCGCTTAAATCGGGATAAAAGCCTAAAAATCGTGTTAGCTTAATTAAAAAGATCAAATGAAAATTGACAAAACCTTTTTCACTCTCGTCCAATAGCTCAATACTTTTTTCTATAAAATGAAACATTACTTCGTCTTCATGCTGTTGTTTTAACGATTTGTAAATCATTTCATTCATAAACATGACAATTGCACTTTTAGATATATCATAAGGGATACTTTGCAAAATAGGTTCGCTACGGGCATCAGAAATGCGCTGGATGTTTCCATTTGGTTTATGATAAACCACCAAATCTAATAAGTGCAAAGGCTGCAACATATTCATTCTAATTTTAGCCTTTGGTTTTTTGACTCCGTTAATTAGGTATGATTGTAACCCAAATTTTGAGGTGTAAATTTTAGCAACTACACTGTTTTCCGAATAATCAGTAACTTTTAAAACAATCCCACGGGTTTTATGAAGCATCTATCTAACTATTAATATTTTAGAAACTGCAGTATCACTACCATCTTTATTTACCACCAAAATTAAATAAACACCAGATGATGCAGTTTCGCCATTAAAATTTTTGCCATTCCAGGTTGCTGTGCCTCCGTTAGCGGTGGTTTCATAAACCAAGTTTCCGTTAATGTCTGTAATCTTTACGGATGCATTATCGGCTAAACCTTTAATACCAATGCTACCATTATAACCCGGACGAACTGGATTTGGATAGGCTATTACTTTAGTCATTTTAGTAATTGGTTCGGTTGCATCTCCCCGATAAGAAATAATTCCACTTGCCGTTCCCATAAAAACTTCCCCTGTTTCATCGCTAATTGCAATACTTATAACAGCATTATTAAGCAAAGGAGAGTTATTGATATTAAAGTTTAAAATCTGTTTAGAACCATCTTTATTAAAAAGCCAAACTCCATTATTAGTCCCAATCCATTTCCGGTTTGCACCATCAACAGTAATACAATTTATATTTTCGTTGGCTAATAAAGGCTTCAGAAACTGGCCTTCAATAATATTTGGAATTTCTACTTTTTGTCCGCTAAAAGCATCTTGTGGATTATAAACTACGGCAACTCCTTGATCAGTTCCTATCCAAACTGCGCCTTGTCTATCTAGCGTAAGCGAATTTACATTTGATCCAGGAATAGCTCCATTATTAGCATTAAAGCCTAATTTTTTTGAAATGCTTCCATTAAAAATTACCAATCCATCATTTCTAATACTCAACCATTTATTATCTTCTTGGTCAATTAATAAGCCTGTAACTGCTGCAAAAGGATTAGGAATTTCATTTGGGAAACCATACGAAGTCCATTGGTTACTTTCAGTTTTTACAGATAAAGGCTTTGCCACGCCATATTGCGTAACCCAAAGTTTACCATCACTATCATAAGCTAAACCGCTAATGCGGATAGTGGAAGGATCGCCAATGGTTGTTTGTAAACTGCTATTACTTTGATTATAGATTTTTAAAGAATTGGTTTCAGGATTAAAATCTAAAACTCCATTTAAAAAAGAACCTAAAAATATATTTTTTGATGATGATGATGCTGAAACTACAATATCTCTGATAGGCGAGAAGCTAGAGACATTTGTAGAACTAACACTTTTCCATGTTTCATTTTCGAAAACCGAATAGCCATCATTATTAAAACCCGGGGAAAAATTTTGAGAAATAGTACCGGGAGATAAAATTATCTTTCCATTTTTATAAGCTAAATTTTGAATGCTTGATGTATTTGGACCGTTTGGCAAAATAAAATTAAAGTTATTTCCATTGCTTGTTTTAACTAATCCCTTGCTGCCATCAGCTATTAAAAACTCGCTTTGCTGGTTAATAATAGCATCATTGGCGTTTGAAAAGTTAGCCGTATTTTGAATATTTTTAAGGACGTTTTCATTACTATCATAACTAATAATCCTAAATGGAGCAATTGTTAATAATTGATTATTACTGGCTTTAATCTTTTTTACATCAGGAGCAAAAATATTAGTTAGTTGCCAATTATTATTTTTGAATTTATAAATACCACTGCTAAAGACACCATAAATAAATCCATTAAACAAGGTAATGGATTTAGATAATCCGCCAGGATAATTTTGAGAAACGCCTTGCCTTATCCATGAATTTGCATCTGTTATACCAGGATTATTTAATGTGTTATTATAAATTCCATCAGCTGTAGCGGCATAAATATTCTGATTTTCTATTGCGATTTCATAAATCTCTAAATTGTTAGAATTAGCACCAATAAAATAGGTGTCTTTTACTTCTTTTCTTTCTAAATCATAAACAACAATTCCAAATCCGCAGCTTAAATAAGCAAACTGATTATTAAAAGTTACAGCATTTATTGTTTTATTACCCAAACCTTTTTTGTCAAAAATCTCGTTCAAATGGATAATTTCATTGTTTTTTAAAATATCGATTTTACTATTTTGATAAGTGATAAGCGTTTGCTGAGTAGTAGAATTATAGGCCACCAAAGTAGAACGCACATCTGCTAAACCATCAATAGTAGATAGTTTATTGATTTCACCAGTGTTATTATCGATAGTGAAAACTCCACCATTTGTTGCGCAATAAGTTTGATTTGCACTCTCGGCAACGCTAAAAACTTCGTTATATGGCAAATGTGTTCTCCATTGCCCTAAAGGAACTTGCTGCGCTTTACAAACAATTGCAAAAAGCAATAAAAGGGGGAGTAATTTTTTTTTCATCTATCGCCAACTAAAATACGTAATTCCATAACAATGCACATCAAGCAATTTAGTAGTTTTGGTTTTATCCTAGAAAATAATTTATGTGGACCACTTTGGCCAAGTTTATACTCTCAAAAAAGCAATTTATTTTAATAATTTTTATCCTCATTACTTTATTTTTTGGATATAAAGCAAGTCAAGTAAAATTAGCATTTAACCCAGGCAAAATTTTACCAACAACGGATATCACTTATTTAGATTATCAAAAATTTAAAGAAAAATTTGGCGAAGAAGGAAACGCAATGATTTTAGGGGTGCAAAGTCCAAATCTATTTCAGAAAGATTTCTTTAACAGTTGGCATAAACTCACCAACCAATTACAAAAAGTAAAAGGAATTAAAAAAGTATTATCAATTAGCAATTTACCGCTTTTAGGAAAAGATACTATTAATAAAAGGTTTGTGTTTAATCCGATAATTTCTAAACCATTACAAACTCAACTACAGTTAGATAGCATTAAAAGTCTTTTAAAAAATCAAATGTTTTATAATGGTTTAATTTTTAATATTAATAAAAATGCAACCATCATGGTGATAACTTTTGATGATGATATTATGCTTACGCCAGCAAGAAACCCATTAATTAAAAATATACAATTATTAACTAAAAATTTTGAAAGAAGGGAAAGTGTAAAAGTGCATTTATCTGGTTTGCCTTTTATTAAAACAGTAGTGAGCGCACTGGTTGCAAAAGAATTTATGTTGTTTTTGGGTTTGTCAATTCTGATTTCTGCCGTTATTTTGTTCTTATTTTATTGCTCGATAGCTTTGGTTTTATTTCCAATTTTGTTAGTATTAATAGGAGTAATTTGGAGTGTTGGTTTAATGGCAACTTTAGGTTATGAAATCACCTTACTTACCGGAATTATTGCTCCTTTGATGGTGATAATTGGCGTTCCTAATAGTATTTTAATCATCAATAAATATAAAACTGAACTACTAAATGGGAGCGATAAGTTACAAGCTCTACATACAACAATCGAGAAAATTTCACTCACAACTTTTATAGCTAATTTGACTACTGCAATTGGTTTTGGAGTGCTTTATTTTACAAATAGTAATGTTCTAAAGGAGTTCGGTATAATAGCATCAATTGGGGTAATGCTTACATTGTTCATATTTTTAATGGTATTACCCATTATTTTATCTTTTATAAAACCGATAAAAATTGATGAGTCAAATTTCGATAAATCAAATATTTTTGAAGGCTTTTTAAATCGAATTATTGATTTAGTTCAAAATAAGCGTAAGCTAATTTATTTTTCTGTTTTATTATCGATAGCATTTGGTGCTTTTGGGGTTTCAAAATTAAGTATCAACGGATTTGTGGTTGATGATTTACCTAAAAACAACCCTGTTTATCGCGATTTAAAGTTTTTTGAGAGTACCTTCAATGGAGTTTTGCCCTTAGAATTTAGTATTGATGCAAAAAAGAAAAATGCTATTCTTAAATTATCAAATCTTAAAAAAATCGAAAAGCTGGATGAGCTAATTCATCAATATCCGGCATTTGGCAAATCTTTTTCTATCAATAATGTTTTAAAATATACCTCTCAAACATTTTATAATGGAAGTCCATCTTTTTATCGTCTACCTAACGAGTTGGAGAAAAATTTCATTTTACTGTATGCTGCAAATACGGGAAAACAAGGAAATTTAATGAGTAACTTTTTAGATGAAGATAAGCAAATTACAAGGTTAACTTTTCAGATGAAAGATATTGGTTCAGAAAAAGTGAATCAATTATTGGCAGATTTAAAACCTAAAGTAGATGCTATTTTTAATCCAGAAAGATATCATGTAAAAATTACTGGTCCGGTGATAATGTATGTTAAAGGGACAAATTATCTAATTAAAAATTTAAGGGATAGTTTGCTTTTGGCGATATTCTTAATAGCAATTATTATGCTTTTATTATTTAGAGATTTTAAAATGATTGTTATTTCTTTAATCCCTAATTTAATTCCATTGTTTATAACAGCGGGTTTAATGGGATATTTTGGCTTAGCTTTAAAACCATCAACAGTTTTAATATTTAGTATCGCTTTAGGCATAGCATCAGACCAAACCATTTATTTTTTAACACGTTATCAACAAGAATTTTTAAAAGGAGATGTTTCTAAAATGGAAATCATATCAAAAACTATTAAAGAAACGGGTTTGAGCATGATTTATACCGCAATAATATTGTTTTTTGGTTTTGGAGTTTTTGCCTTCTCAACCTTTGGTGGTACTGTAGCTTTAGGGATTTTATTGGCTATTACATTGGTGTTATCTATGTTATTTAATCTAATATTTTTACCCGCATTATTATTCAGTATCAAAAAAGATTAAGCCTATTTTAGGTAGATTTTTTCTTTTCTCCGTATCTTTTAAACATAAAGAGCATATAAAGAATCATGGCAACGGCTATAGTAAACATTCCAATTCCCATTATAAATTTACCATAATTATCATTAAAAAAATATAGCGCTAAGCCAATTGCTGTGATAATTAATCCTATTTTTAATGTGGGAATAGATTTGCGTAACATAATGTTGTTTATAATTTTTATAGCAAAAATTTTACCAAAATAAAATTAAGTTTTCTGCTTTTTTTTCTTAGCAGCAGGGAACAAAATATTATTCAATATTAAACGATATCCTGCTGAATTTGGATAAAGATTTAGATCTGTTGGAGGGTCGCCAACCATGTGCTGATAATCTTCTGGATCATGACCGCCATAAAAAGTCCAGGAACCTTTTCCAATATCTCCATGAATATACCTTGCTTCACCAGCCGATTTTAATTCCCCTAAAACCAATACATCTGGCTTAATTAAAGATTTTTTAAATGCAGTTGTTTGTCCCATAAAACCTTTTATTACTTTTTCATGGTCTTGCGTAAGCATGGTTGGCACTACATCCCATTTGGCAGAAAAATCGAATAGTGTGAAATAATCCCTAGTTCTATCAACTTGGCGATTGTTAGTTACATCAATATCCGAAAATTCGTAGTTCATAGGATTTATATCTAATTTAAAATCCTGAAAAGCAAATGTTTGACTAAAATCCAATTTAGATTGTGCATTTGGGGTAACTCCATCACCATCAAACATACGTTCGCAAATATCAATTCCTGCGGCAGAAAGTGCAATATCAAAGCTGTCAGTTCCAGAGCACATGGCAAATAAAAATCCGCCGCCACTACAAAAAGCCTTTATTTTTTCGGCAACAGCCAATTTCATTTGAGAAACTTTAGTGAATCCCAGTTTCTTAGCCATTGCCTCTTGGTTTCTTACATCATCTTGGTACCAACCTGCACCACGGTAGTTTGCCCAAAAACGTCCGTATTGTCCTGTAAAATCCTCGTGATGTAAATGCAACCAATCATATTCTGGTAGTTTGCCACCCACAACTTCCTCATCATAAATTACATCATAAGGTATTTCTGCATATTTTAAAACCATGGTTACGGCATCATCCCAAGGCAACTTACTTTTTGGCGAATAAACTGCGATTTTTGGAACTTTCTCCAGTTTTACAATATCCATATTCACCTCAGGATTGACTATTTCTGTTAAAATCGCAGTAACTTTTGCATCAGCAATTACATTATAGCTAACACCTCTAATCTTTAGTTCTTTTTCTATATTTTGATTATATTCGATTAGAAAGCTGCCCCCTTTATAATTCAAAAGCCAATCAACCGTTATTCCTTTTTGCAAAGCATAAAAAGCAATGCCATAAGCCTTTAAATGGTTTCTTTGCTCATCATCCATATTAATTAAAATAGATGCGGCAAAGCTTTTAAAGCATAAAAAGAGAATGATTATTAGTAATGATGTTTTTTTCATTTGCCCTAATTTAAGGATAAAGCATTAAAACGTTTAGCTTCACTAAAAATTTTGTTAATTTTGCACCTTCAAAAAGATAAAGACATGAGTAAAGCAATAATAAAAACTGCCAAAGGCGATATGACCGTAGAATTTTACGACAACGACGCTCCAAAAACAGTAGAGAATTTTAAAAAATTAGCAAAAGAAGGATTTTATAACGGATTAACTTTCCACAGAGTGCTTCCCGATTTTGTAATTCAAGGTGGTTGCCCATTTTCTAAAGATGATACAACAGCACACAAAGCAGGTTCTGGTGGTCCGGGTTACCATATTGATTGCGAATTAAACGGAGAAAACCAATATCACGATAGAGGAGTTTTATCTATGGCACATGCTGGTAGAAACACCGGAGGTTCTCAGTTTTTTGTTTGCCATAGCCGTAACAATACAGCACATTTAGATCGTAACCATACTTGTTTTGGTAAAGTGATTGATAATGTTGATGTTGTAGATGCCATTAAACAAGGTGATAGAATTGTTTCGATAGACCTTATAGAAGATTAATAAATGCTTAATGCTGAAGGCGAAAATTTTAAAGTAAAAACCTTCAATTAAGTTATTTATTTATTGAACTTTATATTATAAAAAAAGAATATGAATTTAGCAGGTTTAGTTGCCGTATCTGGTAAGCCCGGATTGTACAAATTAGTTGGTCAGAACAAGTCTGGCTATATTTTAGAAAGTTTAGATGATATTAAATCTAAAACTATCGTCAACATATCAACGGCTAAATTGGCTTCGCTAGATGATATTACCGTTTACGGCGAGGATGAGGATTTAAGATTGAAAGATGTTTTCGAGAAAATGAAAGCAGCGAAAAATGTTCCTGATGCCAAAGCCGATGGTAAAGTTTTAAGGACTTTCTTTTTTGAAGTTGCCGCAGACCATGATGAGGAAAGAGTTTACTCTTCTGATATTAAAAAAATTGTTTCCTGGTTTCATTTATTAAAGGATATGCCTTTATTTTCTGAAGAAGCAAAACCAGCAGAAGGAGCAGAAGATTCTGATAATAAAGAAGCAAAAAAGGAAATCAAATTAGAAAAGCCAAAAACTGGTGCAGCAGCTAAACCAAAAAATCAGAAAGTAGCTAATACAAAAAGTGCTGCAGTTAAGAAAACCGGAGGAAGTAAAAATCCTTAGTTTATAATTTTAATATTTAAAAGAAACGCTTTCAATTTATTGGGAGCGTTTTTTTATTTGATTAACTTTTTGTCTTTATCTAAAACGGTAAAAACCTGTACCAATCTGTTTCCATTATCATCAACTAAAGTTAAAGTGTGTTTACCTGCTTTTGGAGAAACAGCTATTTGATGGAAATCTTGCGTGGTGGTTATAAACTCATTATCTATAGACCAATAAATTTTACTTTTTTGGTTGCGATGCGCTACGTTAAAAATTACTTTTCCTCTTATCCCATCAATTTCTAATGGGATATAAACCAATGCATTATTTTTTGGATAAATGAGTTCCATGGTTCGCATGTTATCACTTTCGTTGATGCATTTAGGGCTTAAAGGCGGCAAAGTTTGATAATCTCTATTGCGTACTTTGTAATAATATTCCATAGATGGCGGCAAAACAAACCAGTTTTTATGGACCATAAGTTCTGGAGATTCACAAGCGGAAGTTACCTGATATTTTTGGGTAGCATCTAAATGAATCAATTGATGATAAGGACAAATTTCTGTTTTTAAAGCAGAAATTGGCATATAAGTGGTTCTTTTATCACAATATTCACCTGCTCTAAATCCGCTTATTTTACAAACATCGGTCTTTACCAAATTTTTATAAGGGATAGTAAAATCTCTTTTTTCTGGCAGTAAGTCAAAAATGTCAAATAGGATAGGAGCTGCAGTTTGGATGCCCGTTAAATTTGGTCTTCCTTCACCATCGGCGTTGCCAACCCAAACACAAACTACAAAATCTGGCGTTAAACCAATTGCCCAACCATCTCTAAATCCAAAACTAGTACCGGTTTTCCAGGCTATTTTTTTAGAAGATGAAAATTGTTCCCACAACAATTCTTCTCCGGGTCGCATTACTTCTTGCATCGCCATAAAAGTGTAATACAAAGAACCATAATCTGCAACTGATGATTTTTCTAAATTCTGTTCTTTTTGCGATTTTTGCTTGATATAATTTGGTTCATGATAATCTGCTGGGTCATATTGATTTGGATGCTGCGAAAAATGATTTAAAGAACGAGCCATACTCGCGTACGCACCTGCCAATTCCCACATAGATACTTCGCAACCTCCTAAAATCATAGATAATCCGTAAAAATCTGGTGGATTAGTTAAACTATGGATGCCTACTTTTTGCAGCTGAGAATAAAACCTTTCGTATTTATATTTCTGCAACATCTTTACAGCTGGGATATTTAAAGAACGGCTCAAAGCTTTTGATGCAGGAACAGCACCATCGTAACCTAAATCATAATTTTGAGGTGTATAGCCACCAATTTGTGTAGGAACATCTGGAATTAAAGTATTTGGTAAAAGAAAACCATCAGTCATCATGCTGGCATAAAGAAATGGCTTTAAAGTGCTTCCTGGACTTCTTAAAGCACCAATCATGTCCACATAACTTTCCATTTCTGGGTCGGAAGGTTCATAAACGTTTCCTACATAAGCTAAAGTATTTCCAGTTTTAACATCTAAAACTAAGGCGGCCGCATTGTTAATTCCGTTTGCTTTAAATTGTTGGTGATACCTTTTTAAAATAGACGCAACGTTTAACTGTAAGTTGGCTTTTAAAGTTGTTTTTATTCGGGTACTTTTAAAATCTTTGTCATTAAAATCTGCTTTAAAGCGATTTAAAAGATGCGGAGCGTTGGTTGGTAAACTAACGGGCTCTAAGGGTATAGGTTCTAATTCCGCTAAATCTTTGGTGTTTTTATCGATGATTTTTTCTTGTAATAACTTCTCCAATAATGAATTCCTTTTACTAAGAAGTACCTCTCTATTTTTTCCGGGATGTACTAAAGAAGGAGCGTTTGGCAAAACTGCTAAAGTTGCCATTTCTGCCCAAGATAATTGTTTGGCATTTCTTCCAAAATATCGCCAAGCTGCTGCATCTAAACCTACAACATTACTCCCGAAAGGCGCATTAGCAGCATAAAGAGAAAGGATTTCTTTCTTAGAAAAAGTCAATTCTAAACGAAAAGACAAAATTATTTCTATCAGTTTTTGGTAAAATGTTCTTTTTTTGCCTCTGCTTAATCTAATCACTTGCATGGTAAGCGTACTTCCACCGCTCACTACTTTTTTGTTTTTTATATTTTGAATTATAGCTCTCGTAAAAGAAAAAGGATCAATGCCGGGATGGTAAAAAAATCTTTTATCCTCAAAAGTGGTGATGCATTTTATAAATTTATTTGGAACGGAATCATTTAAAGGAAATCGCCATTGTCCATCTTTTGCTATGGATGCGCTTAATAACTCGCCATTATTAGCTTCAATTACGTAAGAAGTTGGAGATTTAAAAAGTGGTTTAGGTAAAGAGAACCAAAACCAAATCAGTAAGATTGAAAAAACAGTAAGGAAGACGATTTTTCTTTTTTTACTGATTTTTTTGAATTGCATTTTGAGTTTCTACGGCAAATGTTTTTGGGTTCTCAAATGTAAAATTAAGAAAACTAAATTTTTGAATTTTGTTAGGTAAATTTTAATTGTAGATGGCACCAAATTCAAAGATTTGGGTATGTTTTGCCACTAATTCACAAATGAAAACTAATTTGAAGGTGATAAAAATTTCACTAATCTGTATCTGATAGGTTTAATCCTGATAATCCAGAAATCTTGTAAATCAAGATTCAGATGATTTTAAAAACGACCAAAATCTATATATTTTTCCCTTTCATAGCTTGCGAAACCGCAGCATCCATCAATCTTTCTGCAAATGGGCGGGTATAATCATTTAAAGCGTCAATATCGTTTAAAATAACATCTTTATCAGCATTATTAACGCTAGATTTTAAATTGGAAATTAATTCTAAAGTTTTGATTTTTTCTACATCATTTAAGAAATCTCCGTTTTTATTGATAAATCTTTCTGTAGTGTAAATCATCTGTTCACCTTCAGTTTTGGCTTCTACAATCATACGTTGCGCAACATCATCTTTAGCGTGGGTAACAGCATCTAATAACATTTGCTCAACTTCATCGTCTTTTAAACCGTAAGTTGGCTTCACTTCTATGTGTTGTTTTACACCAGAACGCAGCTCAATGGCTTGGATTGTGAGTATTCCATCGGCGTTAAGCAAAAAATTTATATCCACTTTTGGCAAACCAGCAGGCATAGCAGGGATTCCTTTTAAATCAAATTCAGCTAGTTTTCTATTTTCTTTTACTAAATCCCTCTCGCCTTGGTAAACCGCAATTTTCATGTTTACTTGTCCATCAATAGAAGTAGAATATTGTCGGCCAGCTTTTGTGGGCACTTTAGAATTTCTTGGGATAATAATATCCATTAAACCACCCATCGTTTCAATCCCTAAAGAAAGCGGTGTAACATCTAGAAGTAAAATATCTTTTCTGTTTCCAGATAAAACATCGGCTTGTAAAGCTGCACCCAAAGCAACTACTTCATCTGGATTAATAGTGTCATTTACTGGTTTTCCGAAAAATTCAGAAACTTTTTTCTTTACTAAATCGGTGCGAGTAGAACCGCCAACCATAATAACTTCATCAATTTCTGTGGTTTTTATATTAGCATCTTTAAGAGCATTCCGACAAGCATTTATGGTTTCTTGTACTTTCTCTGATATTAAATTTTCAAAAGTTTGTTTATCGATGGTGCAAAAGATGTCTCCAATTTTTTCATTGAATAAATTCTGATGACTTAATGCAATTTTAGCCTCTTCGGCTTTTAAACGCAATTCTTGCATCGGAATATTTGTTTCCAACTTATTTTGAGCAATCCAATAATCTACTATTGCTCGGTCAAAATCATCACCACCTAAAAAGGTATTTCCGTTAGTTGCTAAAACCTCAAAAATTCCGTTTTGTATTTTTAAAATGGAAACATCAAAAGTTCCTCCACCTAAATCATAAACGGCTATGGTTTTTTCTTCTTCAGGGTTTAACCCGATGCCATAAGCTAAAGAAGCTGCGGTTGGTTCGTTAACTATTCTTAAAACATCTAAACCTGCTAACTTTCCTGCATCTCTGGTTGCTTGGCGCTGAGAGTCATTAAAATAAGCAGGAACGGTGATTACGGCTTTAGAAACT
>JBBRYE010000072.1:0-18314 GCA_038237895.1 Sphingobacteriales bacterium | reverse complement strand
CAAACAGAATCTCCTTTCATCGTACCAAAAAATCATGTTCAAATTGAGAGCGGTTTTAACTTTGAAAAAGTAAACAAAAACGAGAATAACTATCTATATCCAACCATATTATGGAAATATGGAGTTAATGAAAAATTCGAGATTCGAGTAGTTTCTGAATTGACATCGAACAAAAATTCAGGAAAAAATTTAACAGGAATTAATCCAATAAAATTAGGCTTTAAAACAAAACTTATTGAAGAAAATGGGCTAATTCCCAAAACCTCATTTATCGGTCATTTATCAATACCTTATTTGTCGACTTCAAATTTAAGAACACAGTATTTTGCACCAAGTTTTAGATTTACCATGCAGCACACTCTAACTGACCAAATTTCTTTAGGTTATAATTTAGGAGCAGAATGGGATGGAGAGAGTTCAGAAACAGAATTTATCTACACAATAACAAGCGGAATTTCTTTGACAGAAAGAATGGGAGCTTACCTAGAATTTTATGGCTTTGCGCCTCAAAAAAATATAACTGACCACAGATTTGATGGAGGAATAACATATTTTCTAAAACCAAATATAATGTTTGACATTTCTGGCGGGTTCGGTTTGACGGAAAATGCACCTAAATATTACACATCATTAGGTTTTTCAATAAGAATACCTAATTAATAATAAAATCATTAAGACTGAAATGCTTATTTTATTTTAAACCAATATTTTATTTAATTCTTCAGAAAGTACTCAATATTATAATCAATATTTAAATGTTAATGAAAAGTAATTAACATAGGGTAAAATTTACTATAATCGGTTTAGTTTTAATAGCTATTATGGACAGAAAAGAATTTTTAAATGCAATTGGTATGGGCGCCGCAGCTGTTGCAGTATTTAATTGTATAGGTTGTTCTAAATCCTCAGGCGGCAATCCATCTTCTACACCTGCACCAACAAATGTTGATTTTACTTTAGATTTATCATCCTCTGCAAATTCTTCTTTAAATACTAATGGTGGTTACGTTTATGCCAACGGAATTATTATTGCCCGTACAACTGCAGGGATATATCTTGCAGTTTCACAAACTTGTCGCCATGAAAATACTGATGTAATCTATAGGCCAACTCAAAATCAATTTTACTGTCAAAGGCATGGAGCAACTTATTCAGACACTGGAATTTCTGCTGGTATACAAACTAATTTGCCATTAACAAAATACAACACACAATTAATGGGTACAAATCTTCGTATCTATTCTTAAACATATAAAATTATGAAACTTTTAAGCATCTTCTTTTTATCATTTTTCCTTTCGGGTAATACTTGGGTTTTAGATATTAACCAGGCAGAATTTGTAGCAAAAGAAAATCACAAATATATTCTTATCAACTTTTCAGGTTCTGATTGGTGTGGGCCCTGCATACGTACACATAAAGAAATCTTTGAAAAAGAAACTTTTGAAAATTATGCAGATAAAAATTTGGTTTTAGTAAGAGCAGATTTCCCAAGATTAAAAAAAAATCAACTACCAGCAGAACAGTTGAAAAAAAATAACGAATTAGCAGTAAAATATAATTCTGAAGGAGATTTTCCTTTAACTGTTTTAGCTGACGAGAACGGTAAAGTAATTAAAGAATGGAAAGGCTATCCAAATTGCTCTCCCGAAGATTTTGTTAAACAAGTATCAGATGCCATCCGTTAAGTTGGCTGCCCAAAAAGTTTTTAAACAAACAATGAAACTGATGGGAAATCAGTTCGAGATTTCTGTTGTGGCAAATAATTTGGCTTTCGCCGATGAAAAAATAGCTTTAGCCGTTGCAGAAATTAAAAGGATAGAACAATTATTAACAACTTTTAAATCAGATAGTCAAACCAATTATATTAATGAAAATGCAGGAATCAATCCCGTTAAGGTTGATGCAGAAGTTTTTCATTTAATTCAACGTTCTATTCGTATTTCAGAAATTAGCCAAGGTGCATTTGATATTACTTATGGTTCTTTAGATAAACGTTTTTGGAACTTTGATACCCAAATGGAAAACCTCCCAAATAAAGAAACCGCAAAAAAATCTGTTTCTTTAATCAATTATAAAAACGTGATTTTAGATTTAGAAAATCAAACCGTTTTTTTAAAAGAAAAGGGAATGAGAATTGGTTTTGGAGGTATTGGTAAAGGATATGCGGCCGACAGAGCAAAAAAAGTATTACAAGAAGCAGGCGTTGGAAGCGGAATTGTAAATGCCTCTGGCGATTTAAGCACATGGGGAATACAGCCTTCTGGTAAACCTTGGACAGTTGGAATTGCCGACCCAGAACATAAATCTAATCCATTTTCTTTTATGGATATTAGTAATATGGCTATTGCTACTTCTGGTAATTATGAAAAATTTGCAGTAATTAACGGAAAAAAATATTCACACACTATTGATCCGCATACCGGTTTTCCTGTTTCTGGCATTAAAAGCGTAACTATAATTTGTCCGCAAGCAGAGCTAGCAGACGCTTTAGCTACCCCAATAATGGTAATGGGTGTAGAAGTTGGTTTAAATTTAATTAACCAATTAAGTAATATTGCTTGTATTATAATTGATGATTACAATCAACTATTTACCTCAAAAAACATAAATATTAATAATGCAACAAACCAAGTAAACTATGCCTAAAACTTATAAAATAAAAAAATTAATACCTTTTGCAATTTTAGCATTTTCGCTTGCTGCATTTAGCTCTTGCAGCAGTGTAAAAGCTTATAATAAAATTAAACTAAAAGATGCAGAGATGGAACTAGGTGCAAGAAGGGCAGAAAAATTTGAACAAAATTTTCAGCTTTACCGTGAAGGTTCTTCCGGTGCAAATGGTGGCAAAAGTGGCGGCGGTTGCGGCTGTAATTAGGTTTTGCGTTAAGGATTGAAGCGGCATCCTTTTTTCATTTTCAGAAAAAAGATACAGTGTAAAGCGTGTAAAAACGCCCAAATAATTATCATCAAATTTATTTTTAAGAAAGCTCAAATCAAATTTAAATATTCAAATGAAATATATTTCATTAACCATTGTGGCACTTTATTTAGGTATTGCTGCAAGTTTTGCACAAGCCATAAAAAAAGATTCTATACCTTATGAAAAGCGCAAATTAAAATTTGAGCAAGCCGATTTGGTTAACAGTTACTACCATCAAGATGGAAATAACTCTGCCGTTACAGGAGGAATTGGTACAGAGAAATTGACAGATTTCTCGAACACTTTTGATTTACAACTCTCGCGTTACGGTAAAACGGGATTAAAGCATACTTACAATTTTGAACTTGGCGTGGATACTTATACATCTGCTTCTTCTGCAAATATTGAAATAAGTGCAAGAACAGGTCCTTCTTATTCAGATGTTAGGGTTTACCCTTCTTTAAGTTGGGATATTGCGAATGAGCAAAAGGGACGTAGTTTTGGTTTTGATGTTTCGGCTTCAAACGAGTTTGATTATACCTCAGTTGGTGGAGGATTACATTACTCTAAATCTTCAAAAGATAAAAATACAGATGTAGATATTAAGCTAAAAGCTTTTTTTGATACTTGGAAGGTGATTTTACCTTATGAAATTCGTCCCGACAATAATGGAGGTCCAGGATATCAACAAAATGATAGTGCGCCAAGAAACTCCTTTAGTGGTGCATTTAGTTTATCGCATATTTTTACAAAGAGTTTTCAGGCGATGTTAATGATAGAACCCGCATATCAAAAAGGATTGTTAGCCACCCGTTATCAAAGAGTTTATTTTACCAATAATAAAGAACTTGCAGAATTTTTACCAGATAACAGGTTAAAGTTACCAATTGGCGCAAGATTAAATTATTTTTTAGGTGATAATATAGTGTTTAGATCATTTTTTAGGTACTATACAGATGATTGGGGAATTAAATCTCAAACTGCAGAATTAGAAACTGCTATAAAGCTCACTCCTTTTGCATCTATAAGTCCGTTTTATAGGTATTATCAGCAAACAACTGCAGATTATTTTGCAGCTTATGGGAAGCATACCGCAAATGAACAATTTTATACCAGTGATTACGATTTATCTAAATTTAATAGTAATTATTATGGTTCAGGAATTAGGTTTGCTCCACCAGCCGGAGTTTTGGGTATTTCTAGGGTCTCTACGATTGAAATAAGGTACGGTCATTATACAAGAACTAATGGTTTAAACTCAAACATTGTAAGTATGAACTTAAGGTTTAAGTAAAAACTGGTAATTTTAAAATTAAGCTATCGTTTTAAAAAATGATAGCTTTTTTTGTTAAATAAAACTATTATAAACGTTTAAACTTTTTAAATGTTAAATTGTTAAACAATTATGGCAACAGCATCATTAGAAATTATACAAGCATTAAAAAAAACAGCTAACAATTTAGAAAATGGATCTAAATACCAATGGGGACATATGGGAAGTTGTAATTGTGGTAATTTAGCCCAAGTAATTACCAATAAAGATAAAGCCGAAATTCATAAATCTGCAATGAGAAGACATGGAGATTGGAACGAACAATTGATAGATTATTGCCCTACCAGTGGTTTACCAATAGACCATATTATTGATGAAATGTTAGATTTTGGCTTTACCAGAAATGACTTATCGCATTTAGAAAAACTATCTGACCAAAATATTTTAAAACATTTACCACTAGAACAACGCTATTTAAAACATAATAAAAAGAATGATGTGGTTTTGTACCTTAAAACTTGGGCTAAAAGTTTGGAAGATAGTTTGCTGAAAGATATTTCAATTGAAAACATTAATTTCAATCCAAAAGAAGTTTTTGTTTAAACTAACCGCAAAATTTTTATTAATTATTTAGACGTCAAATCTTAATGAACCATCATTGCTTAATGTTTACTTTTAATAAAACTTTTATTAAAAGTAAGGCATTAAGAAAAATTAAGTCGGGTGGTAATTCATAAAATAATATTCCTGTTTGGGAGTTTTAACACGTTAGCAAAGCCATCTCTTTGGGGCTATTTACTTTATCTTTTTTGCACTTGCAAAATGTTTAAGAGCGAAAAAGAATGTCGCTCTTATTGTTAACAAAAATAAAATATTAACTTTAAAATTACGATTGTAAAAAAATCTGTAATCCTATTTAACCCATTTAATTAAAATAAATTATGAGAAAATTATTATCAAGTATTATAGCGATTCTAGTAATGGTAAGCGTAGCCAATGCACAAGCATTAATGCCAAACCCTAGTACCGGACAAACCATTATTCAAGATTTTGGCTTAGGAAAAGTAACCTTAAATTATTTTAGACCTAATGTAAAAGGAAGGAAAATATTTGGTGGTTTAGAATCTTACGGAGCAGTTTGGCGTACTGGTGCAAATAATGCAACAACTATAGAATTTACAGATGAAGTTTCTATTGCCGGTAATAAAGTACCTGCAGGTAAATATGCTTTATTTACTATTCCAGAAAAAGACATATGGACCATTATCTTAAATAAAACTGCCGACCAATGGGGCGCTTATGATTATAAACAAGGAGATGATCTTTTACGTTTTACGGTTAAACCGATGATGATAAAGCCAAATACTGAAACTTTTACGATGCAGTTTTCTAACGTTACTCCTGGCAGCATGAATCTAAATTTGATGTGGGAAAACATTGCAATCAGCATACCAATGATGGTTGATTATGATTCTAAAGTGATGGCAAATATCGATAAAGCCATGATGGGAGAAAAGAAACCCTATTTTGCCGCTGCTCAATATTATTATACTAATGATAAAGACTTAAATAAGGCTTTAACTTGGGTTAACGAAGCTGAAAAAACTGATATGAAAGCGCCTTGGTTTAAATTATGGAAGGCAAGAATTCAATTAAAAATGGGAGATAAGAAAGCTGCCGCAGAAACCGCTAAATTAGGAGTAGAAGCCGCTAAGGAAGCTAAAAATGACGAATATGTTAGGTTAAATCAAGATGTTTTAAATAGTATTAAGTAAAATTTAATTTGATTTAAAATGAAATAAATCCCCGATTTTAAAAAATCGGGGATTTTTTGTTTTCTTATTATAAAAAGCTTATAATCAAATAATTTTTCTTGTTAGCTTTTGATGATTAATTTTAAACCATAATTAAATCATTTACATCATGTTAAGAATCAAAATATTTGCATTTTATAATTAATGTACTAAAAATTTAATAAAAATTGATATTATTTAACCTCTGTATAAAAATTTGGCAATAATTTCTTTGTGTTTTATCAAATTATATATACCTTTTAAAAAATTTAACATTAACTACTCAAAGCATGGGTTCCTCTAAAATATTTAATGGTTATACATCTAGCACAGAGTTTTATGATGAAATGTATAATGGAAAAAAAATCAGAGCCCCTTACCAAAAACTTTATGAATTTTTAAAAAATTATCCTGCTGAAGAACTCAACAAAAAAGAGGAAATGGCTAGGAGATTATTCATGAGTCAGGGAGTTACTTTTACCGTTTATTCTGGGGATGAAGGAATAGAAAAGATTTTTCCTTTTGATGTTGTGCCGCGTATTATAACTGCAACAGAATGGAATTATATAGAAAGTGGAATTAAACAAAGACTAAAGGCTCTAAATCTCTTTTTAAATGATATTTACTCTAATCAATTTATCATAAAGGATAAAATTATCCCAATTGATATGATTTACTCTTGCGAGCATTATTTGCGAGAAATGCATAATTTAAAAGTACCCCATGATATTTTTGTACATATTTCTGGTATAGATATTATTAGGGATGCTGATGGTACTTTTTATGTTTTAGAAGATAACCTTCGCACACCTTCTGGCGTTTCTTACATGTTAGAAAACCGCGAGATTACCAAACGTATATTCCCAGATTTACTTCCCCAAAACTCGGTTAGAACAGTTACAAATTATCCTCAATTACTTTATAAAAGTTTAGCGGCTTTATCACCAAGGCATAATTCAAATCCAAATATTGTAATGCTTACGCCCGGCATATATAACTCTGCATATTTTGAACACTCTACATTAGCTAGATTAATGGGAATTGAATTAGTAGAGGGAAGAGATTTAGTGGTAGATAACCATCGGGTTTTTATGAAAACTACCGAAGGGTTGCAAAGAGTAGATGTAATATACCGCCGTGTAGATGATGAATTTTTAGATCCTTTGGTATTTAATTCGGGCAGTATGCTAGGTGTTGCAGGTTTAATGTCGGCTTACAGGCGTGGGCATGTTGCAATTGTTAACGCCCCAGGAAATGGAGTAGCGGATGATAAAGCCGTTTACATTTACGTTCCTGATATGATAAAGTACTATCTTAATGAAGAACCAATACTTAAAAATGTACCTACCTTTAAAATGGATGATGTTTCTGAAAGAAAACACGTTTTTGATAACATAGAAAATATGGTTATTAAAAAAACAAATGCATCAGGCGGTTATGGGATGATTATTGGAAACGCTGCCACAGAGGTTGAAATAGAAGAATATAAAAGAGAAGTTTTATTAGACCCTAGGTCATTCATAGCGCAACCAATTATTAGTTTATCTGCCGCACCCTGTTATATAAATGGAAAACTACAGCCACGAAGAATAGATCTTAGGCCTTTTGCAATTTTTGGCACAGGTGGAATTGAAATTGTGCCAGGTGGTTTAACAAGAGTAGCCTTAAAAGAAGGGTCATTAGTTGTAAATTCATCTCAAGGTGGCGGTAGTAAAGATACTTGGGTATTAAATAGTTAATGGTTGGATTGTGAATAGTCTATGGATAATTAACTATGGACAGATAAAAATAAAAATATGTTAAGTAGAGTAGCAAATTCTTTGTATTGGATGTCACGTTATATGGAGCGTTGCGATGGCATTATAAGATTACTGCGTGTAAATTATGCCTATTCTCAAGACGAATTTGATCAATTTAGTTGGCGGCCAGTACTCATGATTTTTTCTGATATGCTGCCTCTAACCATTGAAAAAACAAAATACAAAGGGCGCAAGGTTTTAGAGTTTATGGTAACGGATAAGCTCAATAAAAATTCGGTTTTCAGCTTGGTTAATAAATCCAGAGAAAACGCAAGATCTGTACAAGATAATGTTACCAAAGAACTTTGGCAGTGCCTTAATGATTATTACCATGTAACCAGGGATAAAGATTTAGTTACTGCACTTAAAAAAGAAGATCCAATATCGGTTTTAGATGATTTGGTTAAACAAGGGATGCATTATTACGGCATTTGTGAAATAACAATGGCAAGGGGCGAAGGATATTATTTCATGAATATTGGAAAATATTTAGAACGGGCTATGCAATCTGTTGATATTTTAAACGTAAAATTTAGCGAATTAGATTATTCTTTAGAAGAACGGTCAGACCCAACTTATTGGAAATACTTATTACTTTCCATTTCTGGCTATGAGATTTTCTTAAAAAGTTATCGCTCTGCTTTAGATTCCAGAAATATCTTACATCAAATTGTTTGGAACGAACATTTTCCCAGGTCTATCATATACTCTGTAAAAAGATTAAAACAATCATTTGAGACCTTAAAAACAGACCGTAATAGTGAAGCTTACAAAGCATTAAGCTTTATGATTGGCAAATTAGAAAGCCAAATACGTTATTCCGATTTAAAAGATTTAGAAGAAAAAGGATTGAAAGAGTATCTTCACGAAATAAAACAAGAATTATTAGCTATCGGAAGTGCGTTTAATCATTATTACTTTGCATTTAACTAAACAGTACCTAGTCTAAACCTAATGCCAAAATTTACCATACATCATAGTACCTTTTATTCTTACGAATCATTAGTTTATGATAGCGCAAACCAAATTATGCTTTATCCCATTAAAGATAATCAGCAGGAAGTGGTAGAGCAACAAATAAAAATTACCAGCGACCCTAAGATTGATGTTTATGATGATTATTATGGAAATGAAGTAGGAACATTTACTAATCCAGAATCTCACAGACAATTAAAAATAGAATCTATCATTGTAGTTAACGTAAAGAAAAAGGTAATGCCAGAGCCTTCTATGTTTAAAAATGATGAATGGGAAAAACTTAAAAGTATTTCACATCAATTACCCTACATCAATTTTTTGAAAAAAGAAATTGTAGAGTCTCAAGAAGAAATATTAGCTGCCATAAAACCATTTCAAGACAAAAAAAATTCTCCATTTGAAGTAGCAAAAAATCTTTGTACTTATGTTTATAAAAATTTTAAATACATTAAAGGAGTAACTACTGTTGAAACTACTGTTGAAGAGATTTGGAAAATTAAGTCGGGCGTGTGCCAAGATTTTGCGCACATACTATCTGTAATGTTAAGATATATGCAAATTCCGGCTAGGTATGTTAGTGGATATATTTGCCCAAATAAAAACGGAATGCGTGGCGAAGGCGCAACACATGCTTGGGTAGAAGCTTATTTGCCAGATTATGGTTGGTTAGGTTTAGATCCAACCAATAACTGCATTGTAGATGATACCCATGTTAGACTAGCGGTAGGCCGTAATTTTGTAGATTGCAGCCCAGTAAAAGGAACCTACAAAGGAACATCAAAACATAGGTTAGAAGTTAAAGTTTCTGTAGCTTATGAAAACGATCCACTCCCATCATTAGACCAAACTGAAGCAGTTTTAGGTTTAGAAAATACTCCTATTAATTCTTATAGAAAGTTTGTGGAGATGCAACAGCAGCAGTAGTAATAAATTAATTCTTTGAACATCAGTCACCTCGAGAACGAGAAGTCTCACATATAAGTAGCTGATTTAATAAGTTTTTATTAATATTTTTTTAGTATTTAAAATTATGATTTGGGCGTTTTAACACGCTTTCCACTTTATCTTTTTGGCAGATAAAAGCCAAAAAGGATGCCGCTTCAATCGTTAACGCAATAAAAATCAGTGCTTTAGATATTCTATCAGAGTTATTTAATTTTAGAAATAAATCATTTTTGGAGATTATTATCTAAATCCGGACACAGTCCTAAGTTTTCTAAAAAGATTTAAGTGACCGCTGAAATAGCGAACACTTAAACCAGAAAGAGGAAACCACTTATATAGTTAATGCTAAAAAAATAACATGATAAGAATTACATCCAGCCCTTAGCAGTAGTTACCTTTCTTATTAACTAAAATCCATAAAGTAAAAAAGGTTCGTGTTTTCACGAACCTTGTAAATAATTTTATTAAAAAATTAGCCTTATCCAACCAAAGTTTCAGTAACTCTTGGCATGGCCATTTTTTTTACTTCTTTAATAATTGAATCGCTATCATATCCGCATTCTGCCCAAAGCTCTTTTTGTTCACCATGCTCAATAACTCGATCGGGAATACCTAAACGAACCACTTTTGAATTGTAGTCATTATCGGCCATAAATTCTAAAACGGCACTTCCCATTCCACCCTGTACACAACCATCTTCAACAGTAATTACCTTATCAAATTTAGAAAACACTTCATGTAACATTTTCTCGTCTAGTGGTTTAACAAACCTAATGTCAAAGTGTGCAGGATGATATCCTTCCTGATTCAACTCTAAACATGCTTTAACCACTTCGTTGCCAATACTCCCTAAAGTAATAATTGCAATATCTTCTCCATCACAAATTTTTCTACCCTTACCCACTTCAATTTCTTTAAAAGGTCTCTGCCAATCGGTCATTACTCCATTCCCTCTAGGATAACGGATAGAAAACGGCCCACCATGATTTTTAAGTTGAGCAGTATACATTAAATTACGTAACTCTTCTTCATTCATAGGGGCAGAAACAATCATATTGGGGATGCTCCTGAAGAAAGAAATATCATAAGCTCCATGATGCGTTGGTCCATCGGCACCAGCCATACCTGCCCTATCCAAACAAAAAACTACAGGTAATTTTTGCAAGGCCACGTCATGAACTACTTGATCAAATGCTCTTTGCATAAAGCTAGAGTAAATGTTGCAATAAGGGATTAAACCTTGTGTAGCCAATCCTGCAGAAAAAGTGACAGCATGTTGTTCAGCAATACCCACATCAAAAGCTCTATTTGGCATCGCTTTCATCATGATATTTAAAGAACAGCCAGATGGCATAGCGGGTGTAACACCCATTATTTTATCGTTTTGCTGAGCCAATTCTACCATGGTGTGGCCAAAAACATCTTGATATTTTGGAGCTTGTGGTTTATCAGATACGGTTTTTTTAATTTCACCAGTAATTTTATCAAACAAACCCGGAGCATGCCATTTGGTTTGATCTTTTTCTGCCAATGCAAATCCCTTACCTTTTACGGTTATACAATGCAACAGTTTTGGACCAGGAATATGCTTTAAATCTTCTAAAACTTTTGCTAAATGTTCTACATCATGGCCATCAATAGGGCCAAAATATCTAAACTTTAAAGATTCAAAAAGATTGCTTTTTTTTAGGATAGTGCCTTTAATACTTTTTTCAATTTTCTTTACAACCTTATGTGCATCCGGCCCAAGTTCAGAAATTTTACTCAAAACTGCTGAAACATCATCCCTAAATCGATTGTAAGATTTACTAGTGGTGATATCTGTTAAATAATCTTTTAACGCTCCAACGTTAGGATCTATAGACATGCAGTTATCATTAAGAATAACTAGCAAGTTAGAATTTTCTATCCCTGCATGGTTTAACGCCTCAAAAGCCATTCCTGCAGTCATGGAACCATCTCCAATCACAGCAACATGTTGCCTATCGGTTTCGCCTTTATATTGGGAAGCAACTGCCATACCCAAAGCGGCAGAAATGGAAGTTGAAGAATGCCCAACACCAAATGTATCAAACGGACTTTCGCTACGCTTTGGGAAACCAGAAATACCTTTATAAACCCTATTTGTATGAAAAACACCTCTTCTGCCAGTTAAAATTTTATGGCCGTATGCTTGATGGCCTACATCCCAAACTAACTGATCATAAGGTGTATTTAAAACATAATGTAGCGCTACCGTAAGTTCAACAACGCCTAAATTTGCTGCGAAATGACCTCCGTTAACAGAAACCACATCAATAATATATTGCCTTAGCTCTTTACAAACTTCTTTTAACTCCTTAGCTTTAAGATTTTTTAAATCTGATGGAGAATTTATTTTTGATAATAGCGGCCCTGCCTGTACTTCCATTTTTACAATTAGGATTTTTTTATAGTATACAAAGTAAGATATTCTTTGCTAATAATCATGACAATTTAGAGCAAATAATGTTTTAAGATAAATTATATTATGTGAGAATAAGAATATTTTAAGGTTTAGAACTAGTAAGATTTATCAATTTTGGCTTTCAAATTTTATATTCTGTAACTTAAACCGCAATTACAATCTTGAAAATTTCATATTTGCTTTTTCTTTCCAAAAAAGAAATATGCTATAGCCCCTAATAAAGGAATCATTATGGCAACTATTATCCAAATTAATTTAGCATTGTTGCTCAGTTCTTTATTTTCGAAAATATCTTTAGCCGCTAAAACACTTACCACTAAAGGAAAAAAGAAAAGCCCTATTAAAGTTATTTTACTCATTTCAATAAAAACTTATTTATAAGGTTTAAGATACTTCTTGATTAAATCGTTCGCCAATTTGCTGACGCCACATGGCATAATATAGACCTTTTTCTTCTATTAATTGTAAATGCTTACCTTGCTCAACTATATTGCCTTTCTCCAAAACAAAAATCTTATCAGCATGCATAATGGTAGATAGACGGTGAGCAATCAAAATCGTAATTCTATCAGATTGATCCGAAACATTTCTTATGGTTTCTGTAATTTCCTCCTCAGTAATAGAATCTAGTGCTGAAGTTGCTTCATCAAAAACCAAAATATTTGGTTTACGAAGTAATGATCTGGCAATGGATAAACGTTGTTTTTCTCCTCCAGAAACTTTTACGCCGCCTTCGCCTATTACAGTATCTAAACCATGTGATGCTCTTGCTAATAAAGAATCACAAGCTGCTCTTCTTAATACTTCCATACATTCTTCGTCTGTTGCAGAAGGACGAACAAATAATAGATTTTCTCTGATGCTGCCAGAAAACAACTGAGTGTCTTGTGTTACAAAACCAATTCTCTCCCTTAACTCATCTAAATCAATTGCTAAACTATCAACATCATTATATTTAATTTTACCAAAAACTGGATTGTAGAGCCCAACTAATAATTTTACTAATGTAGTTTTACCAGACCCTGATGGGCCAACAAAAGCTATCGTTTCTCCATGCTTAACTTTAAAATTGATACCATTTAAAGCATTTCTTGTAGCAGAAATATGCTTAAAGCTTACCTCATCAAATACCAATTCTTTAATGTTGCCTGTTGGAATTGGATTTTCTGGTTTCTTTTCTATAGGTGTATTTAGTATGGTTTGGAAATTATTTAACGAGGCCTCAGCTTCTCTATAAGTTAATATAATGTTACCAAATTCTTGTAAAGGTCCAAACAAAAAGAAAGAATAAAACAAAAATGTAAAGTATTGACCGGCAGAAATATCGTTTTGAAAAATTAACAATAGCAATATTACTACCATAGAACTACGTACTAAATTTACCGTTGTGCCTTGTAAAAAGCTCATACTACGTACGTATTTAACCTTTTTAAGCTCTAAGTCTAAAATTTTATAAGTAGTGTTATTTAGTCTTTTAATTTCTTGGTTGGCTAATCCTAAACTTTTTACCAGCTCTATATTTCTTAAAGACTCTGTAGTAGAACCGGCTAATGAAGTAGTAGCACCCACAATTTTTTTCTGGATTACTTTTATTTTTTTAGATAATGTCCAGCTAACAATAAATATCAATGGGATAGCCGCAAAATAAACTAAGGTTACTTTATAACTAATGGTTAATGAGTAAATGATTACAAAAATCATCCCCACTAAACTGGTAAAAAGAATATTGATAAAAGCGATAATAAACTTTTCTGAATCTAGTCTTACTTTTTGTAAAATACCTAAAGTTTCTCCGCTACGTTGGTCTTCAAACGTTTGATAAGGTAGTTTTAACGAATGCTCCAAACCATCTGCATACATACTAGCACCTAATTTTTGTGTAATAATATTAGCAAAGTAATCTTGAAAGTTTTTGGCAATCCTAGAAACCATTGCCGCACCAACACCTAATCCTACTAATTTTAAAACACCAAAAGTAAACTCGTGGCTAGTGAGCGCATTTTTTTTCTCAATAAAATTATCAACTATTAACCCTGTAATATGTGGATCAATTAAAGAAAAACATTGATTAATGGCGGCAAACAGCAAAGCCAAGCCAATTAAACCTTTATACTTTTGTAAATATCTTTTTAATATCTTCATTTAATTTTTTAAATCTCGCAAAAATAAGAAAGGGAATAAGTATTTGACCTATTCCCTTAATTTGTGATTATTGTTTGACGTTAAACCGTCATTACGTCTTTTTCTTTTATTTCAGTTAGTTGATCTACTTTAGCAATATAAGCATCGGTTAGTTTTTGAACCTCGCCTTCTCCAACCTTAATCTCATCTTCAGAAGCTCCATCATTTTTTAATTTTTTAATGCTTTCATTGGTTGCTTTTCTAATATTACGAACAGTAATCTTTCCTCTTTCAGCTTCCTCTTTAACCTTTTTCACTAAATCCCTTCTACGTTCCTCTGTTAAAGGGGGTACATTTAAACGTATCAATTGACCATCATTTTGTGGATTTAAGCCAATATTTGCTTCCATTATTGCTTTCTCAATAGGGCTAATCATAGATTTTTCCCAAGGCTGTACAACAATGGTTCTGGCATCTGGAGTGTTTACATTGGCCACTTGGGCTAGTGCGGTAGCAGCCCCGTAATAATCTACCATAATACCATCTAACATAGCTACGCTCGCTTTTCCGGCTCTAATTTTCAAAAACTCACTTTCCGCATGTGCTAAGGCTTTTTCCATTGCAGAAAGCGCCTCATCTAATTCCATCTTTATAAACTCATTCATGGTTTTAAATTGCTATATTATTTTACTAAAGTTCCTATTGCTTCGCCTTGCATCAATTTCATTAAATTGTTTTCTTTGTTCATATCAAAAACAATAATGGGCAATTTATTTTCATCGCATAATGTAAAGGCTGTCATATCCATTACGTTTAATTGTCTGTTATAAACCTCTTCAAAAGTTAAAGAATCAAATTTTGTAGCTGTTGGGTCTTTTTCTGGATCGGCGGTATAAATTCCATCAACTCTTGTACCTTTTAAAACTACATCTGCCTTTATCTCAATGGCTCTTAACGCAGCTGCAGAATCTGTAGTAAAATAAGGATTCCCAGTTCCTGCACCAAAAATCACAACTCTACCTTTTTCTAAATGGCGCATTGCCCTTCTTCTTACATAAGGTTCGCAAATTTGTTCCATTTTAATTGCAGATAATAATCTTGAATATACTCCAACGGTTTCTAAAGCATTTTGTAAAGCCATAGCATTAATTACCGTTGCTAACATGCCCATGTAGTCTGCTTGTGCCCTATCCATACCCGATTTTTCAGCACTTAACCCTCTAAAAATATTTCCGCCACCAACAACAATTGCAACTTCTATCCCTAAATTTTGGATGGCTTTTATTTCTTCCGCATACTGTAACACCCTCGCATTATCAATACCATAAGATTGCTCGCCCATTAAAGACTCGCCACTTAATTTTAAAAGAATTCTTTTATACTTCATTTTTTAGAATATTTTTTGGATTGAAAAGAAAAGCAGGTATTAGAGTGGTTTAAAAAATATATTACCCTGTTGCATTTCATTTTTGAGGATTTTGACAAAAATAGAAAATTCTGTTTGATAAATTGATTTCATTTTAAATTTAGACCCATAAAATATGATCTAATGATTGCTTTTAAATTATTTGGATATTTTAATAGGCTAAAAAGTATTTTAAAACGCCATCATTAATAAATTAAAAAACTGTACTAACTATCTATCCCAATCTTTTTATTAATAATCCTTCTACTTTTTTAAATAGCTGTAATGGCTTTAATTGTCTCCAGTTCATATCGTCTAGCTCGCCTCCAAAATTGATATAATAATCAATGTTATTAGATTTAAATTCATCAATAACGTGTTCTCTGAAATTTATTCCGGCAATCCATCCGTCTTCTACTTCTTGAAACCACTCTTCATAATAACAATCATCAGAAGAATGAAAGTTGAGGACATTTTCACCAATCAAGATAAATTTATCAATTCCTTCGCCAACAATCGACTCGATAATCTCTCGCTTTAAGAGCATAATATCATTATCTATCGCATCATTCCACTCTCCAATTAACTCGATAATAGCGTAGTTTAAATCATAATCAACAAAAATGATTTTAATGTAAAGCGTATCAGATCCAAAATAATCCCACTGGGGATGGATCAAGAAATTGTATATTTTTTTATCGAAACTAAACTCGTTATACTGTGTCTCATAAAAGGGCGACTTATCATCTTCTGCAGCAATATAATCGTCTCTCCATTTATAATAAGGTTCTATTTCATGCATATGCTATTGTAATGAAGCTAAAAAGTCTTCTACTGCTTTTCTAACGCTGCCGTGTTTATGCAATAATTCTGCAGCTTTTTCTTCTTTTGAGCCGGTCTCCTCCATTATCATTTTTGTACCTCTATTCACTAATTTATGATTGGTTAGTTGCATATCTACCATTTTATTCCCTTTCACTTTCCCTAGTTTTATCATTACCGAAGTGCTTATCATATTTAAAACTAGTTTTTGAGCAGTGCCTGCTTTCATTCTGGTAGAACCCGTAAGATACTCGGGCCCAACAATTACTTCTACAGGGAAACTGGCATTTTTAGCGATTTCGCTATCTTGATTGCAAACTATACAGCCAGTTATCATTCCCAATTCATTGGCTTTTTTTAATCCGCCAATAACGTAAGGTGTTCTTCCAGAAGCTGCAATCCCAATCAAAACATCATTAGGCGTTACTTTATGTTTTTGTAAATCTTTCCAGGCTTGTTCATCATCGTCTTCAGCAAATTCAACTGCTTTTCTTATGGCACCATCTCCTCCTGCAATTATTCCAACTACTAAATCAAATGGAACACCAAAAGTTGGTGGACATTCAGAGGCATCAACAACACCTAATCTTCCGCTTGTGCCTGCACCGATATAAAACAATCTACCGCCACTAGCCATTTTTTGTACAATCGCATTTACTAAAGTCTCTATTTTTGGAATTATCTTTTCTACAGATTTAGCAACTGATTGATCTTCTTTATTTATGTTTTCTAAAATTTCAGCAATAGATTTTTTTTCTAAATCGTCATATTCTGAATCTTGTTCTGTAGTTTGTTTAAACATTTTGATATTTATTTTTCATAAAAACCTGGTATAATCAAAGCCGAATAATTTTAGGCAAGGTCGTAAAAAGAACCACTTTTATCGACATTAATTTTTAATCTTAATGATTGTTAAATTATACTAAAAAGATTGAATTAAAGCAAAATTGATAAAATACTGGGCTAAAAAGAAATAAATCATCATAGTTATCATTAAATATTTTCAAAAACATCTCATTAACATTTAATTAATTAGTTATTTTGTGATTAAATGTATGGCTCGTCTAAAAACAACTTTCAAACCGCTTTAATTATTGTCATTACCATTTTATTTGGGATGATTTTGGGAGCTACTTATCAACAGAAAAAAAATGATGGCGATTTAAAAATTTTTCCTTCTATATCGTTACAACCAAAAGAAAAACTAGACCGCATTTTAAAGGTTATCAAAAATAATTATGTAGATTCTGTGAATACAGATTCACTACAAGAATTGGCTATTAATGATATTTTAAATAGTTTAGATCCCCATACTATTTATTTACCTCCTATACAAGCTAAAACCCAAAACGAAAGTTTAGAGGGAAATTTTGATGGCATTGGGATTGAATATTATATTTTAAATGATACCCTTTTTATTACGCATGTAAGAGAAAACGGCCCATCTTTTAAAGCTGGTTTATTAAGAGGTGATAAAATTACTGCTGTAAATAATGAGAAATTAAATGATAAATCTCTTTTGAGCGAAAACATAATTAGTAAATTAAGAGGAAAAAGCGGAAGCATTGTAAAAGTTACTGTAAAAAGAAAAGGGAATTTAAAGTCTCTGTTATTTGATATTACAAGAGATAAAATTATTGTAAGCAGTATAGATGTTGCATTTTTAATTAATAAAGAAACAGGTTTCATAAAAATTAGCAGGTTTGGTGCAAATACCGAAGAAGATTTTTCTATCGCCTTAAGCAAATTAATGAAAAGCGGAATGAAAAGCTTAATCTTAGATTTAAGAGGAAATGGTGGTGGTTATTT
>JBBRYE010000071.1:0-18382 GCA_038237895.1 Sphingobacteriales bacterium | reverse complement strand
CTCTGAAGTTAGATTCGTTGTTTTAGACGAAGCTGACGAGATGTTGAACATGGGTTTTCAGGAAGATATCGATGATATTTTATCGACTACTCCAAAAACTAAAAAAACTTGGTTGTTTTCTGCTACTATGCCTCGCGAAGTGAGAGCAATAGCTCAAAACTATATGACCGACCCGAAAGAGTTGACCATGGGAACCAAAAACACAGGTAACGTAAATATTGAGCATGAATATTATGTGGTAAAAGCCCGTGATAAATACGCTGCTTTTAAACGTATTGTTGATTACAATCCTGAAATTTTTGGTATCGTTTTTTGCCGTACCAAAATTGAAACCCAAGAAATTGCAGAATCTTTAGTTAAAGACGGTTATAATGCAGATTCTTTACACGGAGATTTATCTCAACAACAACGTGATAAAGTAATGAAGCGTTACCGCGATAGAAGTTTACAATTGTTGATTGCAACAGATGTGGCTGCTCGTGGTATTGATGTTACTGATGTTACTCACGTAATCAATTACTCTTTGCCAGATGAAATTGCAAACTATACACATCGTAGTGGAAGAACTGGTAGAGCGGGAAAATCTGGGATTTCTATAGCGATTATCAACTCTAGAGAGACTGGTAAAATACGCCAAATAGAAAAACAAATTGGAAAGCAATTTACAAAAGCAGAAATACCTAGCGGTTTTGATGTTGTTGAAAAACAATTATTTGGACTAATTCATAAGGTAAATAATGTTGAGGTTAATGATGGTCAAATTGATCAATATTTACCAAGAATAATGGATGAATTTGCTGATGTGAGCAAAGAAGATATTATTAAACGTTTTGTTTCTTTAGAATTTAACAGATTTTTAGAATATTATAATACAGCCAGAGACCTTAATGCAGCAGCAGAAGAGAGAGGTGAGCGTGGAGAAAGAGGTGAACGTGGAGAGCGTGGTGAAAGAGGTGGCAGAAATGCTAGTGAAGGATTTACTCGTTTGTTTATCAATTTGGGTGCAGTTGATGATTTTAGCAGAGGAGATTTATTAGGTTATATCTGTAATAATACTGGTATTACGGGTAAATCTGTTGGTAAAATTGATATGAAAGGTGTTTTCTCTTTCTTTGAAGTAGAAAGTGAACATACTCAAAAGGTTATAGATGCATTTAAACCAATTGATTTCCATGGAAGAGACGTAAGGATAGAAATATCTGGAGAATCTACTGGCGGAGGTGATGGCGAAAGACGTGGTGGTGGCGAGAGAAGAAGCGGTGGCGGTGGCTACGGTGGTGGTGAAAGAAGAAGCGGCGGCGGAGGTTACGGTGGTGGAGAAAGAAGAAGTGGTGGCGGAGGTTATGGCGGTGGCGGAGACAGAAGAAGTAGCGGCGGAAGCGGACGTAGCGGTGGTGGTGAGAGAAGAAGTGGTGGAGAATCTGGCGGAAATAGCGGAGGTGGATTTAGAGATTACTCTGGTGGAAATAGAAGAAGTGAAGGTGGCAGTGGCGATTCTGGAAATAGAGGTGGATCTGGCGGTGGTGGCAGAAGACGCAGAACTGACAGTTAAGATACTGTTTATTATGTTGTTTGGGAGAGGTTTCACATTGTGGAGCCTCTTTTTTTGTGTGTTAATTTTTAAATTCAGGTTTACGATTTGAATCCAGACTTACGAAGTTTTAGAAACTTCGTAAGTCTTACAAATATTATTTTGTCAGGCTGAGCGGAGTCGAAGTCTATTTTGATCCTGAATTTAAATTTCGTCTACGCTCAATTTGATAAAACGAATTGTCAGGCTGAGCGGAGTCGAAGCCTATTTTGATCCTAAATTTAAATTTTGAATACTTTTGATGGGATAATTTACTTTTTTTATAAAATTTAAAGTCGTTAAAATAAGCTAGTGAATTTTTAGTTTTATTGAAGTGATAAAACTATTCTCATTTCTATTCCTGTTTTTTAACCTAAATGTTTATGGGCAATCCCCTTGTTTAAGTGGCAATTGTGAGAATGGTTATGGCAAATATAAAACAAGTGGTGGCGATTTATATGAAGGCAGTTTTAAAAACGGGCTGTTTGAGGGACGAGGGAAAATAATCCTAAAAAATAAAGGGATTATTGAGGGAGATTGGATTAAAGGCTTACCAATTGCAGGTAATTTAAGTTTTACTAATGGTGATAAATATGTTGGGCAATTAGCAGATTATAATCCAAGCGGAAAGGGAAAATATCTTTATAAAAACGGCAATATTTACGAGGGAAATTTTAATAGAGGGAAATGCAGTGGAAAGGGAAATTTGTTTTTTGCGGATGGTAGAAGATATACTGGCGACTTTTTATTTGATAATCTTTATGGTAAAGGCGTATTAATTTATCCAAACGGAAATATTTATACAGGAGATTTTATAGATGGAATGGCTCAAGGCGATGGTATTTATAAATCGCGTTTAGGTGTTTATTCTGGCAAGTGGTTTAAGGATAAATATAATGGAAAAGGAATTTATCAATATGCCAATGGCGATGTTTACAACGGCGATTGGGTAGCTGGTTATTGCCACGGACAAGGTACTTTAACCTATAAAAATGGTAATAAATACATTGGAAGTTACATACAAGGGAAAAAAGCTGGAAAAGGAAAATGGTTTAGTTTAGACGGCAGCATTTATGAAGGTAATTTTGATCATGGCGTTAAACATGGCGATGGATTGATTACTTACAAAGATGGCTCAAAGAAAAAAGTGAGTTTTAAGGATGATGTTTTGGTAAAGAGTTATTAAATGTTAAATAATTTTCTTTTAAATAAATAAACTTCATTTAATGATATATTGCGCTATTAATTAGCGTCTCAATGAAGTTTAAACTTATTCTCCTATTCAGTATCTCATTTCTTATTTGTTCCGTTTTAAAAGCCCAAAATTTATCTATTTCTGGAAAAATTATTGATGTCACAAATGATAAATCTGTTGAAAGTGCAACCATTAAATGCGATAATTTTGGAACAAGCTCTATAAAAGACGGAAGTTTTAGACTCATCATCCAAAAGGAAAAACTATTAAAATACGGGCTGTCAGTTACCTGCATAGGTTACGAAAATCAAAAAGTAAATTATCAAGAAAACAATAATTATATCATTAAACTCAAACCTTCTGAACAAGTTTTAAATGAAGTAATTGTGGGTATTTCAGCTACTGATATTGTTAGAAAAGCAATTTTAAATATTCCTAAAAACTATCCTCAAAAGGATTTTACCATGGAAGGGTTTATTAAGATGGTACAAACTGTTAAGAATGATACTGCAAACTATAAATTCTTTCAAAATGAGGCAATTGTTAAAGTTGGAGTAAGTGCTTACACAAAAAATGCTTCAGAAACTAAAGTAACAGTGATTCAAAATAGGTATATTAAAGCCGATAGTTTGCAAAGAGAACAAGAATATATACGTTTTGTAAATGCCTATTTATTACCACAAAATGATTATGTTCATAAACGATATTCAATATTAAACATTAATAAGTTGAACAATTATGATTTTAACTTAAATGGTAAAACAATTATTAATAGAAGAAAAAGTTATGTAATTAACTTCAACAATCTTGAAAAAGGCACAGAAGAAGGAATCATTTATATTGATACTGCTACCTTTGCAATTGCAAAAATTAATAGAATCGTTTATAATTTAGAAGGTTATGGATTTATCAAAATTGACCAAGGTAATTCTATAGCAACTTATAAAATATCTAAGAGTAAATGGTATTTACAAAACTCTAGTTATCTAGGTAAATCAAAACATAATGGATTAAATTACGATAGAACTGAAGAATATCATACCCTAAAAATTGATAGCGAAAAATTAGATGTCAACTATACTGAATTGGTTCAATACAGTACAGAAGATTTAAAAATAAATAAACTAGTTGATGATAAAGATTGGGATAAATACAATCCGATTATAGATAGTTTAACTAATTATCAAAGATTAGCAGATGTTAAAATACCGCCATCAGAAAAAAACATTGAACCATCTTCTTTTGGATATAAAATTTTAAATGGTCTTAGAGATTATGTGATTAAAGGAGGATTAAGATCGACTTACCAATTTAATCAATCTCCAATAAATCTTAACGGTTATCAACCAGCCTTGAATAAAAGCTTGAGTACTGTAAATTATAATTTATCTTTTGATTATCAATTCAGATTATATCATCATATTTTTTTCGAGTTGGGAGTTGGTACTAATTATGGTTTAGGTGGAGTTAAGTTTAACCAAAATAGTTGCTCATTTTCATGTGATATTAATTTAAATAAAAACCATCACCCAATAATTTTATCTCCACAATTTGGATACAGCAATATATCATTATCAAAGAAAAAAGAAACTTATTATACCCAAGAAGATATTGTTTATGGATTAAGAATAGGCTATGAAAAAAAGAGGTCGACCGCTTATTTTGTGTCATTAAAATATTATCAAAATCTTTCCAAAAGTGCAACCAATCTAAATATTCAAAATATTAATATTGTGCCTTCAATAGGGATTTTAAACAGATTTTAACTTTAATCTACTGTTGCAAAGGCCGTTGTTTTACCATTCCACCATAAGTATCATCAACAGTGTGCATTACAATAAAAGCACTTTTATCAATATTTTTGACTAAGTTTTTTAATCTGGATACTTCTAATCTGGTAACCACTGTAAACACAATTTTTAAATCTTTTTCTAAATTATTTGATTCACTTATAAAACCTCTCTCTCCTTTGTAAATCGTTACTGCCCGTCCCATCACTTTTGTAACTACTTTTCGGATTTCCTCATTTTTAGAAGAAATAATGGTTACACCAATATATTCCTCAATACCATGGATGATAAAATCTACTGTTTTTGATGCTGATAGATAAGTTAAAATTGCATAAAGTGCTGTTTCCATATTAAGGATATACGCTGCAACACCAAATATCATAATATTAAATACTAAAATGATATCGCCAACACTTAAACTAATTTTTCTGGAAATAAATAAAGCTAAAACTTCGGTTCCGTCAATTACTGCTCCTCCCCTAATGGCTAAACCAATTCCGGCACCTAAAAAGAAACCCCCAAAAACTGCAATCAATAATTTGTCTGATGTTACTATAGGATAAAAATCGAATGAAACCATTAATGCTAATCCTGCTATAGCCAATATAGTCTTGAAAGCGAACATCTTAGAGATTTGCTTTGAACCTAGTAATACAAAAGGTATATTAACTAAAATCACCAAAGCCCCAAGTGAATATCCGGTTTTAACATTTAGTAAAAGGGAAATTCCCATTGCGCCTCCATCTAAAAAATGATTGGGCAACAAAAAACTTTTTAAACCAAAGCTTGCAGCAATAATTCCCGCAACTATAAAAAATAGTTCCTTAAATATTATTCCGAAATTGGCTTTTCGGTATGCTAATTGCGCTTTTCTCTTATATCCCATTGTGTGTTAAGATAAAACATTAAGGTTTTTAATTCGCAATATAAATGTCTTATTAAATAAAAAAATCCATGACTTTAAAAAGTATCAATCCGTTTAATGGAAAAACCATAAAAATTTATAAAGAACATAGCACTAAAGAAATTGATAAAAAAATTGTACAAACACATCAAACCTGGTTAAGTTGGAAAGAAACAACATTTAAAGAACGCTCTACTTTGATGATGAATTTAGCCGAAGTGCTAACATCTAAAAAGGAAAAATTAGCAAAGCTGATGACTGAAGAAATGGGTAAACCTTATTTAGCTGGAATTGGAGAAATTGAAAAATGTGCACTAGTATGCGAGTACTATGCTAAAAACGCCAAGAATTTCTTAAAAGAGCAATTGATTGAAACCGATGCTTCCAAAAGCTTTGTAGCTTTTGAGCCAATTGGAGTTGTATTGGCAATAATGCCGTGGAATTTTCCATTTTGGCAGGTATTTCGTTTCTTGGCTCCAAATTTAATGGCTGGTAATTGTGGAATATTAAAACACGCTTCAAATGTTAGTGGTTGTGCTTTGGGTATAGAGGAAATGGTTTTAGAAGCTGGTTTTCCAAAATACACTTTTCAAAGTTTATTGGTGAGTAGCAAAAAAATAAATCCTATTATAGAAAATCCATTAATTAAAGCAATAACATTAACAGGAAGTACAGCTGCAGGTAAAAAAGTAGCCGAAAAGGCAGGTTCTGTTTTAAAGAAATGTGTGTTAGAATTAGGTGGTAGCGACCCATATATCATTTTAGAAGATGCTGATTTAGAAGATGCAGCCGAAGCCTGTGTGAATTCCAGGATGATTAATAATGGACAAAGCTGCATAGCCGCAAAAAGGTTTATTGTGGTAAAGATTGTAGAAAAGGCTTTCATAAAGCTTTATAAACAAAAAATGGAAAGCAAATTAATGGGTAATCCTTTAGATAAAAAAACAGACCTAGGTCCACAAGCTAGAAAAGATTTACGTGATGAATTACATCAACAAGTAAAAAAATCTATTTCAAAAGGAGCAAAATGTATTTTAGGAGGAGAAATTCCAAAAGGCAGAGGCGCATTTTATCCGGCAACAATTTTAACAAACGTTAAAAAAGGAATGCCAGCTTATGATGATGAATTATTTGGACCTGTTGCATCAATCATAACTGTAAAAGATGAAAAGGAGGCTATTAAAGTAGCTAACGACTCTATTTTTGGATTAGGATCTGCAGTTTTTACTAAAGACCTAAAAAGAGGAGAAAAAATTGCCAAAGAACAACTACAAGCCGGAAGTGCATTTGTAAATACTTTTGTAAAATCTGATCCACGTTTACCTTTTGGTGGCATCAATCAATCTGGTTTTGGTAGAGAATTGAGTAGTTTTGGAATTCATGAATTTGTGAATATCAAAACTGTTTACATTAAATAATTAATTACAAATACTTCAACTATTTTAGGGATAATAACGAAATATCTTCAATAACCACATTGGTTTTTTATCTGTTATAATTAGGATATAGCTAAAAGCCGATTGAAAGTTTATAAAATACCAGTATGCTGATTAAAGAATTACTTCCAGAACATTGGGAATCGGTTAAAAAAATTTACGAATTAGGAATTGCAACCGGACTTGCTACTTTTGAAACTCAAACTACTGATTGGGAAATTTGGGATAAAAAACACCTTCCATTTGGACGTTTAGTTTGCATTATAGATGAAAGGGTTGCAGGTTGGGTTGCTATTTCATCTGTATCAAACAGAGATGTTTATAAAGGAATTGCAGAAATTAGCATTTATATCCATCCCGCTTTTAAAGGTTTAGGCATTGGTTACGTTCTGTTAAACAATGTTATCAGCGAAAGCGAAGAAAATAATATATGGACTTTGCAAGCAGGTATTTTTGAAGAAAATAAGCCAAGCATCCGTTTACATGAAAAAGCTGGCTTTAGAAAAGTAGGTTATAGAGAAAAACTAGGTCAAGTAAGTAACCATTGGCATAATATTGTTTTATTCGAAAAAAGAAGTAAAATTGTGGGGCTTTAATTTAGATAGAAAAATTATTATTTCTGTTTATCCGCTGCATCTTCAATTACACCATCAACAGTTTTTACTAACTCCATTGCCGCATCACGTAATTTTATATTTTTATTATAATCTGCATCAATTTCAATTACTTTCTTTTTGCGTTTATAATCAAACTCTAAATAATAACGGGGAGCTTTACCTGTACTATCACCAAGCATTTTCTCTGGCCAATTCCACAAACCTAGATCGGCAGCTTTTCTATGAACGTAAAGCATATCATCCTTAGATAGCTTAACCTTCATCTTGATCATAGAATCACGAGTATTTAAATATTGATATTGTTGAGTTTTTGAAGAATAAATTTTATCATAATTTGTACCCAAACCAGATTTTACACTTATAGCTTCAAATTCTACAAATTTATAGGGTGCATTTTTTATCATGATAGAATAATAATAAACGCTGTAAAGTATAAAAGGAATAGCAATGCTACAACCTAAAAATATTTTCTTAAATCGGTTACTCATTTTATAATTCTTCTAATTCTAAATGATTTGCATTTTCATTAAATTCTCCCTCCCATTTGGCAATTACAACTGTTGCTAAACAATTACCCAAAACATTTACAGATGTACGAGCCATATCCATTAACTCATCAATTCCCAAAATTATAAATATTGGCCAAACTGGTAAATTAAAAGAGGCAGCTGTTCCTAATAATATCACTAAAGATGCCCTTGGAACACCCGCTACTCCCTTACTTGTAAGCATTAATGTAAATACTATTACTAATTGATGACCAATACTCATTTCAATTCCTGCTGCTTGCGCAACAAATACCGCAGCTAAAGCTAAATATAGCGTTGTACCATCAAGGTTGAAACTATAACCCGTTGGGATAACAAAAGCAACAATTTTACGTGGAACTCCAATCCTCTCCATAGCTTCCATTGCTCTTGGCAATGCTGCCTCAGAGCTGGTAGTTGCAAAAGCGATAGAAACAGGTTCGGCTACTGCTTTTAAAAACTTTTTGATAGGAACTTTAAAAGATAAAGCAATAGGTAATAAAACTAATAACATAAAGGCTATTAAAGCAACATAAAGTGTGGCTAAAAGCTGAAACAAATTAACCAAAATACCTAAACCCATATGCCCAACAGTAAATGCAATTGCCGCCCCAACACCTATAGGTGCAAAATACATTACAATATTTGTGAATTTGAACATTACCTCAGAAAGGCTTTCTGCTGCTTTTAGCATAGGGCGGCGTTTATCTTCACTTACCATTGCTAGTGCAATACCAAAAATGATACTAAAAACTACGACTTGTAAAACCTGACCTTCGGCAATTGATTTTGCTATGTTTTCTGGAAAAATATGTAGAATAATATCTGTAGCAGATTGAGGTGGAACAGCTTCTAAAGTTTCATTAACAACAGGTGGAGGGATAATTCCAACTCCTGCTTTAGAAATATTTATTGCCAATAAACCAATAAATAAAGCTAATGTGGTAACCACTTCAAAATAAACAAGCGATTTCCATCCCATACGCCCAACTTGCTTTAAATCTGAGTGTCCGGCTATACCAAATACTAACGTCGCAAATAATAATGGAGCAACAATGGTTTTAATCATTTTTAAGAAAACCTTACTTAACACCTGTAGATTAACTGCAATTGCAGGGAAATCATGACCAACCTCTGCACCAATAACCATGGAAATTAATATCCAGGCAGTAAGTGTCTTTTTTGTAAATCCATAAGCAATTAATGATGCAATGGCTAACCACCTTATTACTAATAAACCCGTTTCTGGTATTGCAAAAATATGGTAGTGATTTAAACTAGTAACCAGCGCAGCTATGAAAATTGCGATTAAAGTGATAAATGGTATACGTTTATTCATTAATTGTAGTTTGGGAATTTAGCAAAAGTAACTAATTTGCCGAAGTGCGCAAATGTTAAACAAATGAACAGTCCGAAATTAGCAGAATTAAAAAAAGAGCTCAACTATTTAGAACTTCCACAAGTTAAAGAACTGTGTTTACGTTTAGCAAAATACAAAACCGAAAACAAAGAATTGCTTCATTATCTGCTTTTTTACAATGATAAAAAAGAGGATTACGTAAATGAGGTTAAAGAATTGATAATTAATGAATTTGATGATTTACATCCAAGTATTTATTATGTAAGTAAGCAATTAAGAAAACTTTTAAGGATAGTTAATAAACACATAAAATACATTGGTGAAAAAGATAAAGAATGTGATATTGTTTTATGCTTTTGCGAAGAATTTATTAAGCATCCTATTGTTACAGTTAATCAACAAGCTTTAATTTTATTATTGTTTAGACAATTAAAAAGAGCAAATAGGATATTACCAAAGCTAAATGAAGATTTACAATTTGATTATCAAAAACAATTTGATGAGTTGATTAAGCTGTTAAAGGGTAAACGTAAAAGTTTTAGAATGGTAGAGATTGAGTGATATTGTTTAAACTTTGTAACAATTTAAAAATTCAAATCTCTAAATCAAAAAAAACTAAAACATAGATGCCCAGTCAAGAGCAGATATTTAAGGAAATTTTTCAGGCTAATTCTAAAAAGATTTATCACTTATGTTTTGGTTATACCGGAGATGATGCTGCCGCAAACGATCTTTTACAAGAAACCTTTTTAAAAGTTTGGCAAAACTTAGATAAGTTTAGAAATCAATCTATGATCTCTACCTGGATTTACAGAATTGCTGTGAATACTTGTTTAACCTATCTTAAAAAAGAAAAGCGACAAGCAAAAGATGAGCTCACTCCAAATATCATCGAAAATAAGGAAGAAGACTTTGAAGATAAAGAAAAACAAGAACAGGTTAAAACCCTTTATGAATGTATCTCTAAATTAGATGAGAACGAAAGAATTATTATTACTATGGTGATGGATGAAGTGCCATATCCAGAAATTGCAGATATTTCAGGTATTTCTGAAGGCAATTTGAGGGTGAAAATTCATAGAATTAAACATAAGCTAACCGAATTATATAATCAGCATGAAAGACTTTGATTCATTAGTTGGCATTTGGAACGAGCAAAAAACGGCTCCGCAAATTGATTATAAAGAAATAATCAACCAATACAAAAAGAGTAGGGAAAAATTGAGTCTTAAATTTTTTCAAGAGATTTTACTGATGTTGCCCGCCATATTTATTGTTGTTTATTTATGGATAAACATTAGTTTCAGCTTTTGGACATCTTATTTAGGTTTAAGTATTGTTGCAGGTTGCTGTTTCTATTTTATTGCTATACAATTAATTAACATTAAAAATATAGTGAATAGCAATACCTTATTTGATAAACCTCAAGATCATATTAAATTTCTTCAAAAGTTTAGAAAATCAAGATATATCCAACATACTCGTAATTATAAAATCTATTCTATTGCTTTAGGCTTAGGAATTAGTTTATATTTTATCGAATTTTTTTACAGCTTAAATATTTGGATAATGTTAGGTATTGTTGCAGCAACAATTGCCTGGTTTAGTATCTGCTATATTTATTTAATGAAGATTTATATAAACAAAGAAGAAAAACGTTTTACAGAAATGATTGAGAATTTAGAGCGTTTAAATAATCAGTTTAATGACGAAGTTTAGACTGATTATTTAAGAATTTCTTTATTTGCTGTAATAATCATTACTTCGGCATTCATAGTTTGAAAGATTAATTGTTTGCTATTTAATTCTTTAATTAAAAATGGGATTTTCCTTTTTTCTCCATTAGACAAAACCTCTTCATACCTAATTATTTTTCCATCAAGTTGATAGGACCCTCGAGATAATACTTTTCCGCTAGAATATATTAAGGCAGTTCTGTCTTTATTAAAAACTATAGATGGATTTTGTAAAACTATGTTTATTAAAGGTTTATTTATTGATTTGTTCTGATAATTATATGAAATGTATTTCCATTTACCAACTAAATTTTGCTGGTTAATATTACCATTACAAGCAATTAAAAAAAGCAAAAATGTAGAATAAAGAAAAGAGATTTTCATCATGAACCTAATTCTACAATTCTATCAAACTCCTCGGCCTTTAATTGCATTACAGATAACCTTCCTTGCTTCACCAAAGAAATATTCTTCAATCTTTCATCAGCTTTAACTGTTTCTAAAGTTACCGGATTTTTTAAAGTCTGTATGGGAACTAAATCTACCACCACCCAATTTTTATCCTCTGTTGTTGGATCTTGATAAAATTCTTTAACCACTTTTGCAATTCCAACCACATTTTTACCTTCATTACTATGATAGAAAAGCACCAAATCGCCTTCTTTCATTTCTTTAAGATTATTACGAGCTTGGTAATTTCTCACACCGTCCCAAAAAGTACGTTTATCTTCATTAAACTTATCCCAACTGTATTTAAAAGGTTCTGATTTTATTAGAAAATATTGCATAAATTAATTTTGAATGTGAGAAAAAACTTAATGACTGAATGAATAAATTTTGAATGATTGAATGATAGAATTTTGAATGATTAAATAAACTAATGACTAATGAACTAAAAACCTCACCATCTAACAACCTCACCAACTAAAATCTAACAACCTAACCAACTAATGAATAATCTTATAAACCAGTTCTTTCATTAAATCTCCTGCTTCTGTGTTGCCAGTACTATCAACGCCTTTAGATTTTAAATCATATTCTCTTAAAAGCGAAATTACCTCAAATGTTTTTCCCAATGGATAGTTTTTTGCAGCAAATTCATAATCCTTTAAAAAATAGGGATTAACTCCCATTTCTCTTGCAGCTTGAGATTTATCTTTAATGTAATGATATTTTAAAATTTTGGTGAAATAGCCTGCTAAATTTCCCATTACCAAAACCATTGGATTTGCTTTTGGATTGGCTTCAAAGTAATTTACAATTTGATTTGCCTTGTAAACATCTTTTTTAGAGAGCGCATTTTGTAATTCGAAAACATTGTATTCTTTACTGATTCCAATATTATCTTGAACTTCTTTAGTACCTATCTCCTGCCCTTTTGCAACATTCAACATCAACTTTTCAAGTTCGTTAGCAACTTTACTTAAATCATTTCCTAAGTACTCGCCTAATAAAGCAGATGCAGTATGGTTGATGTGATAACCTCTAGATTTGACAAAATCTTCTACCCAAGCTGGAACTTTATTTTCATAAATACTTGCTGATTCAAATACTAAACCACTTTTCTCAATTACTTTAAAAACTTTTTTACGCTTATCAAACTTTCCATATTTATGACAAAGCACTAAAACAGTACTTTTTAAAGGATTTTCGCAATAAGCCTGGAATTGTTCCGCAGCTTTATCTATTTTTAATTCTTGAGCTTCTTTAACCATTATCAATTGATAATCGCTCATCATTGGGTAACGTTTGCTGGCATTTAAAACCGACATCACATCTGAATCCTTACCATAAAAAATAGTTTGATTAAAACTTTTCTCAGCATCGCTTAAAACATTTTCTTCTAAATAATCGCTAATTAAATCAATATAATAGCTTTCATCGCCATGCAATAAATATATTGGCTTTATCTTTCTTGCTTTTATATCTCTAATTATATCTGTTGCAGTCATGTTTTGGCTAAATTAAAAATATTAGTTCTCAAAAATTAGAATGTTGATAAATCCGCCTTAATTTAGCAAAATGTTTAAACCTATTCCTTTAAACTTACCAAGCTATCCTTTTAAATTATCTCAGAAAGATGATGTTATATATATTTTTGATGAATTAAGAAAAAAGGATTTAGTACTTACTCCTGAAGAATGGGTGAGGCAACATTTTATACAATATTTGATTCAACAGAAAAAATATCCAAAAACACTCATCAAATTAGAAGGAGGTTTAAAGATTAATAGACTACAAAAAAGAACGGATATTCTAATTTATGATAAAGCTGGCGATCCGTGTGTTTTGGTAGAATGTAAAGCAACATCGGTAAAGATAGACCAAAAAGTATTTGACCAAATAGCAAGATATAATATGATACATAAAGTTAAATATCTTGTTGTTAGTAATGGATTAAAACATTATTGCTGTGTTTTAGATTATGAAAATAATACTTATCAATTTTTAGAAGAACTACCAGAATGTGCATTTAACAAAGATTAATTTTTAAAAATTCACTCTATAAATTCTCATTAATTTAATTTACAAGCAGATACAATATTTACATAAACAAAATAATGTAACCTTATTTTTTCATTTCCGTAAAAAGCAATAACCTCAAAATTTAAAACTGTAAGAAATGGAACAAAGTATTTACATTAAATGTGATAAATGCCTGTTTTCTAAAAATGGTTTATATGCTATTTTATTAGCTACAACTATTTTGGCAGGAGTTTCAATCACACTAAATTTTACGCAAATCATTACAGAATTAAGCTCTTATTTTTTTTTATCAATTTCATCTCTAGTTGTTGTTTTTTGCTTTTACAAACTAAGTGTACAACAAGAAGAAAATTACATTTTTATCAATAACGATGAAATTTGGTTTAAACATCAGTTTCAGAATGAAACTATCTGTCTAAAATTTAACACTTTAGACTCTTTCGAAACTCGTTTTTCTGAAATTGTTTTCAGTACTAAACAAGAAGAAAAAGTAGTATTAAAACTTAACAGAATTGCTGATGAGAAAAAACGATGGGAAGTAAAAGAATTCCTAAAAAATCATATTCCTCAGATACGTGATCATAGGTTATCTATTTTAAAAACAGCGTAGTTAATTGTTTAACCTTTTTTAGCCTTTTATCTATAAGATGAAAGGCTTTTTCTTACTTTGCAGGAAAATTTGTATCAATTAAAACTTGTATAATTCCATCAACTAAGCCTACTTTAGGAACAAAAATTTGCTTAACACCGCCCCATCTCATTACCATTAAAAAAAGTTCACTAGCAGGGATAATTACATCTGCTCTATCTTGGTTTAAACCTAAAATATTTATACGGTCTTTTAACGAGAAGGAATTAAGGTAATCATATTGCGCTTTAAGCTTAAGGTAACTTAAAGCTTTATTTTCTTTTTCTTCTGATAGTCTAAAAAGTTTATTAATGTTGCCACCTGTACCAATACCAATTAATCCTTTATAATTAACCGTTTCTTTCCTTAACCACTGTTTCATCTCGTCCCAAGTTTCTGGCTTATCTTGGTTATCTAAAATACGAATGGTTCCTAAATTAAAAGATTTTGAAGCTTGGATTTTTCCATTAGAAAATATGGAAAGTTCTGTACTACCACCGCCAACATCTATATATAAATAATTCTTTTTTCTGTCTAATGTTTGGTCTACATGGCTAGAATAAATGATATGAGCTTCTTTTTGTCCTCCAATAATTTCTAAATTTATATTAGAAACCGCTAAAATTCTTTTTACCAGTTCATCACCATTTTTAGATTCTCTAAGTGCTGATGTTGCGCAAGCCATGTAATCTTTAACTTTGTAAACATCCATCAAATTTTTAAACGCTACCATTGTTTTAATAACATCATCTGCTTTTTTATCAGAAATGCTATGGTTTAAGAAAGCATCATCTCCTAATCTTACGGGAACTCTAATCAAAGAATTTTTCTTAAAAGAAATCACTCCGTTATTGTTGGTAATATTTGCGATTAGTAACCTTATTGCGTTAGAACCAATATCAATTGCTGCGTATATCAAAATTTTTAAGATTTATTTTTCAAATAATTATAAGAATCTACTTGGCTTCTTATGGGTATTGCACTTTTTATTCTTCGATATTTGTTATTGTTTAGAGCATTTATTTCCCTTGCTTTAACATTATCTTTCAATTGAATATTAATGATATCTCTAATTTCTTGCTTTATATCTGGATTATAAATTGGGAAACCAACTTCTACTCTATGATCAAGATTACGGGTCATTAAATCTGCAGAAAGCAGATAGATTTCTTCATTTCCTTCATTTCCAAAAATCCAAACCCTAGCATGTTCTAAAAATTTATCAATAATAGAAATAATTTGAATGTTTAAACTAAAACCTTCTTTACCAGCAACTAAACAACACATTCCTCTAATAATGAGATCTATTTTTACACCGCTATTGCTGGCTTCATAGAGCTTTTTGATGGTCAATTCATCTGCTAAAGAATTCATTTTTAGGATCAGGTAAGCTTGCTTTCCTGCTTTTGCATTTTTAATTTCTCTATCAATCATAGAGAATAATCTTTTTCGAGTTTCTAAGGGAGAAACAATCAGATGTTCATATCCTTTAGAAATTTTCTTTTGCTCTATATTTTCAAAAAGCTTGCTCAGTTCTTTGGTAATGCGCTCATCTGCAGTAAAAAGACTATGATCGCAGTATATTTTAGCAGTTTTTTCATTGTAATTTCCGGTAGCCATATTGGCATAATAAACAGGCTTACCTTTTTCAATCCTTGTTACCATACAAATTTTAGTATGCACTTTATAACCTGAAATGCCATAATTAACAACTATGCCTTCTTCCTCTAACTTATTTGTCCAGTAAATATTTGCTTGTTCATCAAATCTAGCTTTAAGCTCTACCAAGCAATGTACTTTTTTGCCGTTTCTAGCTGCATTGATTAAAGCATTTACAATTCTAGAATTTTCTGCCAATCTATAAAGTGTTATGTGAATACTTTTTACTCTGGGGTCTATCGCAGCTTCTCGTAAAAAATGAATGATGTAATCAAAAGACTGATAAGGAAGATTAATAAGGTAATCTCTTTGCTTTATAAGCTCTAACATTCCTTTAGAAATACTCAAATCTTTAACCGGTAAAGGAGTAATTTTTTTGTATTCTAAATCTGCCTCACCCACATTAGGAAAGCTAATAAAGTCTTTAAAATTATGGTATTTATTTCCTGGAATTAAACTTTCAGAGCTTAACTCTAACTTGCTAATTACAATGTTTAGCATTTCAATTGGCATTGCACTATCATACAATAAGCGCATTGGTTTACCTTTTTTACGCTTTTGCAAGCTTTTAGATAAAGCATCTATAAATTTATCGCTTACGTTTTTATCTAAATCTAACTCTGCATCTCTTGTAATCTGAATCGAATAAGCTTCAACTTCATCATAATCAAAAATGAAGAAGATTTCATCTAAACAATATCGGATAACATCATCTAAAAGAATAATAAATTTAAGATTATTGGTTTCTGGCAATACCAAAAAACGATTAAGACTTTCTGGTATCTCAATTAGTGCATATTTAACCTTTTGCTTTTTATTATTGCTAGTCAATTTAACTAGAAAATAAATTACCCGATCCCTTAATTCAGGGAATGGCTTCTTATCATCAATAATTATAGGAACAATGGTAGAAAGTATTCTTTCCCTAAAATATTTCTTAACAAAAATTCCTCTACTTACGTTTAATTGATGTTCATTAAGGATAAATATTTTGTTTTCTGCAAGCTCTTTAATAATTTCTTCATACAAAAGATTAAATTTTTTCTCTTGTTTTACAACAATATTTTTAATCTGATTAAGTATTTTTTTAGGATTATAACCAAATTCTTCTTTTACTTTACTTACCAAATTTGCCAACCTGTTAAGTGTAGCAACTCTTACGCGATAAAATTCATCTAAGTTGGAAGAGAAGATTGCTAAAAACCTCAGTCTTTCTATCAAGGGTACAGTTTTATCTGTAGCCTCTTGCAAAACCCTTGCATTAAAATAAAGCCAACTGATTTCCCTATTTATTAAAGGAGGTTTTTCTTGCGTCATGTAAATTAAAAAAGAAATCCCGAAGCAAATGTTCGGGATTCAAAACTGCAAATTATTTTGTTAATAAATTATTAAATTAAGGTTAAATGCCATTTTAACTACCCTCTTTTATATTTATTTTGAGGTCCGGCTTGTGTTGGTAAATCTGTATTATGAGGTTTACGGTCAGATTTTGGCGCCGGAATATGTCTTTTTGAAGAACTTGTTTCGTGTGGAGTTTCTGGATGTATATTATCCGATTTTACTTCTTCGGCTTCTTCTTCTTTTTGGGAAGTTGAAGATGTAGCTGCTTTTGTAACTGGTTTAGCATTTGTTTTGGTTGTAATCTTCTTTTTAGCAACTGGTTTTACATCAGGGGCAACTGCTGATTCTGATAATGCTTTAACTGCATCAACAGCGCTATTTACTTCTGAAATTGGATTAAGTTTAGCAACAGAGCTTGCTTTTTTTACAATTGGCTTCGCTTTATCGGCAATTTCAGATTTAATTTTTTCTGCTTTTTTAATTGCCTTGCTCACTGTTTTATCAACTTCCTTTTTTACTTTGGCAACCTCTTTTTTTACAGCTTTTTTTACTTCCCCTTTTTCTTGATCTGCTTTTTTAAATTTATCCTTTATAGAGTTTTTAACTCCATCGGCCTTTTTGGTAAGTTTTTTACTTAAGATTTTACTTGCTTTTTTTATTTCGCTACCAATATCTTCTGCATCATGCCCAAGACTAAAAATAAAATCTTTAATTTTTTTAGATAAATCTACTTCTATCTTAGAAACTATTTTTTTTTTGGTATCTTTTTTAGCTGATTTTGATTTTGGATTTTTCATGTCTTATATTTAATAATTAATTATTTTAAATTTACCTTTAATTAAATATATTATCAAATAACATTCCAAATATGCCTACTTTCGATATCGTCTCTAAAATTGATGCTCAAACACTTGACAACGCTATTAATAATGCAAAAAAAGAGATTCTCAATCGATATGATTTTAACGACTCTAAAAGTACTGTAGAACTTGATAAAAAATCAAACTTATTAACAGTTATTACAGAAAACGATATGCGTTTAAAAGCTATCGTAGATGCCATTATTTCAAGATTTGTAAAACAAGGATTGGATCCTAAAGCATTAGATTTAGAAAAGCCTTTTTTTAGCGTT
>JBBRYE010000070.1:0-18563 GCA_038237895.1 Sphingobacteriales bacterium | reverse complement strand
TTGTGAATAATATCAACATGAATTAAGTCAAACGTTTCATTATTATTTTTTATATAGTCTTTATAGTCTGCTTTAATTAATTTTATGTTTGGCCATGGCTTAACTTTATCAATCATATCCTGATAATCATCATCATGTAAACCAGCATGAGAATCTCCGGTAAAAATATCGACTCCCACAACCTCTTTAAAATAATTGGCAAAAACTGTAGTTGAAAAGCCAAACTCAACTCCAAATTCTAAACATTTATTTGTTGGGATGTTAAATTTTTGAATCAATTCTGGAATTAATGCATCAAGACCTCTCCAAGCCGAATCGTATAATAAATATTTATTATTAGGAAGATATATAAAATCCTTAGGTATAAAAGGAATAGCCCTAGGTCTCTTTCTTAATAAAGTTGGTAACCACATCATAAAATATTAATCTTTTAATTTTAAGCCTATTAAAAATGGCAAAGCATATATAAGTCTTAAGCCTCTTTTTTTTCGTTTAAAGCTAAAAATTTTTTGATTGTATTTAATGATAAAATAAAATAACTTAAATGATAAATATTGTTTAGCTCTTTTTTTCAATAAGGATTTGAATTCTTCAAAGGCAAATAAATATTTATTATAATCTATTTCATTAAACTTCTCAGTTCTATTAATTAAATTCTGATTCTTTAAAATTGAATTAGATTTTAATTTTTCTTTTACTTTCAGTTTTAACAAATCTGTTTCAGATTTATCATGTTGTCTATAATTAACCAATATAGATGGTACATAGACAATTTTCCCTTTACAAGAAGCTACATAACTGATCCAGCAATCATGATGAACAATTTTCGGTAATGGCAAAATGAAGTTTTTTAAAGACTTTTTAAATGCTAATGCATGACCAGAGATGCCATTAAATAACAAAAAAGATAATGGAGTGACTTGCTCGGATAAAGTAAATCTATCACTTGCTTTTCTATTTAAAGATTTTCCATTATGATTAATAAATAAAGAATCATGAAAAACAAGCTCAACATCATTGTTAAATGATTGAGAAATTTTAGAAATTTTATTTTCATCCCAAATATCATCTTGATCACTTAAAAAGATAATTTCGCCTTTACAATGTGATATTGCTTTTTCAAAGTTTCTGATGTAACCTTGATTAGTATTGTTTTTTAACAAAATTATTCTTTTGTCTTTCTGAGAAAAATTTTCAAGAATTGTTAAAGTCTTATCAGTTGAACAATCATCAGAAATTATGAGTTCAAAATGTGTATAGTTCTGGTTTAATATAGAATAGACTTGTTCAGAAATAAACTCCTCACCATTATAGCTACATAATGCTATCGATAATAGAGGTTCATTTATTTGTTTCATTTTTAATCCTTTTCAAAACTTTGCATAGCAATCAGCTTCTGATACAAACCGCCTTTATTCATTAAAATTTCATGGTTGCCTTGTTCTACTATTTCTCCATTTTCTAAAACTACAATCACATCGGCGTTTTGGATAGTTGTTAATCTATGCGCAATGACTAAAGTTGTTCTATTTTCCATTAAATGGTCTAAAGCTTCTTGAACTAATTTCTCTGATTCTGTGTCTAAGGCAGAAGTTGCTTCATCTAACAGCATAATTGGTGGATTACCTAAAACAGCTCTTGCAATGCAAATACGTTGTTTTTGTCCGCCTGAAAGTTTAATCCCTCTATCGCCAATGTTTGTTTCATAACCTTCATCAGTTTTTAAAATAAACTCATGAGCATTCGCAATTTTAGCGGCATTTTCAACATCGGCTTTGCCAAAACCTTCCCGACCAAAAACGATATTATTATAAATGGTATCATTAAAAAGTATAGATTCTTGGTTTACGATGCCCATTAAATCCCTTAAATTATGCTGAGAAAGATTTTTAATATTTATGCTATCAATAAGAATTTCGCCGGCAGATGGATCAGAAAAACGAGGAATCAAATCTAATAAAGTAGATTTTCCTCCACCCGATGGACCCACCAAAGCAATGGTTTTACCTTTTTTAATATCTAAGTTTATATTATTCAAGATTTTTTTATCGCCATAAAAGAAGTCAACATTTTTAAGGCTTACCTCAGATTTAAAATCGTTAATCAATTCTGGTTTCTCAACATCATTAATTAATGGTTTTGTATCAATTAATTTCAACACTCTTTCGCCAGCTGCCAAACCTTGGTTAATATTACTAAAAGATTCTGAAATTGCTTTCGCAGGTCGCATTAATTGTGAAAACGCACCTATATAAGTAATAAACCCGGCAGCGGTTATACTAGCATCTTTATCTAAAACTAAAGAACCACCATAAATTAATATCCCAGCAAGGGTTAAAACACCTAAAAATTCTGAAGTTGGGGAAGCCAATTGTTGTCGCCTAGCCATAGAGCGATTGATATTAGAATATTTTGTATTTTCTTGATTAAATTTATTTTGGATATATGGTAAAGCATTAAAAGCCTTAACTATTCTCATTCCACTTATGGCTTCATCAACCTGACTTACCATTACCCCGAAAGAGTTTTGGGCTTCTGAAGCTTGAGCTTTTAATTTTTTAACAATTCTGGCAATTACAAATCCAGAAACAGGTAGAAGTAGTAATGTAAATAGTGTCAATTTTGCTGAGATCGAGAACAACAAAATCATGTAGCCAATAATTAAAAAAGGCTCTCTAAAAATAACTTGAAGCGTATTTGTAATGCAAAATTGCACTACTTGTACATCTGATGTGATTTTTGCAATAATATCTCCTTTTCTTTCGCTGTTAAAAAAATGAAGATGTAAAGTGGTAACAGAATCAAAAACTCTTTTCCTCAAATTTTGTAACGTGAAAATTCTTAAATCTTCCATTATCCTTTGAGATAGATATCTAAAAACATTACTAAAGAAAACGCAAATCACTAAAGTTATAGCTACAAAAATTAAGGCTCCTTTTTCTCCATTTTGTTGGGTAAATGCATTTAAATAATAATGAAAAACATCAGAAAAATATTGGAAAGTGCCATCAAAACGTGGTAGTTGAGTGATTTGAGTTGTAGGATTTTTATCAGCAGGTTGGAAAAGCACATTTAAAACCGGCATTAATAAAGAGAAAACTAAGGTATTAAAAATGGCATACAAAAGCGTGAATATGAAATAAGGAAAAGCAAATTTTCCGATTGGTTTTGCGAAAGATAAAAGTCTAAAGTAGGTTTTCATTTATTTTGAAATGCCAAATGTAGCTATTTTATAAAATATCAATACTTTCCCTTTGATAGAGTAAGTAATAAAAGAGTAAAAAACTGGTAAAGCCAATTTGTATTTGAAAAAAATCGTCAATTAAAAAAACTGCGCTTGTTGATATCAATAAATAAACCAAATATTGGTGTTCTTTTAAGGATTGAAATAAATTTTTAAACCATAAAAATGCCAATATTAGAAACCAAAAAATCCCAAAGGAAGAAAGATAAAATAGATATTGATTATGTACAAAAACCCTATTTTCAGGCATCAGCAAATAAGGTTCAATCTCGTATTGCTTAATCATTTCATCGCCTAAATCAGCTGGGGCAACGCCTAGCCAGAGATTTTTTTTGATGATCTGCAAACTGTTTAAGGTTGCTGCATAACGTTGTGCAATAGAATGATCGTTATAATTTTCATGATTAATGATACGCAAGATGTCTGATTTAGTAGATTCTATTTTTAGGTTTAAAGGTTTTATAAATAAACAGCACAAACTGATAACTAGAATAAATAATATCCCAAAGCCTAAAACCTGCGACTTATTTTTTACTGCAATTAATAGTTTAATAAAATGATAGAAAACAAGTATGTAAAAACAAAAGAGACCAGTTCTATAAGCTAAGATATGTATGGTGGCAATTAGAAAAACTAATAAGGCTATCCAAAGTGGTTTGCTTTTTTCTTCTTTGGTTTGTGTTAAAACGTAAGAACATATTATTGCGACAACAATCAAATAAGCAAATTGATAATGAATAACTCCAGTAATTGCAGGTATTGCTTTTGCATTAATTATCAATTGTTTGTTAAACTCGTAATTGTAAAAAAAACTGATTAATGTCCCAAAGCAAACTAAGCATGTAATGATTACAAACGCTTTTAATATAAAATAGATTTGCTTTTTTGTTAATTGCTGTTGCGAAAAGAAAAAAGGGATAATGATAAAGGGTAATTGCAAAAACAATAATTGCTTTAAAACAATAAAGTTTTGAGTATTAAAAAAACTGAGCAGGAAAAGTAGGTAAGTAAATAAATAGATTAAAAACGGGGGTTTTATTAAGTTTTTGAGTTTATCTTTTTGAAAATCGACTAAAGCTATAAAACCTAAAAGTCCTGTTCCTATACTAATCATCGCCCTAGAAAAATATAACCCAATTACAATAATCAGCAGAACGGCCGAAATTATTTTAGACTTATTTTTCTTGAGTAATTGTATCAATTGATGGTTTCAATTTTTTGTCCCCTAATCATTTCTTTAATTTCTAAAAAAACATTTGAAATCGTTTTTTTAGAATGATGGGTTTCCATTATTTTTTTAAAATCAGATTTGTAGTTATCCAACTCTTGTTTTCTTTTGATTAAAGTTTTGTATGCTTTAATTTTATAATGATTTAAGCTGAATATAGACGGGATTAAATCTGTTATAATAACCTGTATAAGCCAAAGAAATAAATCAAATCCATCATAATGTAAATAATGGGCAAAATACTTATTTCTAAAATAGATGTTTTTTATCCAATATTTTTTTTTGTAGTTTTTTGTACTTCCAGATATTTCATGTCTACAAATGGATTCGTGATGATAATAGCATTTCCAGCCTAATCGCCACGCCCTTAATGATAATTCAAAATCTTCTCCATAAAAAGGACTAAACAACTCGTTAAAACCTTTTAATTCTTTTAATTTTTTCGAATCAATTAAAGCAACTGCACCGCTTAAATATAAAGTAGGAGTCCAAAAATCTGTATCATCTATATAGAAAAAATGACTAGGTTTTATTTTCTTTACTGATAATTTAGGTAACCTTGCCGAATCTTGAATGATTGTATCTTTCATTCCAGTAATTCGCCCCATTACACCAAAAGTATCTTCTTTTTCAAAGTATTTAAATATGGTATCAAAATAATTTGGAGTTAATAAAACATCGGTATTCAGCAAAAAAATGATTTCAAATTTTGATGCTTTTATTCCAATATTGCAAGTTTTAGAAAAACCATCATTTTCTTTTTTTTCAATAATTATAATTTCGTCATTATAATTTTCTTTTAAAAACGAAACGGAATCATCTTTAGAAGCATCATCTACTACAATAATTTCGAATTTGCAGTTTAAATTTTTAAAAATTTCTAGATTTTTCTCAAAATATTTCTCAAATAGATGCTTTCCATTGTAATTAGGTAAGATGATCGAAAGTCCATCCATTAATTAATTTTTTTATAATTTTTATATTCAAATAATCTATAACCAGTAAATTCTTCTACCCATTTCAAAAATTTTCTTCGTATTGGCATTTTCTTTTTTAACAAAGAAGGGTCTCTGTCAAACTTCCAATTCGTTTTTTCAATTCTGGGAATCATTACTGCAGGGTGTGTGCCTTCAAAATGTTTTAATTCATCGGCATTGCCAAAATCAAAATCTGTTGATACAGGATGGTTTTCATCAATCCATTCATCATTATGATAGTATTTATTAAAATTGCGAACCTTATTTTTTAAACCAGTTGGAGGTTTTACCCAACCATAATGATAAACATAAGCATCAATTTCTTTAACTTTTATTTTCCTATCATTTAATCTAAAACCTTGTGCATCACGATAGGAATGAATGTCTTTTAAATTTTTTAAGACTCTAATTTCTTTCTTATACCAACGACGTGAGGATGCAAAAAAATCATAAGAAGCATAAAAATGGATGTATTTTAAAAGCAAACCCTCTACTTTTTTATCGTTTAGGTTTTGTTCCATCTCCTTTCTTAAAGTAGCATGATATTTCTCATGGATAACCTCATCACCTTGAATGTAAATGGCCCAATCGCTATCATCGGCTATAGCCATAAAAGCTTTATCGGTTTCTAAAGCAAAAACTTTTCCTCCTTCACGTAAATCATCTTCCCAAATTGTATCAATAATCTTAATTTTATCTGATTTAATACCTTTAATTAAATCTAAAGTATCATCATTAGAATTTCCATGAGCAACAATAAATTCATCGCAGAGTGGCAATACAGAAGAAATTGCCTCAACAATAGGATAATCATTTTGAGATGCATTTCTAATAAAAGTAAAACCGCTAACTTTCATTTAAGGGGATAAAAGAATTAAATTTGAAAAGATAATAATACGTTTATTTGTAACAAAGATACTGTTAATGTTGAAACTGAATAATCAATTGCTTACAAAGCTTAAAAATGGAGATGTAAAATCTTTAGCTAGGCTTTTAACAATTGTAGAAAATAATTTGGCTTTCGCCGATGAGTATCTAAAATCTTTAAAAATCAAAAACATTCCGGTTATTGGTATAACTGGGCCTCCTGGAGCGGGTAAAAGTACGTTAGTAAATGCTTTGTTGAGCGAGCTAGCACAAAAAAATAAAATCGCCATTCTAGCGGTTGATCCTACTTCCCCTTTTAATTTAGGTTCTTTATTAGGAGATAGAATTAGGATGGTATCTCAATTTAATAACCCAAATGTTTACATCAGGTCAATAGCTACACGTGGTTCTTTGGGTGGCCTATCGGTAAAAACGATTGAAATGGTAGATGTATTAAAAGCTGCTGATTTTGATTATATTTTTATAGAAACTGTTGGTGTGGGGCAATCTGAAGTAGAAGTTGCAGGTTTAGCAGATATTAGCATAGTTGTGTTAGTACCAGAAGCTGGAGATGATATTCAAAGTATAAAATCTGGCTTGATGGAGATTGCAGATATTTTTGTGGTTAATAAATCTGATAGGGAAGGGGCGCAAACTTTTGCCAATCATTTAAAAAAAATGGTGCATCAACAAACGCATACCATTCCTGTAATTTGTACTATTGCACATCAAAATAATGGTTTAGAAATTTTAATTAAAGAAATCCAAAAGTTTAAAATAAAAAAGAATATCAAAAAACCTTATTTATTGGCAGAAAAAGCCTGGCGCTTAATTCAAAATGATAAAATGAAAAGTATTAAAAAAGAAAAGCTTCAGCAAGAAATTGCTGAAGCTTTATTGGAGGTAAATTTTAACTTTTATCAGTTTATAGAAAAATTTAAGAATTCATAATTTCTTCTATTTCATCTGCTTCTATAGGTATTTTAGCCATTAAATCTATTGGGCCATTTTCTGTAATTAGAATATCGTTTTCTAACCTAATTCCTAAACCTTCACTCCTTATATATATACCAGGTTCGCAAGTCAAAATATTTCCAACTGCAAATGGTTCGTATCTGCTAGCAAAATCATGTACGTCTAAACCCAAATGATGCGAAGTGCCATGCATAAAGAATTTTTTGTAGGCAGGCATTTTTGAATCTTGTTTTTCAACATCATGCTTATTCAGTAATCCTAATTTTATCAATTCAGCAGTCATTATTTTTCCTACTTCTTCGTGGTAATCGTTCCAAATGGTTCCAGAAACCAACATTTTAGTGGCTTCTTTCATTACATGTAAAACAGAATTATAAACATCTTTCTGTCTTTTAGTAAATCTTCCATTTACAGGAATACTTCTACTTAAGTCTGCATTGTAATTAGCATACTCGGCCCCAAAATCAAATAAAATCATATCTCCATCATTGCATTTTTCTTGATTTTCATTATAATGCAGTATACAAGCATTTTTTCCTGATGCTATTATTGGAGAATAAGCATGACCTGTTGCTTGTTGTTTTATAAACTCATGAATTATTTCTGCTTCAATTTCGTATTCATTAACGCCAGGTTTTATAAATTTAAGTATCCTTTTAAAAGCATCATTTGTGATATCGCAAGCTTTTTGAACGTAAAAAACCTCAGTTTCAGATTTTATTGGTCTTAATTCTCTAAATATTAAAGCAGCTCTTTCATAATTATGTAATGGATATTTTGATTTAATTTCATTTATAAATCTCAAATCTTTGTAAGGTACAATTGGTGCATACCTATCATTCTCATTTGTATTAATATATATATGAATAGCATAGTGAACAACAGCTGAGAAAATATTCCAAAATTCTTCTATCCAAAAAATATTTTCAATGCCAGAAATTGCTTTAGCCTCCTCTTTAGTGAATTTATGCCCTTCCCAAACCGCAATGTGTTCACTTGTCTGTCTTAAAAACAGGACTTCTTTATACAGTGGATTAGGACAATCGGGAAAAATAAGTAGCAAACACTGTTCTTGATCTATTCCAGTAAGATAAAAAAAATCTGGGTTTTGTTTAAAGGTATAGATTTGATCACCACTTCTTGGAAACTCATCGTTTGTATTGATAATTGCTAGCCCATTTGTTTTTATTTTAGATGAAAATTTATGTCGATTTTGTTTAAACAGTTTTTCATTTGTTATTTTTACTTTCATTATAATATATTTTTATTTTTACTTTAAATATTTTAAAGTATTTTTGCGAAGATTAGAAGTTTGGAACGAAGTTTGAATATTTGCTAACGTCAAACTTATAATTAATTTTACAAATAATTACGCAATTAAGAATTGTTAACCTTAAAAAAAAAATTATGAATTATTCTACATTAAAAAAAACAGTTGCTTTGTCTCTAGCTACTGCTTTTGCTGTAGCAGCAAATGCGCAAGACACAATGCCAACTACAACTAGTTCTGCCAAAATGTTTGGTGGAAGAAAACAGTTCAATACTTGGACTTTAAGCTTAAACGGTGGTGGTGCAATACCAGCTGTTATTACTGGTGGCACTAATGATTTTAACAAAAATGTTGAATTTGGTGAATATACTATAGGTGCTTATTACGGTATTGGCCTAAGAAAACAGTTAGGACATGTTTTCGGTTTACAAGCTAATGCTTATAGAGGACACGTAAATGCTTATAATAAGAAAGCAGCAACCTTAGCTCCTTATGGTGTTGGAGGAAAAAATATCCCTTTAAGTACTGCTTTAACTAAAGTACAATATGATGTTAATTTATCTGGTGTTTTTACATTAGGATCTATTAACTTCTTACAAAGAAAAAATGCAGTTAATTTTTATGCTTCTTTAGGTTATGGGTTAATCGCTTACAATCCAGTTTTATATACAACCTTTGCTGACGGAAACGGAACTCCTGCTTTTGATGGTAAAGGAAAATATGGTGGCGCTGGTGATAACAATGATTATATCAGAGAAGCCTATATCCCAGTTGGAGTTGGTGCCAAATTTAAATTGAATGATAGAGTTGCTATTGATTTAGGTTATGATGCTAAATTTATTGATGGTGATAATTTTGATGGAGTTTATGCAAATGGAACTTCTAAAGATAAATTTTCTGTTGCTAGAGCTGGTTTAGAATTTACCTTAGGTTCTTCTGCAAAACCAAGTTTAACATGGTCTAACCCAATTGCTATGATGTATGATGAATTAAAAGATCCTACATTACGTCAAGAAGTTGAAGCTTTAAAAGGTCGTGTTACTAATGTTGAACAAGCTGTTCAAGATATGAAAAAAGATACTGATGGCGATGGTGTTGCTGATTATTTAGACAAATGTCCTAACACTCCAGCAGGTGCTAAAGTTGATGGAGCTGGTTGTGAATTAGATACAGATGGTGATGGTGTTCCAGATTGGAAAGATAAATGTCCAGTAGAAAAAGGAACTGCAGAATTGAATGGTTGTCCTGCAATGGGAACTGCAACTATGAATGGTATTAATAATATCCAATTCGAGTTTAATTCTTCAGTATTAAGAACTTCTTCTTATGCAACATTAGATCAAGTATCATCTACTATGAGAGCAGATCAAATGGCTTCTCTACAATTAGATGGTCATGCATCTGCAGAAGGAACTGATGCTTACAACATGCAATTATCATTAGATAGAGCAAATGCAGTTAAAACTTACCTAGTTAATTCAGGAGTTGATGCGAAGAAAATTGCTACTACAGGTTACGGAGAAACTCGTCCAATTGCTTCTAACGCAACTGAAGATGGTCGTGAGGCTAATCGTCGTGTAGAGTTTAGACAAAAATAATTAGTTTTTAAAACTAAATTAAAGGGGGTCCGTTTTCGGACTCCCTTTTTTTATTTATAAATTTACGACATGTATTTTTTTAGAAAAAAAGACCCCAACAGGCCAGATAATTTTAATTTAAGAGCAATGCACTTTATTAATAAACTCGCTATCGTGGTTTTCTTAATAGGAGTAATTTGGAAATTGATAGATGTATTAATCTTGAAAAAATAAATTGTGAAAAGAATTATAAAAACGAATAATGCTCCTGCACCAATTGGGCCATATAGCCAAGCAGTTTTAGTTAAAGATACATTATACGTATCTGGTCAGATTGCTATTGATCCCATTTCTGGAAAAATAATTGATAAATCAATAGAAGATGAAACACATCAGGTAATGAAAAATCTAAATGCTGTTTTGGAAGCAGCTGGTTTTTCATTTAATAACATCGTTAAAACTTCTATATTTTTAAGCGATATGGATTTTTTTGCCAGTGTAAATATAATATACGGGCAATATTTTGAGAATGAATTTCCAGCTAGAGAAACATTAGCAGTAAAAACACTACCTAAAAATGTTAATGTCGAAATTTCGGCAATTGCTGTAAAGTTCTAATGAGTAAAAAAGCTTTAGGTTTAATATCGGCATTATCTGCAAATGTAATATGGGCATTTATGTCTATACCTTTAAGATTAATCAAATCTCATAATGCTAATCAAATTTTGTATTATAGAATTATTACTTGTTTCGTGATTTGTTTGATTTATACATTTGCAATAAATCGCAAAAATTTAACTAACGATATTCTTGAGATTAAAAAATTAACTCCCAAAAATTTTAGATACACTTTAATGTTGATAGTACTTTCAGGAATATTTATCACGTTAAATTGGTTTGCATTTATCTATGTTGTCAATAATATAAATGTTAAATCTGCCGCTTTCGCTTACATGGTTTGTCCATTAATTACTGCATTGGGAGGATACTTTATTTTAAAAGAAAATTTAACTTCTTTAAAATTTATTGCAATAGGAATTGCCTTAATTTCTATTGTATTACTTTCTACTGGCTCTGTTAAAGATACTTTATGGGCTGTTTTTACAGCATTTTTTTATGCTTTCTTTTTAATTATCCAAAGAAAGATACAAGGAATAAATAAAATTAATATGCTGTTTTTTCAGCTAATCATAGCCTTAATTATTATTATACCGCTTCTAATATTATTCCCACAACCATTCCCAGTAGATCAAATATTTTGGTTTAGTATCATTATAATTGCAACTGTATTTACTATTTTACCATTATTACTCAGCTTATTTGCACTAGAAAGTTTACCATCATCTACTGTTGGTATTTTAATATACATAAACCCCGTTGTTTCTTTTAGTATAGCTATTTTTTATTTTGATGAAACTGTAAAACTAAATCAGGTATTTGCATATTTACTTTTAATTTTAGCCATACTGATATTTAACTATAAAATTCTTTTGCAAGGATTAAACAAAATCAAAAATCATAATTTAAATAAAAAAACTGCTGCCCTTGAATGATCAAATACTTACAAGTTCCATCGAGTATTTAAAGGGAATTGGACCTCAAAGAGCAGAAATACTTAAAAAAGAATTAGGCATATACAATTATGCTGATTTGTTAAATCATTATCCATTTAGGTATATAGATAGAACAAAATTTTATAAAATTAATGAGGTCAATTTAGATTTACCTTTTATTCAAATATTAATTAGGTTAAAATCCTTTGAAATAATTGGTGAGAAGAGAGCCAAAAGGTTAATAGCTCAAGCTTTTGATGATACAGGAGAAATAGAATTAGTATGGTTTCAAGGAATAAACTGGACTCAAAAAAACCTTAAAGTAAATCAGGTTTACATCATATTTGGAAAAGCTATTTTCTTTAATGGAAAAGCTCAAATGGCTCATCCAGAACTTGAGATTTATAATAAAAATACTTTAAACAAAGGAAATTTAACATTACAACCCATATATTCTTCTACAGAAAAGCTTAAACAATACAGTTTAGACAGTAAAGGGCTTCAAAAAACAATATCTAGCTTGCTTGATATTTGTATTCATCAATTACAAGACAATTTACCTCCATATTTAATTGAGAAATATAAACTTTTTAATAAGAAACAGGCAATTCAATATATTCATTTTCCAACAGATAACAATAGTTTAAAAAAAGCACATGCCACTTTAAAGTTTGAGGAATTATTTAATATTCAATTTAGAATGTTAAAAGCAAAAATGCTGCGAACTCAAAAATTTAAAGGAAATATCTTTAATAATGTTGGAGATAAATTCAATTATTTTTTTGCTAATTTATTGCCATTTGCTTTAACAAATGCGCAAAAAAGAGTAATTAAAGAAATTAGATTGGATACTCAAAAAGGTATTCAAATGAATAGATTGGTACAAGGAGATGTTGGATCTGGAAAAACTATAGTTGCATTAATGACCATGTTATTAGCCATTGATAACGGATATCAAACATGTTTAATGGCTCCCACAGAAATTCTGGCAACCCAGCATTATCATTCTTTAAAATCTTTATTAAAGGATGATTTTGTTTCTATTGCTTTGTTAACTGGCTCTACTAAGAAAAAAGAAAGAAGGATAATTGCAGAAAATTTAGAATCTGGTACGCTTTCAATTCTGATTGGCACTCACGCCTTAATTGAAGACCCTGTAAAATTTAAAAATTTAGGTTTTGCTGTTATTGATGAGCAACATAGATTTGGTGTGGAGCAAAGGGCGAAACTTTGGAAAAAGAATAATATTCCGCCACATATCTTGGTAATGACTGCTACTCCTATTCCACGAACATTAGCAATGACACTTTACGGAGATTTAGATGTTTCTGTTATTGATGAATTACCTGCAGGTAGAAAACCAATTGAAACAAAACATCTTTTTGAAAACCAAAGGTTGAGAATGTTTGGTTTCATGAAACAAGAAATAGCTAAAGGAAGACAGGTTTATATAGTTTATCCTTTAATACAAGAAAGTGCTAAGCTTGATTTAAAAAACTTAATGGATGGTGTGGATACAATGAGTAGAGAGTTTCCATTGCCAGAATATAGAATTAGCATTGTACACGGACAGTTAAAGGCTGCAGAAAAGGAGTTTGAAATGCAGCGTTTTGTTAAAGGAGAGACGCAAATAATGATTGCAACTACAGTTATTGAAGTTGGAGTAAATGTGCCCAATGCTTCTGTGATGATTATTGAAAATTCTGAACGATTTGGATTATCTCAACTCCATCAATTACGCGGACGAGTGGGAAGAGGTGCGGAACAATCTTACTGTATTTTAATGTCTGGGGATAAGTTGAGCAAAGATGGTCGTGTAAGATTAGAAACGATGGTAAGAAGTAATGATGGTTTTGAAATTGCAGAAATAGATTTACAACTACGTGGACCAGGTAATATTGAAGGCAAGCAGCAAAGCGGAATAATGGATTTAAAACTTGCAGATTTAACAACTGACCAAGCTATTTTACAAGAAGCTAGAATAAGTGTTTTAGAAATCTTTGAAAAAGATCCAAATTTGGAGATGAAAGACCATCAGATTTTGAAAGAAGCCCATCAAAACCAAGTAACAGGAATCATGTTAAATAAAATATCTTGATATTTTAATAATTCTATACATTTACAATCTCAAAATCTTTACATCATGAAATTTTTTAAAACTTTATTTTTTACAATAACATTGATTTTATTTTTTCAAGCCTCAAAGGCTCAAGATTCTTTAATGCTAAGAAAAATTTATGATGAAGCTTTAGTTAAAGGTCAATGTTATGAAAATCTTAAATACTTATGTAAACAAATAGGCCCAAGATTAAGCGGTTCTGCAAATGCTCAAAAAGCTGTGGATTGGGGTAAAAAATTGATGGATTCTTATGGTTTTGATAAGGTTTTTTTACAAGAATGTATGGTGCCTCACTGGGTGCGAGGACAAAAAGAAATTGGTAAAATAATTAACGGAAAAACAGAAATCAATGTTCCAATTTGTGCGCTTGGAATGTCTCCAGGTACTCCTGCAAATGGAATTAAAGCTAAAATACTTGAAGTTAAAAGTTTGGCAGAGTTAGCAACTATCGGCGAAAGCCAAATAAAAGGTAAGATTATTTTTTTTAACCGCCCTTTTGATCAAAAATTTATTGAAACAGGAAAAGCTTATGGGACTGCTGGTGACCAAAGATTTGCTGGCCCAGCGGAAGCAGCAAAATATGGTGCTGTGGGAGTAATTGTAAGGTCACTTTCAAGTACATTAGATGATTATCCACATACTGGGACTACAGTTTTCCCAGAAGGTTCTAAAAAAATTCCTGCTGCGGCAATTTCTACTAAAGCCGCAAATCAATTAAGTAATTTATTAAGGTTAAAAAAACTCCCACAAATTGAGTTTTATTTTAAACAGAATTGCCAATTACTACCAGATGTAAAATCTTATAATGTAGTTGGTGAGATAACAGGAAATGAAAAGCCGAACGAATTTATAACAGTTGGAGGGCACTTGGATTCTTGGGATTTGGCAGAAGGAGCACATGATGATGGAACCGGAGTTGTACAAGGTTTAGAGGTTTTAAGAATCTACAAATCATTAGGAATAAAACCAAAACATTCTATTAGGGCTGTTATGTTTATGAACGAGGAAAATGGAGGAAGAGGGGGTGATAAATACGCTGAATTAGCATTGATAAATAAAGAAAATCATATTGCAGCAATAGAATCTGATGGTGGCGGTTTTACCCCAAGGGGTTTTACATTTCAAGATGTGTCTAAAGATGGTATGATAAAAATTAATACCGACTGGAAAGAATTATTTGTACCCTATTTTAGTGAACGTTTAACAAATGGAGGTAGTGGAAGCGATATTGAACCACTCTCCACATTTAAAAATGCTGTTTTAATTGGATTTAAAGCAGATTCTCAAAGATATTTCGACATCCATCATACACCAAATGATGTTTTTGAAAATGTAAATAAGAGAGAGTTAGAGTTAGGTGCTGCATCAATGGCTTCTTTGGTGTATTTAATAGATAATTACGGTATTTCTCATTAGTAATAAATTGGAATTAAACTCTGAAGGTCAAAAAAAGGATCCATATATCGCGTTAAGGTTTAAAGAATTTAGATCTTATTTATTGATGCGGTTTTTTTTAACTATGGGTTACCAAGTACAAGGAGTTGTTATAGGTTGGTATATTTATAGTATTACAAAAGACCCTCTTTCCTTAGGATTAATTGGTTTAGCCGAAGCCGTACCTGCTATCGGAATTGCCTTGTATGGAGGTTATATTGCAGATAAATCCAACAAAAAAACTTTATTACAAAAGGTTGTCGGCTTAATTTTATTATCGTCTGCAGTTTTATTTATCATCACTTTACCATCTGTAACTTTAAGATTGGGCCAATCATTATTAATTTCTCTTATTTACGTGATGATTTTTATTAATGGAATAGCAAGAGGTTTTTATGCCCCAACAGCATTTTCTTTAATGGCTATGATTATCCCTAGAGAACATTATCCTAATTCATCAACCTGGAATAGTTCTGCATGGCAAATCGCATCAATTGGTGGACCTGCAATTGGCGGTTTATTATATGGTTTTGCTGGTATAAATCATACTTTCTTTTTTATTTTAATTTGTTTATCCATTTCTTTTATTTCAACTTTCTTCTTTAAAAGTAGGCCATCAACCTATGTACAAACTACAAATATTTTACAAAGCTTATCTGAAGGGTTAAAATTTGTATTTAAATCTAAAATGCTTTTAGGCGCTTTAAGTCTTGATTTATTTTCGGTGTTTTTTGGAGGAGCAGTTGCATTAATACCAGTAATTGCTACAGAAATTTTACATGTAGGTGCAACTGAATTTGGTTTTTTAAGAGCGGCACCAGCGGTTGGTGCAGTATTCACTATGTTATTAATGACAAGATTTTCGCCAATGGGTAAACCGTGGCGAAATTTACTTTTTGCAATAACAGGTTTTGGAATATCAATTATTTGCTATGGCTTATCAACTAATTTTTATTTAACTCTTTTCTTTTTATTTTTAGAAGGAGCTTTTGATAGTGTAAGTGTTATAATAAGATCAACTATTTTACAAATTTTAACGCCCGATGATATGCGAGGACGCGTCTCTGCAGTAAATTCTATGTTTATAGGTTCTTCAAACGAGATTGGTCAGTTCGAATCTGGATTAACCGCTAAGTTAATGCGCACCGTACCAGCGGTTATTTTTGGAGGGTCTATGACTTTAATAGTTGTTGCAACTACATGGTTTAAAACCAAAAAACTAGTTTCTCTTACTTTAGACGATATTAATAAATCCTAAAATCGATGGAGCAATCGGAACAATTTTCTATTAAACTTCCAATTTTTGAAGGTCCGTTTGATTTACTTTTATTTTTTATTGAAAAAGATGAATTGGATATTTATAATATTCCGATAGCTACAATTACCAATGATTTTTTAGACTATTTGCATAAGCTTAGCGCTTTAAATATTGAATTAGCTAGCGAATTTATTTATGTGGCAGCAACTTTAATGCGGATTAAAGCCAAAATGCTTTTACCTCGTCCTGAATTAAATGAAAGTGGCGAAGAAATAGATTTACAAAAAGATTTGATACAAAGAATAATAGAGTATAAAAAGTATAAAGACGTTGTAGAGCATTTTAAAACTTTAGAGGATAATCGCTTTGTTAAAAGTAAGAGGGGAAATATAAATCAGGATTTAAAGGCACTACTTTCTAATTCATCAACAAAATATGAAGATTTTGCATCTTTAGATCTTTACAAACTTTTAAAAATCTATTTAAAAGTTTGTAAAAATTTTGAAATAAAATGTAATGAGGTAAAGCATACTGTTATTCAAAATCTTTACAGTGTTGATGAGCAGAAAAATCAGATTGCCGGTTTAATGGCTATCAATAAAAAATTAGATTTTACTGATTTGCTTAAAATTTCTAAAGATAAAATTCAATTTGTTTATAATTTTTTAGCAATGTTAGAAATGCTACAGGAGCAATTACTAAAAATTCAAATTGGCTTAGGTTTTAATAACTTTTGGCTTCAGCATAAAGAACAGCCTGCTCAATAAAATGTATAACATTTAACTCATCTGTTAAACCAATTTCTGGTTCATGATTATTTTTTATACAATGAATAACTCTTTTAAGAAAAACATCGTGTTTGTCTGCAGATCCTTGATAATATGTATAGCTATTTGCTTTAGTAACGTTTTCAAAAACAGGGATTTCAAAAACTTGGTCTAAATTAACAAAATCAAGTTTTTCCATGTATTGCCCTCCAACTTTTACATTCCCTTTAGATCCTATAATAGTTAAACTACTTTCAATATTAGTCTCATAAGCAGCATTGGTAAAATTAAAAACGCCCTTTCCATTAGTGCCTAAATTAAAATTAATGATACCACTATCCTTAAACTGTGTATGTATTTCTTTGTTTAAGGTAAAAAATTCACTTCTAATATTTTTAGGATTACCACAAATCCAAATCATTAAATCAATAAAATGACTAAACTGAGAATAAAGAGGACCGCCTCCCAATTTTTTGGTTGCTCTCCAAGGGGAATCTTGGTAATACTTATTATTTCTATTCCAAAAGCAATTAATTTGCAATAGTCTAATTTCACCAACTAATTCCAGTGCCATTAATTTCTTAAGCCATATTGCTACAGGGCTATATCTGTTTTGCATTACAGCAAATACTTTTTTACCTGATATTTTTTCAGCATCCATCATCTTCAAAACATCGTCTGCTTTTAGTGCAACTGGTTTTTCACAAATTACATGATAACCGGCTTTTAAGCAATCTATTGTTTGTGAAGGATGTAAACCATTAGGGGTACAAATACAAATTACATCAGCTTGTATTCTTGCTGTAAAAAAATCTTCTAAAGAAGTAAAAAACGGAACTAATTTATTTACAAATTTTCGTCTCCCAAAGTTAGAATCAACAACCGCAATTATCTCAGAGTCAGACAATTCTTCTATTAAAGAAACGTATTTTGAGCCAATATTACCTACACCAACAATAACAAACTTAATTTTATTCATAGACAATTTTATTCAAATACTAGCTTAAAATTTTTAATTTAGAGCATTGATTTAATTCTATAAAATATAGACATTCAGGTTTAAGACTCTAATAAACGTAATAAAATTAACAATAACCAAAATAAATGAAAAAAGATCAAGTTATTTTCGACCTCATAGATAAAGAAGAAGAAAGACAAGAAAACGGAATAGAATTAATTGCTTCAGAAAACTTTGTTAGTCACCAGGTTTTGGAAGCAATGGGTTCCGTTCTAACCAATAAATACGCGGAGGGTTACCCGGGAAATCGTTATTATGGCGGTTGTGAAGTAGTTG
>JBBRYE010000069.1:0-18597 GCA_038237895.1 Sphingobacteriales bacterium | reverse complement strand
GGGTATCTTTGTTTATAACCTTTAACAGCTTGTTGTGCTTTAAACAATGTTGCAAACGGTTTTTCTTTAGTACCCAAAAAATCATCACTACCCGTTTTACTCACATAAAATTGTTGAGCAAAAACCTTTTGAATGCCTAGTAATAAAATTAGACTTAAAATGAGTCTCATATTTAATTAATTGAAAATTTTATTTTAATTGATATTTTTTAGATCCAAAAGATTTATCTAATCCAGATTCACACCTTAATTTTAAAAAAGCAGATAAATAATCAAAATGGATGTGATTCATTTTTGATTAAAAAAAGATTATTTGATTTCAAGATTTATAGTTTTTACTACCTTATTACCATTACCTCCAATATCATTAATTGCTACAAAAGTAACTTGATAATTACCTGCTTTAGTAAATTTATAAACATGTTGTTTTAAGCTCTTAGTGATTGCATTTTTAATGATTATTCCTGATGAGGATCTGGTAGATTTTAAATCAACAGCTGTAGTAATTACCCAATCATCATTATCATCATTATTTAAATTTACGCCTGGATTAAATTGCAGAGGATAAGCTGTTTTTATTGAAATTCCGTTCTTATTTCTTAAACTGTCTTTCCCGTTAACACCTGCTTCTCCAACATCCCAAACATTAGAGCCTTGTGTAAGACTATTTTTAAGACTAACCTGTACCCAACCCGTATATTGAAAAATAGATGCGGAAGGAGTTGTAGCGCTTACAAAAGGAGCAGAAAACAAGAATGTTTTGCTTCCATCTACTAGTTCATTACTGAGTTCTAAATTTCTTACTTGCCATTTTCTTTGAGCTTGTAATGTTTTTTTCTTTCCTAATGCTCTAAAGGCAATATTAATTTTATCAGCAGTATTAAAATCAGAAACATCAATTAAATCAGACTTTATAAAAGTAGTATTTAATGTAGTTGGCCATTGGGTATTTCTGCTTGTAATATCTACCCAAGTAGCTTTTACAACACTAACAGAATCATAGCCACTTAAATTGGTTGATATCAACAATCTTAAAGAATCATTATCACTAAGTAAACCTTGTTGCATAGAGGTCTCAAATTGTAATTTATTAATTCCTAACTCCTTAAGTCTGTTTAAGTTTTTATAATTAGCATTTCCTTCACCAGAGTAAAAAGTTATTTGATCTACATTTACATCGTTAAAATTGAACGTAACTTCTTCACCCACTAAATAGGATGATTTTTCTGTTGTAACATTAAAACCATCTAAATCTTCAGGATCTGATTTTTGACATGCTGTTATAGTTAGCATGATAACCATTATGTATATAATTGAGTTGTATTTTTTCATGATTTTTATTAATAATTTACCAACCTAAATTTTGACTTAAAGCGTTATCAAGCTCTCTTTCTCTTTCCGGAATTGGGAATAGGACATATTTAGCGGGATTAGTTAAAAAGTTATTTGCAGCCAATGAGGATGCAATTGAATACCCCGAAGGAGATCTTAAAGCATTATCCTGCACAACTTTGGTCATTTCTCTTGTCATTATTCCCCATCTTATTAAATCGCTCCTTCTTACACCTTCAAAACATAACTCTCTTGAACGTTCATCGTAAATATCTTCTATTGTAAAAGTTGCCACATCTACTGTAGGTTGGGCTACTTCTGGATCTAATCCAAAGGCCCTTCTCCTTATTTTATTGTAATATTCTTTAGCGTTAGAGCTTGGTGTACCATTTATTTTTAAATCAGCCTCTGCTGCCATTAATAAAACATCTGCAAATCTGATAATTGGAAAATTACAAGCTGTATTATTTCTTAGTCTAATATCAGGTAAGTTTACCTCATATTCTCTTCTCCATTTAGCCGCAGCCCTATCATAAACGGTAGGATAACCATTACCTGCCCTTGTAATATTAATCCCTGTTAATTTACCTCCAGAAATCAAAGCAGTTGCTAAAGCCACATTAGTTCCAGTAATAGGAGGAGTAGTGTTATTATCGGTTTTAAAAGCTTCAAAAGTTATGGTAGGTGTTGTTGTATAACCACTACCTGCATTATCTATAACTATCGAAGTAATAGCACCCGTATTTGAAGTAAAAGCTGTGGCTTTAGCACCGGTACCACCACCACCCGTTATGTTAACTTGTAAAGAAAAGTATCTAGTAGTTGTAGCGTTTTTGTATAGATAAGGTGCAATTGCCCAATCTCTTCTTAAATCTCCTGGACTGTATAAATTAAATAATTTAGGTAATGCTCTATAAGTTGCTGATGAAAAACCAATAGATGCTTTTGCCGTTGCATCAGGAGAAAAAACTCCCATAGTAGCACCTAACGTTTGTGTTACCAAAAAGCCTAATCCTGCGTAAGGACCTGTTGCATTTGATTTTGATAAAAAAGCAGCATCCCATATTCCTTCTACGGGTTTAGCATCATTAACATTGTTTTGCATATTGTTAATAAAAACTCTAGCGTAAGCTGGCGTTTGTGGGTAAAGTGGGTGCGGAGATGAATATAAAGAATGGGTTTTTGCATCTATTAGCGTTTTTGCCCAAAAAAGTGCTTTTTCATATTTTATTACATCTTTAACTGGGCTACCAGCTGCAGATAAGCAAACCCTTGCCAACATTGCTTCTACAGCACCCTTAGTCACTATTGTCGTTGTATTTACGGCACTCATACTTTCTACCATAATTTCAGCTTCTTCCATTTCTTTAATAATATACTCATACACCTCTTTAGAATTAGTGCGTGGTATGTTGAAACTAGTACCCAAATCTGTAGTTAAAGCTATTTTTAAAGGCACATCACCAAAATGATTTACCAACAAATAGAAATAATAGGCTCTCAAAAATTTCGCTTGTCCTTTAACTGCTTTCTTACGATTTTCATTAAGTGTTGTTTTATCAATGCCATCAAGCAGTACATTAGCTCTTTCTATACCCATGTAAAGATTTCTCCAATATGTGTATAAATTAGATTCTGAACTTTCTATATTATAATGCTGAGTTAATATAGTTGTTGGTAAAGAGCCAGATCTAAAACTTTCGTCTGTACCAGCTGTAAAATAGCCCCATAAGCCTTCCCCGTACATTTGAGAAGCCTCTAAAACGTTATAAACTCCAACAATCTGACTTTCTATTTGTGCCGCAGATGTGATATTTGTGGATTGAAACGAAATAGGTTTTAAACTCACATCTTTCTGACAAGAAAGAGAAAGAATAGATAAAATAAAAATAGAGATTGAATATTTTAAATGTTTCATAATCATCAAATTAAAAATTAGCAATTAAACCCATGGTAGCTACAAATGCCCTTGGATATGGGGTGAAGTCTAGCCCTGTAGCAAGGGCTGTATATCCACTGCTGGGCTGAATAAATGTGTAACCAGAACCTACTCCGGCTTCATTAACTACTCTATATGTTGAAACTTCAGGATCTGTTCCTGTATAATTTGTTAATGTTAAAATATTTTGAGCGCTTAAATTAATTTTAAAATTGCTTAAGCCAATTTTTTTAAGCGCATCTTTTGAAAAGGTATAATTAAGAGCGATTGTTTTTAATCTTAGAAAAGACCCATCTTCTATAAATCTAGAGGAAATTACAGGGTTTGCACTACCTGCATCCCCCCTTAATATTTGAGCTTTTGGTATTGTATTAGAAGGATTATCTGGAGTCCATCTGTTAGCAAATGATGCAAATTGGTTGCTAAATGGAGTATAATTACCCTGCTCAAAAACTATCCTATTAGCGTTTAAAACTTCATTCCCATAACTCCACTGCAAGAAGATATTTAAATCAAATTTCTTATATCTAAAGTTATTTGACAAACCTCCCTGATGGATAGGTAATGGACTTCCTAATACTGTTCTGTCCGCATCTGAAATAATTCCATCGTTGTTAATGTCTAAATATTTAGCATCCCCTGGTTGTACATTTGCCGAGTATGCCGGAACTGTATTTTTAATTACAAAAGTGCCATCTGATAATTTGTCAAAATCACTATACTGATAAATACCATTAAATTTGTAACCATAAAAATCAGAAATAGAACTTCCAACTCTAGCTATCCAACCTATAGGTCTGTTAGCTGTGGAAACGCCTGGCAAACCAACTTGTGTATTTATTACTTCTATTTGATTGTTAAATGAAACAATTTCACTCCTGTTAAAACTTATGTTAAAACTAGTTCTCCAGCCAAAATCTTTTTTGTTGATGTTATTGGTATTGATAGTAAATTCTAAACCCCTATTTCTAATTTTTCCGGTGTTTTGATATTGAGAGTTAGCTCCGTTCGCATAACCAGCCAATGCAGGTAAGGTTGCACCAAGCAAAAAATCTCTTGTTAGTTTATTATAATAATCAGCCTCAATTGATATTTTATTATTTAAGAAAGACAATGTAAGACCTAAATCTAATTGATTAGTGGTTTCCCAGGTCAAATCGTTGTTGCCGTAAAAAAAAGGCGTAACACCTCCACTATATTGGTTATTTAAAGGATATCCGTAAGGATTACTTAAATTTCCAAATTGGGGTAAGTAACTAAAATCTCCAACACGGTTATTTCCAACAGAACCATAACTTACTTTCAACTTACCATCGTCTAAAAAGCTATATTTTTTCATAAATGGTTCAGCTGTAAATCTCCAAGCAAAAGCACCTGAAGGAAAAAACCCCCACTGTTTACCAGGAGCAAATTTAGAAGAACCATCATACCTACCAGTAGAAGTAAAGAGATACTTATCTCTATAAGTATAATTTAAACGACTTATAAAAGAATACAACTGCCATTGCGTTCCGCCAATAGTTGGAGTTTCTGCCCTTCCGGTATTTAAACTCAACAAACCTAAATATTCTTGTGCTTCTGGTATATTTGTAACTCTAAATCCATTACCTAAGCTACTGGCATATTGATAAGTAAAACCACCTACTGCATCAAAAGAATGTTTTTTGTTGTATACTTTTTTAAAGGATAAGATAGCTTCTGTTAAGTAGTTTTCATTAACTTGATTAGCAATTTTACCATTTATACCGTTAACATTAGGCACATCTCCAGCAGGATTTCTAATAATATTACCTTGCTGAGTTTTAGAATTATAAAAAAACTCTTGCCTTACAACAGTACCATTATAACCACCAGTTAACTTTAATTTTAAAGCTTTGTTAAATGAATACTCGGCATAAGTATTTAAATAACCTGTATTCTTAATATCATTTCTTATTTCGTTTTGAGCTTGTAAAAATGGATTGATTAAGTTATCTCCTAAAGAGCTAGTTACTCCATTATTAAAATCCGCTAGTGCCGCACTATCTATTAATGAATTTGTTAAATCTTGATTATTTACTCCGGAAACCGGTCTGTACTGCCACATACCTTGTACAACCCCACCAGTTGCAGAACCAATGGGAACGGTACCGAAATTTTTAGTATTGGAATATCTTGCAGAAACGCCAATTTTTAACTTCTTACTAATGGTTTGATCTAAACTAATTTTACCTTCATATCTTTTAAAACCGGTATTAATAATGATGCCTTTTTGATCAAATGAAGAGCCTGAAAAAGCATATTTTGTGTTATCAGTACCACCATTTAAAGTGATAGCATGACTTTGTTGCGAGCCCGTTTGTAAGACTAAATCTTGCCAATCGTAACCTTTTTCATCTTTATAAGATTCTAAAGTTCTTAGACGAGTACCATCAGACGGATTAAAACCTAGGTATATAATATCATTAGTATTTACTCTTGATGAAGGAGTACTTCTGTAACGATCTATTTCTAATTGTAATTTTACAAATTCATAAGGATTCATCATTTCTACACGGTTAATATCTTTTTGAATACCATAATTAAAAGTATAAGATATTTTAGGTGGACCTACCGTTCCTCTTTTAGTAGTAATAATGATTACACCGTTTGCTCCCCTAGCACCATAAATTGCTATTGATGATGCATCTTTAAGAACTTCTAAAGATTCTATATCTTGCGGATTAATAGAATTGATATCCATATTTTCGACAGGAAAACCATCAATTACAAATAATGGAGAGGCATCTTGAGTAACAGAGCTACCTCTCACAGTAATTCTTGTCGCTGCTCCAGGCTGTCCGTCTGTAGAAACCACATTTACACCCGCTAATCTCCCAGCAAGTGCATTGTCAAAAGAAGCTACTGGTGCTTTTTGTAAATCAACTATATCTACCTTACCTACAGATCCTGTTAAGTCTCTTTTAGTTGTAGTACCATAACCAACCACTACAACTTCATTTAAGTTAGATACTTCTTCTTCTAAAAGAATTTCTTTTCCATTAATATTAACTGCTAAATCTTGTTTAGTAGCAAAACCCAAATATGATATAATTATGATGGTTTGTTGATTAGGCACATTGAAAGTGAATTTACCTGTTGCATTTGTAATGGCAATTGTATTTATGCCTTTTGCAGTTATTGTTACACCTTGTAGGGGAACACCTTTAGAATCTTTTATAGTACTAGATACTTTAAAAGAATTATTTTGCGCAATTCCAATGTATGGTGTTATCAAAAACAGCATCATAACTATTGCCCTTAAAGAGGATTTACTTTTAAAAAAAGGCAATATAAATTGTGCTATTAAGTCAAGTCTATTCATTATAATTTGGTTTAAGTTTTTTATTGGTTACTAACTATTTTGGGTATTCAGTTAGTTTTTCTAATCAAATTTAGTGTCAACATAAAAAATAAACTATTCTATATGTTGCAAATATTAGTTCATATTGCTCAACTTTACTCTTTAAGGCTAATAAATTAATTACCTGCATTATTATCCTGTTTATTTTTAGCTTAAATGACACTTTAGAAAAAAATTATAATTTTATAACTTACAAAAGGGTTAGTTTATGGAAATTATTATACTAATAACTATGGATTTAAATAATTCTGACAAACATTTGTAGATATAATTTGGCTAAAAAACTATATAATAAACAAGAAAATTTTCCTTTTTTTACTATTTAATGTAATCACATTAAAAATTAGGTTTAGGTAGTTCTCCTTAGAATGTTTTTATTATTTCAAGAAATTATTTAAGGTTTCTATCTTCTATCTCTACCCACAAAGCATCAGTATTGGTTGGATTTTCAAAGCGTTTGATCTCATCGTTTGTAGGGATTTTTTTTCTGTATTCGTCTAAATACAAACCCATCTTATCTACTGGGATAGGTTTAAAACTTGGCAAATCTTTAAAAATTTTACTGTCTGGTTTTAAACGGAAATCAAACTTAGCCATGTTTTCAAAACCAGGGTCTGATGTATATGCCACATTTTTACCGTTAGTTAATACAGACTCTGCTACTGTTACTTCTTTGCCATCAACAATTTCTCTGTACTGAAATGGATACTTAGCATTTACAGCAACATTATTATTGATAACATTATTAGCAGATGCTACATTAACAAATTGGAAACCGTAACTACAATTAATAGCTATGTTATTGTAGCAATTCATAACCTGTGGGTTTTTTGCTTGAGAACCTATTTTGTATAAAAAACCGGTTCCTCTTTTACCGCCTTCGCTATTTAAAGCAACTATATTTCCATAAACGTTTAAGTCTTTATGGTCATGATCAAAATAAATACCGTCCCCATCCGGGCTATTGTGCACAAAATTATATCTAAACGTATTATTACCCATTCTTTCAAATAAATCATATGCATAAAAAGCACCCATATCATTAGATATCGTACACATTCTAAATACCTCGTTATATTCAAAAATATTATCCCAGCTACCAAAAAGTAGACCCGCGTGTGGTGTATCGTGTATCAAGTTATGGGCTACATAGTTACCTACAGCTACATGATGCCCGCCACCGCCACCGCCAGAGAAACCGACATTAACTGCTGGCGTATATATTTTCTCTATTTGACTAAAATGATGGATATGATTATTGATTATTATATGACCCGCGGCAACCCTAGGATTTGAAGTTTCATTACCACCACTTAACCAAACTCCACCAGCACCAAGATTATATAAATCGCAACTTTGAACCGTATTTTCTTTTCCATTATCTAAAGTAACTGCGTATTTATTTACACTTCTAATGGTACAGCCAGCAACGGTATTGTTATTACCACCAGAAATTTTAATTCCATCGCCTAAATTATTTTCTATAATTAGATTCTTAAAAAAAATGTAGGCAGTGTTTTTTAATGTTATTACAGGTTCATAATTATCTGCAATATAAATTTGTTGTTTACTATTTTCGGTTTTAGGATAGTAATACAATTTTTCATCTTTAGCATCAACAGCCCACTCGCCCGGCACATCTACCTCCTCTAATAAATTTAATAACCAATATTGCTCTTTTCCGTTACCATCTGGTCTATTATATTTATTACCAATACCACCAGTTACAGGTACAGAAAAAGTAACATTTTTAGCAGAAGTGTCTATTTTTGCTACTCTCACTGCTTCATTTTGCCAAGGTATGCGCCAATAACCTTTAAAAAAAATACCTCTATCTAATAAATTAGCCCATTTGGCATGTTTCTGATCTCTGTATTCAAATACGCCTGGGCGAGGAGATTTAGCTTCTTTAGCACCGTCAGTATAAAAGTTTTTCCAATCGTCTCCTTTTGTTTCTTGCCCACCACCTGGTATAAGTACTTTTTTAATGGTCATGTATCCATTATTAGGATATCTGGATAAAGGCATCCGCTCATTACCAACAAAAAGTCCCATAATATTACCAGCATCAGTAAAAATATTAGGCATCATGGTACGATGAGTGATGTTATACTTTTTTAAGTCTAACTCAACAATTTTGTTTCTTAAATTTGGATTAATTCGCTTTAAGGTAGTTTTATCTTTAATTTTTTTAAAAGCATTACTTTCTATAGCTTTTGCTCCTGTTAACACTACATTTTCATTCTCATAGGCAGTATATACAACTGGTGCGTTAAGTGTACCGCCATCTTCTTTGCTTAACTCAAACGAAGCGGAAACATTATACACTCCACCTCTTAAATAAACTGTAGCAACTGTAGTTCTTGGTGCTTTTTGTCTTAGAAAATCCCTAGCATAATTTAAGGTTGCAAATGGCTTTTCTTTAGTCCCTGGATTAGAATCCTTACCATTTGGACTTACAAAAATATCTTGCGCATTTGTTTGTTGACATAGAGCCAAACCTACTGCCAAAATTATTACTTTTAAAGCTTTCATAATTGTTAATCTTAATTCTTTTTAAAAGTTAATTGCTTAATTTCATTTGGCTTTAAAACAACAATATTCTTGTTTCCATAAAGTATATTATCCTGCAAAATATCTTGTGATTGATTGCCATTCTCGGCTAAAATGGAGATTTTAGCCTCTACAGCTGTGGTATTTTTTAATTCTAGCACCATTTTATCTTTATCGTTAGATTTTAAAATCACATCAATATTATCAAATGCAGTAAATAGGTTATTATCTGGCTGTACATATAAACCTGGTATTTCTACGGTTGTAAGCATTAAGGCCGTTTCTGCCCAGGTTGATAAAGGTAGAATATAACCTATTGAATTTGGCCCTTCCCAATCAGTTAGGTTAATTCTTTCACTTACAAAACCGCTAGGTAAATTTTCTAAAGGTCTTTTTGGATGAGGCATATATTGGGTATTACCATGAGCTATATCTTTTAATAAATCAAGATAAAATTTATCATTGGTATACCTAAATAGCTTTAGTAGGCCTAAGCCAGATGCTGTACAGATGTTTGGTGCAGCATGTTTATTTTGAATATTAGCATAAACAGTACCTGTAGTGCGCATTCCTAATTGATGATAAGCGGAATTTTTGGGAAATTGATAATTGTAAGATACCACCCAAGTTGCAAATTGCTTAGCTGAATTTTGCGCAATAGTTAACCACTTTTTATTTTTAGTGCCCTCATACAAGGCAACATAAGCCTCTACTAAACTGTAGGTCGATTCTGAATCAAAACTTTGTAATGCATCTCCAGGTCCTCCACAAGAAATACCCTTTTCGGTAAAGTTTAGATTAAAATAATCTCCAATTTCTTGTGCAACTTGCAAATATACTGGCTCATTATAATAAGAGGCTGCTAGAACTAAAGCTGCAGGTACTATAGCGCCACTGCTTGAACCACCTACACTTATTTCGCCAGTTTCTGAATTAATAAACTGACCTAACTGATGGTTATTTTTCCATAGTTTAACAAAGGCATCACATACTTTTTTGTTTCCATCTTTCCATGTAGGTTTTACTGGAATTCCCATTTTTTCCATCAACATAAACTGCTTGATAATGTACCAAACAGCATCGCCACTTTTTCTTATTAAATGCCAATTCTTTGATTGAGGATTTCTAATATCGCCACCATACCAAATAGTTCCTTTTTCGCCCGAATCCCAATAAAAGCCAGATGGACTTATCCCATTAGGAAAAAGCCAATCAAAATTTCTTATAACATTTTTTTGAGTTTCGGTATTTCCTGCAAATAATAGGGGGTAGGTACTAATCATGCCACCGGTCCAGCCTATTTGCCAATCTTGTAAATAATTTTCTCTTAAGCCTACAGAGTAATAACCATAGGAAGCAACAAAATTACTTTTGTTAAACTTATCTTCTAAAGTTTGCATACAAGCCGAGTAAGGCAAAGCGTTTAATTGGGTGGTATCAGAAATAAATGATTTTCTTATTTGGGCAAACTTGTCAAATAAGGTTTGCGTTTTTGGAGCATCAAAGCCATAAATCCTAAAACTAATAATGGTTTCATCGCCAGCTTTAAAATCTTTAGGCTTATCCCAACTAGGCACCCTGCTATCGCATATTTTATAAACGTATTGCTCTCTTACAACTGGTGAGGTAATAGAAAATGTTGCCACACTGCGGTCTCTGTTTTCTTCAACATTAATACCATAATCACCTAAGTTATTCCCCTGTTTTGTAAGTAACCAAACACCAGTTTTATTTATGTTACTGACAAACCCTACAGAAGGTGTACTCATACTACCGCTACGCTCTTGAATTCTTGAAACTCCATCATTCTCACTCAACTTTGGTACATCGTTAATTATGATCGGAATTTCTTTACCAATATCTTTAACATCATACAATTTAGGCGAGTATCTTAACCTTCGTGATGCGTATTTATTACCATTGTAAACTGCCGCAGGTAAAAGTACATAATTACTATTTTCCCAATTATTGATATCAATTGATATAGATACGCTTCCATTTTTAAGTTCGCCGGTTAGACATTTAAATGTAACCGTATAATCTAATGCACCTGGTTGATTTTTAACTGCTTCTACTTTTGTCTGAACACTCCAATTAGCCTTTAAAAAAATTTGTTGCTGTATATCTTTATTAAGACTAAACTTGTTTTGATTATTGAGTAGGTTATAATGGTCAGGATCATACTGATTAATTTTACCAGAAACAGTAAAATGATATACAGATTCTAAATCGTTTTTACCCAAAAAAGACTGACCATAAGTTATTTCTTTGATAAAAAAAAATAATAGCAATAAGATAAAACTTTTTAAAGTAGGATAAATCATCATTTATATTTGAGCTCATTTGATATCTAAAAAAAGCTTAACATCATTATAAAGGAAGCCTCAAATGATTATTCGCTATCAATTTTTTAAATGAATTGGTTAGTAAGAAATTTGCTTATTTCTTATAGTAAAGAAACAAACTATAAGCAAAGTGCAGCATGATGAAATGTTGCAATTAATAGATGAGATTGTGCAGATTGATGTTATTTGTTTATAGCTTTTTGATTTTCTAAAATAGTGTTCAGGTATTCTGAAGGAGATTTACCAAATTGCTTTTTAAAAGACTTTGTGAAAGATGATGGATTCTTAAAACCTACTTCGTAAGCTATCTCAGACATATTCATTTTCCGCTCTAACAACAAATCCATAGCATATTTTAACCTAATGAAGTAAATAAATTCTATTGGTGTTTGCCCGGTAATAGCTTTCAATTTTCTAAATAAATTACTACGGCTCATAGCTACCATACTCCCTAATTCTTCTACGCTTAACTCGTCATTACTAATGTTGGCTTTAATACAACTGATAACTTTATTTAAAAATTTCTCGTCGAGCGGACTTTTAAGTATATTTTTTGGAACAAGCACTCCGCCTCCTGCTTGAAACTTTTCTGCCAGTTGTTTTTGGGTGTCTAATAGTTTTTGAACCCTAATTTTTAAAATATTTGGATAAAACGGTTTAGGTATGTAATCATCTGCTCCGGTATATAAACCTTTTATTCTGTCTTCTACAGTAGATTTGGCTGTTAATAAAATAAATGGAATGTGGTTAACATTGATATCAGATTTTACTTTTTCACAAAGTTCTACACCGTCCATTTCGGGCATCATCACATCACTTATAATTAAATCTGGCGCATTTTTTAAAATAAAATTTAATGCCTCAACTCCGTTTTCTGCTATGGCAATAGTATAAGACTCTTTAAAAATCATTTCTAAATAGTCTAACACCTCTACATTATCATCTACAATTAAAATTAAGGATTTTTCTGTATTAATTTCTTTGTTTAAATCTTGATTAATAGTTGTCACTTCTTGTAAAGATTCTACATTATACTCTGAAATGAAACTGAATTGCTCATCTTTTTCCCAAGTACCTGCAGACAATACGGGTAAATAAACTTTAAAAGTTGTTTTTTGTTGCGGAATGCTTTGCGCTATAATGGTACCTTGATGGAGTTCTACTAAGCTTTTTGTTAATGATAAACCTACACCAGTTCCCTTGATACTATTTTTTGAAAAGAAACGCTCAAAAATATGATCAAACTCTTCGTTAGAAATTCCTTTCCCATTATCTTCAATAGAAATACATATCCAATTCTCTGTTTCTATGGGTAAAATAAAGTCTTGTGCTATTTCGGTTTTAGAATAATTTTGAACTAATATTTTAACATTGCCATCTACTTTAGCAAATTTAAAAGCATTAAATAAAAGATTATTTAATACCATTTCCATTTTTCCTAAATCAAAATTCATAAAGCAACTCTCGTTTGTATATTCAAAATCGAATTGTACTTTACGCTTTTGAGCAAAAGTGTAAAAATTATCATAAACACTTCTTACAAAACTTATAATGTCTGCATTTTCTTTTTTGAGCTGCAACATCCCCTGATCCATTTTTTGGAATGTCATTAACTCATCTAATAAATACAATAGTTTCTGGGTATTTCTTTGAATGAGATTGGCCTTTTTCTTAAGTAAGGGATCTAGGTTTTCTGCAATCAAAAAATCTTCTACTGGACCTAAAATTAGAGAAAGTGGTGTTCTAAACTCGTGAGAAATATCAGTAAAAAACTTTAACTTCATTTGGTTCAAATTTTTTAATTGCTCTTTCTCTTTTTTCTCAAAAACTATTTGTTGCTTTTGCTGAGATTGCACTAATATGTATTTTACAAATACATATAAAAGACTATTAAGCACAATAATGTATAAAATAATTGCCCACCAAGACTTCCATGGAGGAGGTAAAATAGTGATTTTAATGGTCTGTGGTTTATTATTCCAAACGCCAGAGTAATTAGACGCTTTTACTTCAAAAGTGTAAGTACCATTGTCTAAGTTAGTGTAAGTTGCGCTTCTATTAGAAGAATTTACATAAATCCATTTATCATCAAAGCCTAACATTCTGTAAGCATAAGAATTACCACTTGGGTTAGAAAAATGTAGAGCGGCAAATTCTATAGAAAATTGGTTATTATAATAATCTAAAGTGATTTCTTTGGTGGAAAATATAGATTTATCCAATATGATATCTCCATTGTATTTTTGTTTAATTTCAATGGATTTATTAAATAGCTTAAAATCAGAAATTAAAACATTTGGAACAATATTATTGGTTTTAATTTGATTTGGATCAAACATCAAGAAACCATCTGAACAAGCAAACAAGAAATTATTATTGTTTAACTTATAGTAACCACTAAAACTAAAGTTAATATCGGCCAAGTAGGTTTGAAAATACTGTTTAGATACATTAAACTTCACAAGGCCTTTTATTGTGCTAAGCCATAAATTACCTTTCTCGTCTGCAATAATTCCATTGATTGATTTATCCGGCAAACCATCCGATTCGAAATAACTTTTAATGTTGTAAGTTCCATCAACTAAAAAAGAAACTTTATTTAAGCCATTTTCAGAACCTACCCAAATTACATTTTTTGGATATTCTGCAATACTTAAAATAATACTTCCTTGTAGCTTATTGCCATTTTTAGCACTTTCTAAATTTGTAAAAGTTTTATTATAAGGATGAAAAATGGAAACCGATCCGTTTTCAAAACCAATCCAAATATCACCATTTGAAGCTTCAAAAAGTGATCTTACAAATTTAGAAATAGCCCTATCTCCATCAGATTCTTTAGAAAAATAATTAATTATTTCTCCTTCCTTTGTTTCTTGGTATAATCCATTATTAGTCCCAATCCAAACGTTTCCTTTAGTATCTTTCAAAAAAGCAAATACAGCATGTTCTCCAATTTTATTAGCATAACTACCGTTAGCTATTTTCACTTTTGAAGCACCTCCTAAAGCCCCGTTCCAAACGTTTTCTCCATCTACCAAAATAGATCTATTCTCATTTAAAAATGGATTAGCAAAAGAATAATTAGTACTTAAACCAGTTTGAGTATTGTAGTTGTATAATCCTGTTTTTGAGGTACCAAACCAAATAGAATTTGCTTGATTAGCATAAACGCTTCTTACAAAGTCTTTACTCTTCTTATCTGTAAAAGTGTAATATTTAAAAGGCAATAAGTTTAAATCTAATTTATTTAAACCTTCTTCTGTACCACACCAAAGTACATCAGATCTATCAATAAAAACCTTAAATACTCCGTTATTACTAATGCTTTTATTATTTAGAGAATTGTTTTTATAAAAAGTTATTTTTCTGTTTTCAGAAGCTATATTATCTATTTTGGCAATGCCATAATTAGAAGTGCCTAACCAAATAGACCCGTCTGAGGATTTAGCAATATCAAATATTTGAGATCCAATTAAACTACCGCCGTTAAATTTGTTTATATATTCAAACGTCCCATAATTTTGATTTTCTGTATCAAAAGCTAATTTAATCAAGCCCTCTGAGGCTGTTCCCAAAAAAAGATCTTTACCAACCTGAAGCATCGACCAAAACTTATCTCCATAAGCATTAGGTTTTACGTTAATTTTATAAAATTGATAATTATACGTTTTTAAGTCCATACGCACTACTCCTTCAACTGTAGCTATCCACATACTTTGCTCGTCTGATTTAATGATTTTACAAACGAAACGGTTTAATGGATAGCTATTAAAATTTGTGAATTTTTTTGATTGAGTATCGTAAACGGAAAGACCCTTTGGAGTTCCTATCCATAATTTATTGTCAACATCAAACTGCAGGGTATTAATAATATTACTAGGTATGGAGGTAGTAGAGCCTCTATCATTTGATCTGAAATTTTCAAAAGTATCTGTATTTGGATTATATTTATTTAGTCCTTCTCTTGTTCCAATCCAGATATTATCATTTTTATCTTCCCGAATAGAATTTGTCCAATTACCAGATATGCTATTGGCATTTTTATTCTTGTAAAACTTTTTAAAACTGTAACCATCATATCTAGCCACTCCATTCATTGTGCCTAGCCACAAAAAACCTTTCGAATCTTGAAAAATGGTCCTAATACGATCATCCGGCAAGCCATCAGCGCTATTAAACCTTTTAAACAATAAGTCTGGAGCAATTACTTTACCCTTTGATATAGAAACCGTTTGTGCCGATAAATCAAAAGCGAAAAAAAATAAAAAATACACTATGCATCTTTTCACTAATTTTGAATAAAATAAATTATAATGCTTTAGGTTATCAATCATGCTAGAATAATTCTAGTTTTATTTTTGGTAATTATAAAAATAGATATAAAATATAGATTACTAAAATGATCATCGACAGATAAGATAATGAAACTATAAACCAGTTTTTAATACTCTTAGCTGGTACTGCTTTTTTAATACTTTCTTTCATCAAAACCAATTAATCTGTATTTATTTACGGGTGCTTGCATCCCCACTTTGCTCGTGATAATTAGTAGGATCATAATGAATTTCTACAGTTTTTGGTCTTTCGAAAGAAATTTTACCATTACTTTCACAAATTTCATCTCTATATAAATCCATTAAATTTTTGCGTAATACTATAATGTCAGTAAAACAATAAACCTTTATACCGGCATTATAAGCGTTTTTTATATTGTCCTTAACTTTTTTGTAGCATCATTTACCCACTCTATTTCTGTACTTCCTAAAGGAAATATATTGGGGTTAAGAGTATCAAAAGTAATTACTGGATGGGCAAAAGTAAAATCGTTCACAACCATGCCAGTAAAATATTTTGAGCTAAATAACTCGGATTGCTGAAAACGCTTTTTTTTAAAGGTTCTCCCGGATTATTGCGCACCATATTTAACACATATTTAGATTGGTTTTGAGCATTAGCATACGTACTTAATAAAACCAGCGCAATTATTATTTTATAATACATTATTGAAATATTGGTTTAGCTACAGAGATTCGGGTACCTGATTGATGCTTTTCTTTAATTTTAATGTTTTGATATCTCATAGTGCTTTAGCAACTAAAAAAGTACTTAAAGTTGCACCCTCTTTGGATGTATGTATTTTATCTGGTTCAACATGGTAGCTCTCCGTTACATTTTGCTCACCTTGTTTATCACAAACATCTGCAATCATTTTATTTAAATCTAAAGCATACACATTTTCTTGTTTAGCTACATCAAGAGCACAATTTGCAAAACCGTTTTCACCTCTAATTAATCTACCGTCTTTTCATGCATTTCTAGGCACAGATGAACAAACAATCACATTGACTCCTTTAGATTTTGCATATCTTATAAGTTTCTTGAGATAACCTCCAAAACTGTAAACCACCTCATCGTTATCAATAACTTTATCAAATATTTTTACGGAATCAAGACCAATTCCTTTTAAGTTCCTCTAGCTCTTAATGTGTCATCTATAATCCCTTGGTCGTTTAAACAAATTGAATGAGAGGAATATCGCCTTTTTTTAGTTGGTTTGACACAGTATACCACATTCCTTTTTTATTAATTTTCTTAACCCAGATACCACCTGTTAAAAAGGTTCTAACACTTGTCCTTCCTTATGCATAATTCTTTATTGATATTTTTTTGCTATCAAAAAACTGAGGTAAAAACTTTCCACATCCCCATAATCCTTTGTTGCCATAGCCATTATTAACAGTGCAACCAAACTCAATTGCCTTTTACCCGATTTATCTTTCGAGTCAGCATGTTGTCTAATCAAATGTGCATTTGTTCCTGGATTTAAATTTTCAAACCCATCATCAACAATTAAATTGTCTTGAGAAAATGCCGACATAGTTAAACCAGCTAAGGACATTCATAAAAGTAATTTATTCAAGAAAATAATTGTAACCTAGTGATTAATTGGTTATCAAAAGTAACTAGTGAGCAATAATTGAGGTTGTTTGAATGTTGCGAATAATTTGCTCAATGTGGCAAAACACTATAGAAATATTCTAGATTAATAACCATTGATTTTATCTTTTGATGCAATAAATAAATTTTTGTTGACATGTCTTCCTATTACTCAGGAATTAAATTTTTTATGATGATTAGTTCTATTTATGTGTTAAAATACAACTTGTAAAACAAATTTATTTTTTTCTATTATTAGTGATATAACGATATCTAAATAAGTTCAGGTTGTTAATTAATAAATCTAGGTAGCATTTTTTTGAACAAAGTGCTTGGGTCAAATCCGATATTGAACTTTGAGAAGGGATGTAATTTGCTCTAGATTATATTGAAAACCACAGAACACATTAACCTTTTTTTAGTGGAGACTAAATTTGACGACCAATTTTATCTTTACAAGACAAAATTTTTAAGATATTATAGCACTTTTATTTATAAGTAACTATCAAATCTTGGTCTAAAATTAATTTATATAAATTATGGAACCTTTATCTTGTAATCAAATGCTTTAGCAAATCTTCTAATCTTTCACAACATAGTTGTTCCATGATCTGGTTTAATTCTTTTTTAAATAAAGTAATGGTATGATTACCCCCATTATTACCTAAGGCGGCTGCGCTGTACATAAAATATCTACGCATGAATGCGAATTTTGCTCCACTTGCAATTGCCCTGACCACATCAGATCCAGATCTAATACCGCTATACATCATCACCTCAATTTGATTTCCAAACTCTTCTGCAATACTATTAAGGCGATTACTAATAGCTTTTTTAGAAGATAAAGATCTTAAACTCTACATCAAAAAATATGGCTTACCAAATAAAAACACTTGGTCAAAAGCAACCTCCCGAATTGTTTTTTTTTGTATAAATAGAGAAGATTAGAAATCAGGGTTATACGCTAATTGAGGATACCGTACAGGTTGTTTTTGTTGCAACTCCCACATATAAAGGAAATAAAACCATTACCAGTTTCAGTATCTATTTACCTTCGTTTAGGTTTAACATAAAAGTTAAATCTAATATGATTGCACAAGCTATTATTTT
>JBBRYE010000068.1:0-18604 GCA_038237895.1 Sphingobacteriales bacterium | reverse complement strand
TGAGTTAAGATCTTCTAAATTAGAGCGTATTCCTCTATCTCACGCTCAGGTTACAGAAGAACAAGCTTTAGATGTAAATAAATTATTGGATAAGCTTGAGGAAGATGAAGATGTGCAAGCGGTTTATCATAATATGGAAGAATAAAATTAATTTTTACCATAAAAAAAGCGGTTTCGATTTATATCAAAACCGCTTTTTGTTTTCTATACCTTTTGCCAATCCTTAGCGAAGAGTAAATATTGATTTTAAATATTTGCAAATAAATTTTGTAGCATCGAGTTTTAAAAAACTCTTTTATGAATTAATAAGAATAAATGGCTTCAATAAACTCTTGAAATAAATAATCTACATTTTGATTGATTTCTTTTTTACCGTTATCACATCTTGCCCGGTAGCATCGCCATACTCTTGCAGTTTTCCAAAAGCAGCCGTTGTTGCGTATTCAATAATTTCTTGTGGTGGGTGTTGCTGGTAAAAACCATAAATTAAACCAGCCATAAAACAGTCTCCACTGCCAGAGCGGTCTACAACTCTCTCACAATTATGTTCTGAAGAATTATAGGATTTTTTTCCAGTATATAAACTTGTAAAATATTTTAATTCGTTGGCATGGCTATCAAATCTAAAAGTATTTGCTACACTTTTAACTTTGGGAAACTTAGCTATAATTTCTCTTGAGGTGCTTTCTGCATGGGTTAAATAATCTTCTCTACTTCCTTTTTTATGAATATCTGCATCAATGTAAGTGCCTAATAAGCTGTTGGCACTCCAGATGTTTCCCATTACTACATCACAATATTCAATTAATTTAGGCATTATCTCAATGGGTTCTTTGCCATATTTCCAAAGTCTAGCTCGATAATTTAAATCGCAAGAAATGGTAATTCCTTTTTTTGATGCTATTTCCAAAGCTTCTAAACAAACATCAGCAACACGTTCATTTAATGCAGGGCTAATAGCTGTAAAATTAAACCAAGTAACATCTCTAAAAACTTTATCCCAATCTATCATACCTCTACGAAGCTCAGAAAAAGAAGAATGTGCCCTGTCATAAACCATACTTCCTTTTAAATCGGCACCACGTTCTAGGTAATAAACACCAATTCTATCTCCTCCAAATAAAATAGATGATGTAAAAATCCCATGAAATTCTAAGTATTCAATAACATGGCGAGACATGAAATTATCTGGCAAAACGGTACAATATTTTACGGGGACATTCCAGCCAGCTAACGCAGTTGCAGTATTTGCTTCTGCACCGCCCATGTAAAGTATAAAAGGATTTTTTTCTGCATCATCTACAGGAGAAGGGGAAACTCGTAATAGTAATTCGCCAAAGCACAATATTTTTTTCATGAAATTTGATAATTGGTTTGTAAGTGCAATTTAAAAATTAAGTTTAAAACAACAGATTATAAAACCGTTTTATAAATTAGCGGTTAAGCTTAAAATCAATAATTATATCATTCTTAAATTCCACTTTTTTGAAAACTTACAAACATATTTTCTTCGATTTAGACCACACCCTTTGGGATTTTGATAAAAATGCAGAAGAAACTTTAAATGAACTTTATAACACCTATAAACTTTTCTACTTAGGTTTAAAATCTTGCGATATTTTTATTGAAACCTACACTGCAAATAATCATCAACTTTGGGCAGATTATCATTTAGGAAAAATAACAAAAGATGCGTTAAGAGAAACTCGTTTCAAAAAAACATTTATAGATCTTGGGGTTTCCCCCGATGCAATTCCAGCAAAATTTGAAGATGATTATGTAGATATTTGCCCAACAAAAACAAATCTTTTTCCACAAACTCATGAAACCTTAAGCTATTTACAAAACAAATATCATTTGCATTTAATTTCTAATGGTTTTAAAGAATCTACAGAATACAAAGTAAAGAATACCAATTTAACCCCATACTTTAAAAATGTAATTATTTCTGAAGTGGTTGGGGTTAATAAACCTGATAAAGCGATATTTGAATATGCTACCAATAAAGCTGGAGCAACAGCAAATGAAAGTATCATGATTGGCGATAGTATTGAAGCGGATATAAGAGGCGCAGTCGGTTTCGGTATGGATGCTATTTATTTTAATCCTAACTTTACAGTACCACCTGCAGATGTTAAAAGACATATTAATCATTTGCAAGAGTTAGTTGATATTTTATGAGTGTAAAATCTAATAAACAAGCCTTATTGCAATCTTTAAAATTCTACGAAGAATTTTTAAAAACGGTTAATGAGGAAGTTTTTTTAACAACTCCATCAATTAATGGTTGGTCTTATGCTGAAGTTTATTCGCACATCTTAGGTGCAAATTTGATGTCTTTTATTGCCCTAGAAAAATGCCTTAATAAAACTGCAGAAATTAAAACCAGAAAACCAGATTGGCGTGTAAGGTTGATTTTATTTTTAGGAAAATTCCCTCCTGGAAAATTAAAAGCACCAGGTGTAATTGCAGATTTAGTGAAAAAAATCACTAAAGAAGAAGCTAGCAATCAGCTAATAAGAATTAGAAAAAAGATAGAGGAATTAAACGTCAATTTCAAAAATTTTGATGCTAATTATAAAATGAAACATCCTCGTTTAGGTTATTTAGATGCCAAAGATTGGTTAAGATTTATGGTGATCCATACCAAACACCACGAAAAACAAATCAACAGAATAGCAAAAAGTTTCGATTGAAAAAGTCGCTCATAATAATTGTTGTTGCACAATTTTTTTGCACTTCCTTATGGTTTGCAGGTAATGCCATCATTGCAGATTTAACCACAGCACTCCATTTGCCGTCTACATTTATAGCTACCCTAACTAGTATAGTGCAGTTTGGCTTTATAAGTGGCACTTTCATTTTTGCTTTTTTTAGTATTTCTGATAAGTTTTCTCCATCAAAAGTATTTGCATTAAGTGCTTTTCTTGCCGCTGTTTTTAATTTAGGAATGGCCATCAATGGCATTTCTGAAACCAATCTTTTAATATTTCGATTTTCTACAGGCTTTTTTTTGGCAGGGATTTATCCTGTTGGGATGAAAATTGCTGCCGATTATGTAGACAAAGGATTAGAAAAATCGCTTGGTTTTTTGGTTGGAGCTTTAGTTTTAGGAACCGCATTTCCACATTTATTAAAAAGCTTTACAGCCCATTTTCCTTATCAAAATGTTATTTACAGCACCTCTATTTTAGCAATCATCGGCGGAAGCCTAATCTATTTCTTACCTGATGGCCCATTTAGAAAACCAAATCTAAATTTTAAACTCAACGCTATTTTTGAAGGATTTAAAAATAAAGAATTTAGAAAAGCAGCTTTTGGCTATTTTGGGCACATGTGGGAACTTTATGCTTTTTGGGCTTTTGTACCTATTATTTTATCTAAAAATAATGCGTTTTTAAATAGTAATCAAATTAGTATTTGGAGTTTTATCATCATTGCTGTGGGGAGTTTAGCATGTATATTTAGTGGTTTACTATCACAAAAATACCAAACAAAGAAAATCGCTTTTATAGCTTTATCCTTGTCAGGAATTTGCTGTTTATTATCTCCAATTTTTATCCAACAAAGTTTGTGGATATTTATTGGTTTCATGATTTTTTGGGGAGTAATGGTTGTGGCAGATTCCCCATTGTTTTCTACTTTGGTTGCTCAAAATGCACCCCAACAAAATAGAGGAACCGCATTAACCATTGTAAACTGTATTGGTTTTTCTATCACAATTATTAGCATTCAATTTTTACAAATCATGGTTAAACATATAGATTTTCAATATTTATATATGTTTTTAGCAATTGGACCTTTTCTAGGATTATTAGCTTTGGGATATAAAAAACCGGCTTGAAAGATTATTATTCCCTTAAATGTGAACTGAATTATAGGTTTAATCCTTCCGCTTTTAGCTTTTTGAATTTAAAGAAGTACATATTATAATTACCTTTACCGCATAAATGCAAGGACTAGTAACAAAATCTACAGGCAGTTGGTATACCGTTTTAGGCGATGATGAATTGAAGTACGAATGTAGGATAAAAGGAAAATTGCGCATGAAAGGTTTGGTAAGTACAAACCCGGTTGCAGTAGGAGATAGGGTTGATTTTGAATTAGAACCCGATCAAGAAACTGCGGTTATTTCTAAAGTTCATGACCGTAAAAACTACATCATCAGAAAATCAATTAACCTTTCTAAACAAGTTCAAATTATTGCCGCCAATTTAGATTTAGCCTGTTTGGTGGTAACTTTAGCATCTCCACGTACTTCTTTAGGTTTTATAGATCGCTTTTTGGTTACCGCCGAAGCTTATGGAGTGCCCGCGATTTTGATTTTTAATAAACTGGATTTATTCAGCAAAGAAGGCTTTGAGATTTTAGATAATTATTTTGATTTATATCAAAATATCGGTTATCCATGCTATGCGGTTTCTGCAATAAAAGGGACGAATATTGAAACTCTAGAAATTGTAATTAAAGATAAGATATCTCTTTTTTCTGGTCATTCTGGAGTTGGGAAATCTAGTTTGATTAATCGATTAATCCCTGGAAAGGAATTGAGAACAGGAGAAATTTCTGATTGGAGCGATATGGGAAAACATACCACAACCTTTGCAGAACTTTTTGAATTACCTTTTGGTGGAAAACTGATTGATACACCAGGAATTAGAGAATTAGGAATTGCAGAGATAGAGAAGCATGAATTGGGACATTTTTTTCCAGAAATGCGAGCGATTATGAACAGTTGTAAGTTTAATAATTGCGTCCACATTAATGAACCAGGCTGTGCGGTTTTACAAGCTTTAGAAAACGGAGATATAGAACCTACTCGTTACGATAGCTACCAAAGTATTTATTTTAATAACGAAACAAGGGCGTAAACTTTCTCGTCCAAACCCAAAAAAATCAAAAAATCTGCTATTTTTGAGATAATTAATAAACACGGCAATTGAGTAAACCAAAAGTTTTAATTACAGGGGCAAGTAAAGGATTGGGTTTGGCTTTGGCCAAAGTTTTAAACAATGATTACTGCTTAATTTTACATGCATCTAAACCTGAAAATATTACTCAATATATAAATGGCAATCATATTTTAACTGCCGATTTATCCAATAACGAAGAACTTAAAGATTTCTGTAAAAAATTAAAATCTGATCACGGTGATGAGCTTTATGCAATTATCAATAACGCTGGAATTGCATTAGATAAACCCCTTACTTTTCAACCAGAAAAAGATATTGATAAAATGCTGGCTGTAAATTTAAAGGCACCCATCATGATTTCTAAAACTGCTTTCAAAATTTTTGGATTAAAAAATAAAGGAGTCATTATTAACGTAAGTTCTTGCGTTGCCGAAACTGGAAATGCCTTTCAATCAGTTTATGCTGCTACAAAAGCAGGTTTAATCGCATTTTCAAAATCATTAGCTAAAGAGGCGGCGGCTTTAAACCAAGGTCATGAAATTAGGATTTTGAGTATTTCACCAGGTTTTATAGAAACCGCCATGACAGATGCTATCCCAGAATCTGAAAAAGAAAAATATTTAAAGATGATACCTGCTCAAAGATTTGGCAAAGCCGATGAAATAGCGGAAACCGTTGCTTTTTTATTATCAGAAAAAGCGGCATACATCAACGGAAGTAATATTGATATTAACGGAGGCTTGTTTTAAATGGAAAATTTAATCGGAACTCCGCCAGAACAAATGCTTTTGCATGGCCCAACAAAACGTTTGTTGGATGCTTACCATTGGCATCAACCAAAAGTTGGGATTATTGCTAGTTATACTCCAAAAGCAAAAGATGTTGAAGATCATTTTGGTTTGTTTAGAGGGGTAGATCAAATTGAAGCTTTTGCCCAAGCAACCATTGTTTCTTGTGCTACATTTTTAGAATGTAAAAAGAATAATTTAACGCCAATTCAATTAAAAGATAAATTTATACCAGCTTTTATAAGTGTTGGAAATGTTAATTTTCACGATTATCTGCAAGAAGGAGAAAAGTTCATTAGCATTGGGAAAATAAAGTTTTATAAATTTAGACAAATGGTTGCCGATGGTAGAATTTACAAAGCACCCAAAGGTTTAGATTTAAATAAATATTTTAAAAATTTTGACGAATCAAAATTAGATAACTATACCTTAAGCGATGATTTTGTATTGGTTGCAGAGTTATTTGATATTATAGGAAGAGCACTAAAAAAAGAGATTTTTAATAAATTATAATGGAAAGACAAGAAATTATAGAAGGTTTAGTGGAGATTTTAAAAACCATTAGAACTATTAATCAAGAAAAATTAGCTAACGTTACCGAAGAGACCGATTTTATAGCAGATTTAGAAACTCCATCAACAGAATTGATTAATATCGCCGCCAAGGCAGAACAAAAATTTGATGTAGAATTTGATGACGATGATATTGATGATTTAGGCTCGAAAGTTAAAGACATTGTTGATTTAATTATCAGAACTAAAGAAAAGGGATAAATGGAAGTTGTGGGTAGAAGAGTAGCTGTTGTGGGTATGGGCGGGGTTTTCCCAACTTGCGCTCATTTGAATGAATTTTCTGATAAGCTATTCTCTAACAAAAGTTTGATTAGAGAGTGGGATACAGCAACTGCCTACGGTAAACAAATCCGCTCAACTGTCTCTGGGTTTATCACTGAAGCAGAGGTAAACTTGGAAAAAGTTTATTCTACCTTATTAGTAAACTACCCCGAAGTTTATATTGATTTGTTAAATAGAATTCCTGATGCTAATTTGGCTACAGCCGATATTGGCAGTATTTGGGCTATGTTAGGTACATTAGATGCCATAAAAATGGCTGGCTGGACAAACGCAGAAACCCAATCTGAAGGCACCGGCGTAGTAGTAGGGTCTGGAGGCGGAGGGCATGAAATTTTACGTCACGCTTGGCACAATTTTTTTGAATTAGGGAAAAAAAGTCGTTTTGTTGGTTCTCACACTGTAGATAGAGCCATGGTTTATAGAGATGCAGCCAACGTTTCTTGTTTGATAAAAAACCGTGGAGTTTGCGAGTCAATTGGCTCTGCTTGTGCAACAGGTTTAGGTAATATTGGTTATGCTTATCGCCTGATAAAATTTGGTTTGCAGGATAGAGTAGTTGCTGGGGGTGTTGAAGGTACTTCTTTAGAAACTTTTATAGGTTTTGATGCGATGCAGGTTTTAAGCAGAGGGTTTGCGCCCCAAGAAAGTTCTAGACCTTTTGATAAAGATAGAAATGGCTTTGTCTGTTCTTTTGGAGCAGGCATTGTTTGTTTAGAAGAATATGAAATGGCTAAAGCCAGAGGAGCAAATGTTTTAGCCGTTATTGAAAATTATCATAATAATTCTGACGGAGATGGGGATATGTTTTATCCTTCATTTAATGGTCAGCAACGTTTATGGAAGGGTTTGTTGGGAGAAACTGGAATAAAACCTGATGTTGTAAAAGCTCATGGTACATCCACTCCGGCTGGCGATGCAATCGAATTATTGAGTATTGTTGATTGTTTAGGAACTAAAGATTATCATATTTCTGCGCCCAAATCACAATTTGGTCACATGTTAGGTGCGGCTGGAGCTGTGGAATTTATTACAGCCATTTTAATGCTTCAAAAACAAAAGGTTTTACCTTGTTTAAATGCTAACCATCTAAATGCAGAACAAGAAAACTTTCAAAAAACCGATAAATGGCAAGGACCAACATCGCCTTTGGCAGATTTTAGAGATATTTTGCCTCAACAAAGTTTTGAGAAAGAAATCAATTCTATCACTTGTTTAAACTATGGTTTTGGTGGTACTAATAGTGCCATTTTAATTTCAAAAGATAATTCATGATCAATAATCAGGATAAAGTTGCAGTAGTTTTTGGCGTTAGAAATGATAGTTCTATTGGTTTTCAAGTTGCCCTAAAATTGCATCAATCAGGCTGTAAAGTAGTTTTGAATTATGTTGATGACACTAAAGAAGATGTAATTTTTTTGATGGAGCAAAACGGTATGGACAGTACTTTTGCTGCAAGTGTTGATGTTAGAAACGAGGAAGAAATTAAAGTTTTTTTGTCAAATATTTATGAAAATTTAGGTGCTATTGATTATATTTTACATGGCGTAGCGTTTGGCAGCCAAAATGTAATGTGCTATTCTTTACCCGGAACATCAGAAAAAACACCTTCCTATATTGATATTCCTTTTGAGGATTTAATGGATTCTTTTAATATTAGTGCTTATTCTTTATTGAGGATTTGCCGAGTTGCCGAGCCTTTTTTTGCTAAAAATGCTTCCGTTTTAACTTTGACTTATAACGCTTCACAAAGGGTTTTTCCGGGTTATGCTGGGATGTCTATTAATAAGGCGGCCTTAGAAAATATCATGCTTTATTTGGCGAGTTATTTTAGAAAGAGCGGTGTAAGAGTAAATGCAATTTCTGCCGGTTTAGTCATGACGACTTCTGCTGGTGGTATTAATGGGGTTAGAAAACTGAGAAAATTAGGTAAAATTACAGCTCCATTAGGAAATATAGCTGCCGCTGATGTTGCAGATACTGCCATTTATTATTTTTCAGATTTATCTAAAAAAGTTACTGGAAATATTCATTTTGTTGATGGAGGTTTTAATATTATGGGAGTTGCTGTAGATGAAGAATGATTTTGAGAAACAAATCGATAAGATTGGTTTAAGCAAAGATTTTGCCGTAGGTAATGATGTTGTTTTTCTTCCTTATTTTAAAGCATCATTTAATCCATTATTTAAAAAAAAAGTATTTACTACAGATGAGATTACTTATTGCGAGCAATTTGAAAATCAAATATTAAGATATGCCTCTACCTGGGCGGCAAAAGAAGCGGTTTATAAAGCTATTAAACAAATTAATCAAAGTCCCATTCCCTTTAAAAAGATAGAAATATCACGTTCTAAAATTTCTGGAATTCCTACCGTTATATTACCTTATTTATATCAAAATCTTAAAATTAGCTTAAGCATAACCCATGATGAGGATTATGTTTGGGCTATTGCGTTTATAAAGTTAATATTAAATTAAATTTAAAATATTTGATAATCTAAAACAAATGTCTTATTTTTATAGACATAAGTCTTAATAGATTGTTATGTCGGCTACAAATAAAAGTAAACCCTATAAAATAGATCAAGAAATAACTTCTTTTGTAAGTGAACCTCAGGTAATGTATTATCAGGCTAAACCCAAAAGCATAAGTTATTCAGAGTTTTTGGATGATAAAATGATGATCATTTCTGCTATTAGGGCTGGTATTCCATATTCTTTATTTGATGTAATACAAGAGCAATCTCCTTTTACCGAAACAGATTGGGCTGATTTTTTGGATATTTCTACTAAATCTTTACAGCGTTATAAAATCGCTCCTTCTCATCATTTTAAATCAATCCATTCAGAGAAAATAATTGAAATGGCAGAGGTTACAAAAGTAGGTTTAGATTTTTTTGAGGATATGGAAAAGCTTAAACTATGGCTAAATACCCCTAATTATGGTTTGGCAAGTTTAAAGCCTATAGAACTTTTAAAAGATTCTTATGGTAAAGATTTGGTATTAACTGCCTTAAATAATATGAGTCACGGTATTTTTATTTAATGGAAGTTTTTAGGCTTACAAGGGAAAGATATTCCGACTCACTTTCTGGAAAAGGTTCTTCTATTAAAGGTGCCAGATGGAATTCGGTAGGTGTAGAGTTGATTTACACTGCTGGTAACCGTTCTTTAGCAATGGCAGAAGTTGCAATTTATTTAACTTTAGCCACTTTACCAGATGATTATATGATGCTGACTATCAAGATTCCTGATGTTATATCTATAAAGGAGGTTTATAAAGAAGAATTGCCACTAAATTGGAATCTTTTCCCATACCCATCGACAACTCAAAAATTTGGAAATGAATTTGTTACAGAGAATAAGTTTGGTGTTTTGAAAATCCCATCTGTAGTTACCAAAGGCGACTTCAATTTTTTAATTAATCCTTATCATAAAGATTTCGATAAAATAAAGATTAGCGAAATAGAAAAATTTCCTTTTGATAAACGTATTTTCAAATAAAATGACAGACCATTACTTTGAAAATGAATTAGTGAAATTACACTACTATCAATTTGGAAAAGGTAGTAATAAGATGCTTTGTTTTCATGGTTATGGGATGCATGGTAAACAGTTTAAGGTTTTAGAGGAAACTTTGGGAGATAAATATACTTTTTATGGTTTCGATTTATTTTTTCATAAAGAAACCAAACTGACTGATCAAAGTGTAGATAAAGTAAAAAAAGGGATAACAAAAAATGAATTGAGTACGCTTTTTTTAGCGTTTTGCGACTCTAAATCAATAAATAAATTTTCAATTATTGCTTATTCAATGGGTTCATTTTATGCAACCGCTTTATTAGAAGAAATTCCCTACAGAATTGAGAAATTTATTGTTGCTGCACCTTCTAGCTTAAATGCCGGAAAGATTATCACGTTTTTAAGCTCTAATAGTTTTGGGAATAAAATTTTGGAGCGATTAGCTTTAAGTGATAATGGAATGTTACGGCTACTATCATCGTTAAGAAATAGCAGGATTATTGATCAAAAAGCTTATGAAATATTGTACAGGGAAATTGCAACGCCAGAATTAAGGTTCAGTTTTTATGCATGTACTTCTTATTTGCGATTTTTAAAGTTAAACTCCAATAAATTTATTAAACAGCTAAATGATTATCACATAGAAAGTATTTTTATTTTTGGGAAGAGAGATAAAAGTTATCCGGTAAAAATCGGTAAAACTATAATACCTCAAATAAGAAATGCAAAGCAGCTAATTATAGATGAAAATCATGATATGATAAATATGAATTTTGCTAAACATTTATCAATTTGTTTAAATGATTATTAAAGCAAAGCTACTTCCTGCTCCAATAATTAAAGCTACTGGTTTTTTTATTACTTGGTTGTTTCGAAGGCGATTTAATAAAATGGTGATCAATGGTATTCCAATTAAGGATAATCATTCCTATTTGTTAATGTGTAACCATTTTAGTTTTTGGGATGGCTTTTGGGCAGGTTACTTAGCTTTACATGCTATCCATAAACAACGGGAGCTTAAAGGTTTTTACATCATGGTGCTTAAAAAGCAGATGCAAATGAATATTTGGTTAAAGTATTTTGGATGTTTTTCTATTGCACCAGGAACAACAAGTGTAAGTGAGAGTTTAAATTACGCTGTCGAATTGTTAGAAACACCTGGAAATTTAGTTATATTATTTCCTCAAGGGAATTTAGAATCTAATCATGTGAGAGATATTGAAATGAAGGATGGAATAAAAACCATTATCTCACAAATAAAAGGAAATTGTCAGTTAATTTGGAGCAGCAACCTAATAGAATATTTTGAAAGCTTAAAACCATCTGTATATTTTCATTTATTAGATGGCGGCACTAATAGAGATTTTAAGTTTGATGAGTTTAACCAAAAAGTAAATACTCATCATAAAGAGGCAATTAAAAAGCAATTTAGGTTTACTGATAATTAACCTACACTAACACCTTTCCAAAAAGCAACATAGCCTTTAATTTCTTTTGCTGCATCTTTTGGGTTTGGATAGTACCAGGCAGCATCAGTATTTTCTTTTCCATCAACATCTAAAGAATAATAAGAAGCTTCACCTTTCCAAGGGCAACTTGTATGTTTATTTGATGATTTAAAAAAATCTTTTTTGATAGAGGAAGCAGGGAAATAGTGGTTATTTTCTATTACGATAGTGTCGTTACTTTCTGCTATTGTTTGTCCGTTCCAAGTTGCTTTCATGATTGTTTATTTTCAAATTAAACCTTACATTTTAGATTTTGTTTGATTTAGTTAAAAGAAGCTTAATGAATTATTAAAATTTAATTTTTGGTAAGGAAATGGAATAGTTTAAATCTATTTATTTGGCAAAGTGGCTAAAACAGTAATTCCGCCTTTAACTACTTCATTCAAATTTACATTTACTTGTGTGCCAATTGGAAGAAAAACATCAACCCGAGAACCAAATTTTATAAAGCCGAATTGTTCACTTTGTTTTACTGCATCTCCTTCTTTTGGATACCAAACAATTCTACGAGCCATTGCACCAGCAATTTGTCTATACAATATTTGAAAACCTTTTTCTCCTTCTACAACTGTTGTGGTGCGTTCGTTTTCTGTACTAGATTTTGGATCCCAAGCCACCAAGTATTTTCCAGGATGATATTTGAAGTATTTTACAATTCCACTTATGGGGTTTCGGTTAACATGTACATTAATTGGCGACATAAATACAGAAATCTGTAGTCTTTTGTCTTTGAAGTATTCTGTTTCTTCAGTTTCTTCAACTACAACAACTTTACCATCGGCTGGGCAAATAATTTGTTTATCATTTGTAATCCAAGCTCTTGTGGGGCTTCGGAAAAACTGTAATATAGTTACAAATAAAAAAAAGGAAAAAGCGTACCATAACCATACAAACCAAGTAACATCAGGTAGATAATAATGAATAATTGCGTTGGTAATAAAAATAAATAAGATGCAAATTGCTAATGAGGTATATCCTTCTTTATGGATGGTCATAATAAGTTTGTTAGTTTGTTAGCCATTTCTTGTTAGGCTTTTGTAGTTTAAATTTTTTAGCTTTTAGTTTGATGAGCTAATTATTTTTTTGCGAAAATACTAATAAGTAATTAAATAGAGATAAACGAATATCACTGGGGCAGATAATAATAAGCCATCAAAACGATCTAATAATCCTCCATGTCCGGGTAAAATTTTACCCGAGTCTTTTATTTCTATACTTCTTTTAAACATAGATTCTACTAAATCGCCCAAAGTACCAAAACAAGAGATGATAAACGCCATAATTAGCCAATGGTAAAAGGCATAATCTGTGAAATAAAAAGAGATAATGTATCCTATTAAAACGCTGGTAAAAATGCCACCTATAAAACCTTCCCATGATTTTTTTGGTGAATGTCTTTCAAACAATCTATGTTTCCCTAGTTTTACTCCAAATAAATAAGCCCCAGTATCGTTTGCCCAAAGCATTAAAAAAAAGCCTAATGCTAAATGAAAATTATAACTGCCAGATATAAAAGCAATTACTACATAAAATATAAAAGGAACTACGGCATAAATCAAACCTAAAAAAGTGTAGGCTATATTGCTAAAAGGGAGTTTTGATTTTTTGTATAATTCTCTGATAAAAATCCCAAAAAACAAAGGAATATTTATCAAAAGCCATTTGGTCTCAAATGCAATAAAAAATCTCCCAGCTACAGATGCAAAGAGAATAACTGCAGCAACGTAACCTATTGTTCTATGCGGTCTTAAACCTGTTGTTTTAACTAAAGTAAAAAACTCAATTAAACAAACTAAGCTTAGAAACATATAAAAACCCACAAAAACGTAAGCGCCGGTCAATAACGAGGCCAACATCACCAAAACAAAAATTAATCCTGTTATAGCTCTGGTTTTCATTTAAAGGTCGTTTTCTAAAATGATAGCTAAAGCCTTATCAAAATTTTCTTGGTTTACATGAACTTCTACTTCCCCAAATTTATAAGACGAATCTTGTTTATTCATGATGATAGCATCAATATCATGGTCTACCAGAACTTGTTTAACCATCTCTGATTGAAAAAATTGATTGGAAGTGTAAATTTTAACCCAATTGTTAGTCATAAGTAACTGTTATTGTTTTTTCTTTTGTTTTTTTAAAGAATATACTGAGCAAAATTAAAGTAATTATTGCACTAATAAGATAGCTAATATTATTAAAAGATGTGGCATTATCTAAGTCGTTTAAGCTTTTCCCTTGTTTTTGATAAACATAAGCCATCACAACAGCACTTCCATTATTTAAAAAATGACCCAAAATTGCTAACCAAATACTTCGGCCGTAAACTAATACATACCCAAATAAAGCTCCTAAAAACATCCTAGGAAAAAAGCCGTAAAATTGTAAATGTATACTACTAAAAATAATTGCCGTAACCCAAATTGCAACATGATGATTTTTAAACCATTGACCAAGAATATTTTGCATTCCACCTCTAAAAAATAATTCTTCGCCAATGGCAGGGATAATGGCAATCATCAAAATGTTAATAGCTAAATCACCATAATCTTTCATGATTAATAATTTTTTGGTGAGCATTGCAGCTTCTAATTCACTTTTTTTCATCCAAATTTCTAAGCTTTTTAGCGAATCTGGCAAACTCATTTTTTGATTGATTACTGTTACCCATTCAAATAATGGAGAAGAAAACAACATAATTGCAAATACTAATAGCAAGAGAATGCCTCTTAATGGATTATCGAAATAGTAATATTGTTTTGGTTTTTTTTCTACGATGTAAGAAAAGGCTACAGGACCTGCAATAAACATCCCAAAAGAACTGCTAATTTGTAAAGCTTGTATAAAGCCAATATCCATATTAGCAATATTGCCGCCCGATAGTTTAGAAACATCAAAACCATGGCTACTAATTAAAAAATAACCAACTACGCCAATTAACGTAAAAACAATTGCACCTACAATTGCCATTATTATTAAAAACATCAGTTGTATAAAAGGATGATACGCTGTTGACTTTTGCATGTAGACCATAATAAATTCTTTTTGGTAAATTTGCGGTTAAATTACAGAATAGATTTTTGAATGACGGTTAAAATTGGAAATATTGATTTAGGAAACTTCCCTTTGTTGCTTGCGCCGATGGAAGACGTGAGCGACCCACCTTTTCGTTTTGTGTGTAAACAAAACGGAGTGGATATGATGTATACAGAATTCATATCTTCTGAAGGATTAATTAGGGACGCTGCAAAAAGCAGACAAAAACTAGATATTTTTGAATATGAAAGGCCAATTGGAATTCAAATATTTGGTTCTGAAATTGACCATATGAGACAGGCATCGGAAATATCCTCATTGGCAAACCCTGATTTAATAGATATCAACTATGGTTGCCCTGTAAAAAATGTAGCCTGTAAAGGAGCCGGTGCAAGTTTATTGCAAGATATTGATAAAATGGTAGCCATGACATCTGCCGTTGTTAAAGCAACTCATTTACCCGTTACCGTTAAAACTCGTTTAGGTTGGGATGATAATACAAAAAATGTTTATGAAGTTGCAGAGCGTTTACAAGATGTTGGTATCCAGGCATTGACAATACATGGGCGTACACGTTCACAAATGTATAAAGGGGTTGCAGATTGGAGTTTGATTAAAGAAATTAAAAGAAATCCTCGTATTAAGATTCCTATTTTTGGTAATGGAGATATAGACTCGCCAGAAAAGGCAGCCAATTGGAGAATGGAATATGAAGTGGATGGTATTATGATTGGAAGAGCTGCAATTGGATATCCATGGATATTTAGAGAAATAAAACATTTTTTTGAAACTGGCGAACATTTAGCAGCGCCAACTTTACAAGAAAGAATAGATGTTTGTAGCGTCCATTTAAAAAAATCTATTGAGTGGAAAGGTCCTAAAACAGGGATTTTTGAAATGAGAAGGCATTATGCCAATTATTTTAAAGGCATAGCAAACTTTAAAGAATACAGAATGAAGCTAGTTTCTTTAGAAAATGTAGATCAAATTCAAGAAGTTTTAGAAGAAATAGGATATAAATTTGAAACAGAAATGGCTTAAGTATTGTTATTTAAATAATTTCTAATAAATTTAGAAAAATCTAGAAAAGCATGGTCATAAAAATCACAGACGGAGTAAAGGTTTCTGTAGAAACAACATATCAGTCAGAATATTCAAATCCAGCTAACGAACATTATATGTTTGCATACAAAGTTATGATTGAAAATTTGGGAGAATATAGTGTTCAATTATTAAGCAGGCATTGGAATATTTTTGATTCTAACGGTACAACAAGAGAAGTAGAAGGAGAAGGAGTGGTTGGTTTACAACCGATTATTGAGCCAGGTCAGTTTCATGAATACGTTTCTGGTTGTAACTTAAAAACCGATATGGGGACCATGCAAGGCACCTATCAAATGAAGCGTTTAGTTGATAACGATTTATTTGATGTGAAAATTCCTGAGTTTAATTTGGTGGCTCCTTTTAAATTGAACTAAAATTATTCTTAAAATTTATACTTAAAGGCTTGTAAATTTTGCAGGTCTTTTTTATTTATCATCTATTTTGAATGTTTGAAATAATTTAACAGCGTTTTAAAAATTTAAGTCTTTTTTAATTTTAAAACAACCCTTGGTTTAAGTAGATAATTTTTAATTTAGTGCATTATGGAAGAACAAAACGACAATCAATTAAATATAGAGCTTTCTGAAGAGATGGCAGAAGGAATTTATGCTAATTTGGCAATTATAACCCATTCTAACAGTGAGTTTGTTTTGGATTTTATAAGGGTAATGCCGGGCGTTCCTAAGGCGAAGGTGAAAAGTAGAATTGTATTAACTCCAGATCATGCTAAACGTTTGTTAAGCGCTTTGGAAGATAATATTGCCAAGTTTGAAATGATTAATGGGAATATTAAAGTTGGCGGAAACGACCAAGGAGGAATGCCTTTTAATTTTGGTGGACCAACAGCACAAGCATAAACTATCTAATGATTTTCTCTTTTAAAAAAGAGAAAATCACATTTTCATTTTTAGGCTCAAACCACACCAAATCTTTATTTTTCCTAAACCAGGTTAATTGTCTTTTAGCGAAGTTGCGGGTATTTTGTTTGATTTTATCGATTGCATGTTCTATTGTATAATCCCCATTTAAATAGCTGAATAACTCCGAATAGCCTACAGTTTTTAAGGCATTCAAATGCTGATATTCTTTTAAAGATTCTACTTCTTTTAATAATCCACCTCCCATCATCAAATCTACCCGATGATTTATTTGTTGATAAAGTATTTCTCTGTTTGTATCTAAACCAATGATGATAGTATTGAAATTTCTTACTTTTTTTGGAGTATTACGAAAAGATGAAAAAGGTTTTTTTGTACTTATACAAACTTCTAAAGCCCTAATTATTCTCTGAGGATTATTAATGTCGATTTCTTTAAAATATTCAGGATCTAAATTTTTGAGTTGTATTTGTAAAGCTTCAATACCTTCTTTTTGAAATTGTTGATTGAGTGTTTCTCTTATATTTTCGTCAGCTTTTGGGATTTCATCAAAACCATACAAAATGGCATTGATATAAAGCCCAGAACCGCCAACCATTGTTAGAATATCATGAGTTTTAAATAACTCATCTATCTTTGCTAAAGCTTCTTTTTCAAAAGTGCCTACGTTAAAATCCTGATTGATAGAATGTGAATTAATGAAATGATGTGGTATCGTTAAAAGTTCCTCGACATTTGGTTTAGCTGTACCAATGCTCATTTCTTTAAAAAACTGACGAGAATCTGCAGAGATGATTTCTGTTTGATAGTGTTGAGCAACTTTTATTGCTAAAGCTGTTTTCCCTATGGCCGTTGGACCCGCAATAACGATTAATGTTTTTTGTTGACTCACAAAATTGAGTTAATGATTTGCGTTAGGGATTGAAACGGCACCCCGGATTGGCCGCTTTTGGGTGGACAAACGGAGTATAGTGTAAAGCCCTCTCGAACGCCCAAACCTTTATTGTTTCAAAATATAAATGTATTATCTTTCTACGTCTTCCTCGTCAAAACCTTCATTATCAGAAAATTCATCGGCAAAACTATCCTCTTCTTCTTCGGCATCGCTACCTTCTGTATCTGTATTTAAACCTTCTAATTCATCCTCATCGGCAATTTCTACTTCGCTATCGTCAATAAAGTCTTCTTCGTCGCCAATTAAATCTTCTGGAGTAAAATTTGGAAGAACAATTTTTGGAGCTTCACCAACGGTTTTGAATAAACTTGGGAGGGTTAAGGCCGGATTGTTTTCTAAAATCTTAATCAACTCGACATGAAATTCATAAGGCTTTTCAAAATTGTAGATGTAATAAAATTTTTGATGTGGGTCATCTATAAATTTAGAAAATTTAGAATCTTCCATTAAAGCTATGGCATTATTTAATTTCCTGGGATTTGGAAGATAAGCCAACTCTTCATTTTTTATCCATTGATCGTTACTCACATAAAATGAAGAGCTTTTTTCGGGATCATAACCTACATTTTTTAAAAAGAAATCATGCAAATCCTTAAAAGTTTGATTGGATTTGATATCAATCTCTCGCACTACTTCATCGTAGTCTTCAAAGCTTATCCTAAATCTATAAATTGCCATTTTGCAAAAATAATTTTTGTTTTGATTTTATCACTAATTAATATGATTTGTTAGTTCTAAATTTAAGTTTTTACCCAAATTTACCATCAAATCTATTGCTTCTTTTCTATCGTTTTTAATTTCACCTTCTAAAATGGCTTCCCTAATCTGATTTTTTATCACCCCAATTTCTCTGCCAGCTTTTATATCAAAAGCTTTCATAATATCCTCGCCAGTAATTGGGGGTTGCCAATTTCTTAACTGATCACGCTCTTCAACATCTTTTATTTTTTGTTTAACAAGCTCAAAATTGGAACGATATTTCGTTTTTTTATATTCGTTTTTCGTGGTTACATCGGCATTGCAAAGTTGCATTAGTGCATCAATATCTTCGC
>JBBRYE010000067.1:0-18697 GCA_038237895.1 Sphingobacteriales bacterium | reverse complement strand
TCTTTAAAAAAAAATCGGGATTTTTTTTTGATATTTTCTATAACACTATCCTTCAGTTTTATCGGGCTTTTCTCCACCTTTTCCTTTTCCACCTTTTCTGTCTCCCATTTTATCACCCATTCTTTCTCCCATTTTACCTTTCATTTTTTCAAACTGCTCTTTCTGTTCAGGAGTTAAAGTTGTTTTGAAAGTATCATTATTTTTTTTCGCAGATTCCATATTCGCTTTTCTCATGCTCTTTTGTCCAGCTGTTAAAGTAGCGTCTAGTTTTTGCATTTTTTCTTTTCCTTTAAGCGTCTCATCTTTCATAATCGCTTTTTGATCTGCACTTAAAGAAGCTTCAAACTTATCTCTATTTGCCTTTTCTGATTGATGATTGGCTTTCATTTGAGCTTTTTGAGCGTCGGTCAAATTTAATTGAGGTCTTTCGCGATTTTCTTTTTGAGTTTCTGCAGGTGTTGTAGTTTGTGCTACAGAAGTTAAAGCTAAACCTAATACTAATGCGGTGGATAATGTTAATCCTTTTACTAAATTTTTCATATTCTAATTTATTTTAATTTATTTACTTGTTTGTTATTAGGAGGATAAACAAAGTAAAAGGTTTAATCCACTACCAATATTTAAGCCTTCTTTAACATAAATTAACAAATTACAGGTTTGCTACTTGAAAAGCATGTACCTCTATCCTATCCCAAACACCTTTTAAAATATAAATTTCATTTTTTTTCCATTTATAAAATTCTTCTTCATTAGCGAATTGCAAAACCATTGTAGAGCCAATCATTTCACCAACATCGTTTAACATTGCTCCACCTAAAATAAAATTACCATTTTCTTTAAGTTCTTTAGCTCCAATTAAATGCTCATTTCGTACCCGTAATCTTCTTTCCTGAGCGTTAGCATCAGTTGCATCCCACGCAATTATTAGGTATTGCTTCATATATTTAAGGCATTAAATTTGTTCTTAAACTTAAAAATTAATTATGAAAAATATATTATTTACAGGCATTATCTCGTTTTTTGCCCTTTTTGCTTGCAATCAGAATCAAAAAGAAAAAACTCCTGCAGAATATCCTGTTAACGATCCACAACTAGGAAATGTAACCATTGATACATCTTCATTAAAATTAAGTGGCGATGAGCAATGTTACATGGCTCATTTAAAAAAGGATTCGGCTTTTATATCTTTAAAAGAAGAAAATGGTAAAATAAAAGGAAGATTGTGGTATAAATTTGCCGAAAAAGATAACAGTAAAGGAGATTTAACAGGTAAAATGGATAAAGATACCTTAAAACTTAATTACACTTTTGCTGCAGAAGGAGTAAAAGGTAATCAAATGCCAATGAAGTTATTTTATAAAAATGGAAATCTTTATGAGATATATGAAGATAAACCCGCAGAAGAAGGAAAAGGTTTTATTTACGTAAAATCTGAATGCAGAAAATTTTAAAATAAAAATGGTAGATGATTAAATCATCTACCATTAAATTCATATTTCTTTTTATTATTAGTTTGATAGCCGTAAAAAACAAATAACACGATCAATATAAAAAATGCTGCAAGTGATTTCATTAAAGTCTTCATATTTTAGTAGGATTAAATATTATGCTTTTAAGTATCAATCCGCTTTAACTCTTTCTTACCCTCTCTTTTTTTAATTTTATTTTATAGTTTTTAATTTTTAGGGATTAACGTAAAGGTTTGTACTTTTACACCTCGCAAAAGAAAAAACGTTTCAATGATCAAGAGAGAAAAGATATCAAATATTTTAAAATCTACAGCCTTTAACAAAGAAGTTACCGTGATGGGTTGGGTTAAAACATTTAGAAATAATCAGTTTATTGCTTTAAATGACGGTTCTTCTATGTCTAATTTGCAAGTGGTAATAGATTTTGCTAATACTCCAGAAAATATTCTTAAAAAAATTACTACTGGTGCAGCAATTAGTGCAACCGGAATGATGATAGAATCTTTAGGTAAAGGACAATCTGTAGAAGTTAAAGCCCATAGTATTCAAATATTAGGGGAAAGCGATGCAGAGAAATTTCCATTACAACCAAAAAAGCATAGCCTAGAGTTTTTAAGGGAAATTGCTCATTTACGTTTCAGAACCAATACTTTTAATGCCATTTTTAAAGTTAGAAATGCACTTTCTTTTGCAGTACACCAATTTTTTAATGAGCGTGGTTTTGTTTATTTGCATACACCAATTATTACTGCTTCTGATGCTGAAGGTGCCGGAGAGATGTTTAGGGTTACTACTTTACCTTTTGAAAACACTCCAAGAACTGAAGATGGAAATGTGGATTTTAAAGAAGATTTCTTCGGCCGTTCTGCTAATTTAACCGTTTCCGGACAGTTAGAAGGTGAATTAGGTGCAATGGCTTTGGGCGAGATTTACACTTTTGGACCAACCTTTAGAGCAGAAAATTCTAATACTACTCGTCACCTTGCAGAGTTTTGGATGATTGAACCAGAAGTGGCTTTCGCCGATTTGGAAGACAATATGAACTTGGCCGAAGAGCTTTTAAAGTACACCATAAAATATGCCATTGAAAATTGTGCAGATGAAATGGCATTTTTAACAACCCGATTAGCAGAAGAAGAAAAAAACAAACCTCAAAACGAAAGAAGCGATTTAACCTTGATGGAAAAATTGAACTTTTGTTTAGAAAATGATTTTGAAAGGTTAACATATACGGAAGCGATTGAAATTTTAAAACGCTCTAAACCAAATCAAAAGAAACAATTTAAGTATTTAATTGAGGAATGGGGAGCAGATTTACAATCTGAACATGAACGTTATTTAGTAGAAAAACATTTTAAAAAACCAGTTATTTTAACTGATTATCCAGCAGAAATTAAATCCTTTTACATGAGGATGAACGAGCCGGATGAACAAGGTAGAAAAACGGTACGAGCTATGGATATTCTTTTCCCAGGAATTGGTGAAATGGTTGGTGGTTCGCAGCGAGAAGAACGTTTGGATAAGCTAAAAAGCCGTATGGATGAAATGCACATTCCTCAAGACGAGCTTTATTGGTATTTAGATACCCGTAGGTTTGGAACTGCACCTCATGCTGGTTTTGGTTTAGGATTTGAAAGATTAGTTCTTTTTGTAACCGGAATGACCAATATTAGAGATGTAATTCCTTTTCCAAGATTTCCAAAAAACGCCGAATTTTAGATTAATTTCATCAAATTGGATAGCTTTTTAACAGATAAATTAACCCAAAGGATACAGAAAAATTCATTACGTGTATTAAAACATGGTAACCATTCATTAGTAGATTTTTCTTCTAATGATTATTTAGGCTATGCCAGAAATGTTGATTTAAAAGCTAAAATAGACGATGAGCTAAAAAAATATCCTGATTATTTATTAGGCTCTACAGGTTCCAGGCTACTTTCTGGTAATTTGGCTTACGCCGAGGATTTAGAAACTGAAATAGCAAAAACCCACAATGCTGAAGCTGGATTAATATTTAATTCTGGTTATGATGCTAATGTTGGATTACTTTCTTCAATTGCGCAACGTGGGGATACTTTAATTTGTGATGAACTTTTACATGCCTCATTAATTGATGGAGCTAGATTAAGCAATGCAAATCGCTATATTTTTAAACATAACGATCTGGACTCTTTAGCCGAAAAACTTAAAAATGCTAAAGGAAACATCTTTATTATTACTGAAAGTGTTTTTTCTATGGATGGCGATAATGCACCACTAAAAGAAATCTCGGCTTTAGCCAAAAAATTTAAAGCCAATTTAATTGTTGATGAAGCACATGCTTTAGGCATAATTGGTAATGATGGCTTAGGATTAGTGCAGCAATTGGGTTTAGAAAATGTGGTTTTTGCCCGCATACACACATTCGGGAAAGCTTTGGGCTGCCATGGAGCAATTGTTTTAGGGAGCAAAGTTTTGCGTTCTTACTTAGTCAACTTTGCAAGGTCTTTCATTTACACTACCGCACTTCCTTTTCATAGTTTAGCAACTATAAAAATGGCCTATCAAAGTTTAAAGATTGGCCTCCATATTAAAGAAATTCAATCTAATATTTCTTATTTTAACTCAATAAAAATCAATTATTCAGATAAATTTATTGAAAGCCATTCAGCAATTCAGTCTTTAATTATTACTGGAAATGACCAATGTAAAATTCTATCTAACAAACTATTAGCTAAAGGATTTGATGTGAAAGCAATACTAAGTCCAACGGTTGCAGAGGGAAAAGAAAGATTGCGGATTTGCCTTCATGCTTACAATACCAAAACTGAAATCAAACATCTTTTAGAATCTATAATAAATTAAAATGAGTAAAACCTATTTTGTAACTGGTATTGGGACAGAGATTGGAAAAACAATGGTTTCTGCTTTTTTGGTTGAAAAACTAAAGGCAGATTATTGGAAACCCATTCAATCTGGTGATTTGGATAACTCTGACACCATCAAAGTAAAAAACCTGATTAGCAATGCAAAAACAGTTTTTCATCCAGAAACTTATCGTTTATCACAACCTTTTTCTCCACATCATAGTGCAAATTTAGATGGGGTAAAAATAGATTTAGATAAATTCATCATTCCGAAAACAGAAAATAATTTGATAATTGAAGGTGCAGGCGGTTTAATGGTTCCTTTAAATGATGAAATTTTAATCATCGATTTAATTAAAAAACTAGATGTTGAAGTAATCTTAGTTTCTAAAAACTATTTAGGCAGCATAAACCACACTTTGCTTTCAATTGAGGCTCTACGAAATAGAAACATCAAAATTAAAGGGATTATTTTTAATGGTGATGAAAATTTATCTACACAAAACATCATTGTTAAAATGACGGGCATTAAAGTAATTGCAAAAATCCCACAATTAGAAAACATTGATACAATAAGTTTAAAGCAATTAGTTGCTGCTGTTACCTTAACTTTATAATTTTCTAATTTTTATATACTTTTCCTATAAATTTTTTGTTTATTAAAATTTAATTGCATTAAATGGATAATAAATTTGTCTTTTAATTATAATTATAACAAATTTAACTCTTAATGCGTTTAAAAAATATGTTTAAAAAAATCTGGACTTTAATTCTTCTACTCTCTCCTTTTGCAGCTTTTTCTCAGATAAAAGATCCAGAATATAAAGATATGCTAGATGATCTTTATGATCATAGCGTCCCTCTTATTTCTGTAGATTCTCTAAAGCAAATTAAAAATGTTTACTTGCTAGACAGTAGAGAAAAAGAAGAATTTGATGTTAGCCATCTTAAAAATGCCAGAAACGTAGGATATATTTGGTTTGACATGCGTAAGGTTTATGATATCCCTAAAGATGCGCCCATTGTTGTTTATTGTTCTGTGGGTTATAGAAGTGAAAAAATTGGAGAAAAGCTTTTGAAAGACGGGTACAAAAATGTCCATAATTTTTACGGTGGCATTTTTGAATGGGTAAATGAAGGAAATCCTGTCTATAAATCTAGCGGTGTGCAAACCTCAGAAATACATACTTATAATAAAAAATGGTCTAAGTGGGTAACTAGAGGTACTAAAGTTTATTAAAATAATTGTTGTTTTAAATATAAATTTATCGACATTAATTAATTGGGCATTTTATCCGCCAGCTGGCAAATCATTAATTATTTTTGCTATCTACAATTCGCCTTAAGGCAAAAAAGATGTTATTTCTATCTTTAACGCCCTTATCCAGGTTAAAAATCAAATTTTAAAAATCATTACTAATTAACAATAAATTTTAAACAAGCATCTTTGTTTGTTGTTCAACACTTGAAAATATATCTTAAAATGCCCGAACCCATAATTTTTTCGGTTGTTACTACTGCAGATGGTTCTAAAACCATTTATAGCCCGCTAGTTAAAGAGAATTACCACAGCAAAAATGGGGCTTTACAAGAAAGTAACCATGTATTTTTAAACTCCGGGCTTCGTTATTATTTAGCAGATAAAGTAATTGATGAGGTTGCAATTTTAGAAGTTGGTTTTGGTACTGGTTTAAATTATTTGTTAACTCATGATTTTTGTACCGGAAAAGAAATAAAACTAGATTATGTTGGAATTGAGGCTTATCCGCTTTCTGCTGAGTTAATTGAGCAAACAGATTATAAAACTGTAGTTTCTCCAAACACATGGAATATTTTTAGCGAAAACTATTATAAAGCTCAAAATTCCACCATTCAATTAAACGATTTTTGTAAATTGAACATAGCCGTTCAAGATGCTTTAAATTTTAATACGAAATCAAAATTTGATGTCATTTATTTTGACGCTTTCGCATCCAATAATCAGCCAGAGCTTTGGACTAAAGAATTTATTACACACATTGTTTCGTTTTTAAAAACAGGAGGCATTTTTGTTACTTATGCCATTACTGGCGATTTAAAACGCATCATGAAAAGCTTAGGAATGAAGGTAGAAAAAGCACCTGGTGCAGCTGGAAAAAGAGAAATGTTGCGAGCTTTAAAAACCTAATTTTAAAACTAATAATTAAAATATTAGTTTAAACAGTTTAAACCCATATTTTCATAATACTGCATTTCTTGTTATTGTAGGGGCTTTTCGTTAAATTTGAAACAAAGCCAATTTCTTATGTACAAACTTTTCGTGTCGCCACAAGATGTAAAAAAAACACTTTCCAAACATTTATTAACAGATGGTTACGACCTTACTTTTGATTTAGAAAAAAGTAACGGAGTACACATAGTCGACTCTAAATATAACCGCACACTTTTAGACTTTTTTACCTGTTTTGCTTCAGTTCCTTTGGGTTATAATCACCCAAAAATGATGGAAGATGAAGAGTTTAAAAAGAATCTTTTTTTAGCTGCAATGGCTAACCCATCCAATTCTGATATATACACTACCCAATATGCCCAGTTTGTTGCTACTTTTTCTAAAGTTGGTATTCCTGATTATTTGCAACATGCTTTTTTTGTTGCAGGTGGTGGCTTAGCTATTGAAAATGCGCTTAAAGCTGCAATGGATTGGAAAGTTCAGAAAAATTTTGCCAAGGGTTATCAAAAAGAAAAAGGACATAAGGTGTTACATTTTGAACAGGCTTTTCACGGCAGAACTGGTTATACCATGAGTTTAACCAATACTGTACCTAATAAAACTAAATGGTTTGCTCAATTTGATTGGCCAAGAGTTTCTTTTCCGAAGATTCATTTCCCCATTACTAAAGAAAATCATGAAGATCTTTTAAGAAGAGAAGCATTATCGATTGCTCAAATTAAAATGGCTTTCGCCGATAATAAAGATGAAATATGCGCTATCATTTTAGAAACCATACAATCTGAAGGTGGTGATAACCACGTAAGGCAAGAGTTTTTAGAACAATTGAGAATTATTTGTGATGAAAATGATGCATTATTAATTTATGATGAAGTGCAAACTGGAGTGGGTTTGAGCGGAAAATTTTGGTGTCATCAAAATTTTGGAGAAAAAGCCAGACCAGATATCATCGCATTTGGAAAAAAAATGCAGGTTTGTGGCATTTTAGCAGGACCTAAATTAGATGAAATAGAAGATAATGTTTTTCATGTATCATCTCGTTTAAACTCAACTTGGGGCGGAAACCTAGTTGACATGGTTCGTTGTTCAAAAATTTTGGAAATTATAGAAGAAGATAATCTATGCAATAACGCAGCTAAAGTTGGTGCTTATTTGCAAGAGAAACTATTGAAAATTTCTCATAAAGATGAGAGAGTATGTAATGTTAGAGGTAAGGGTTTATTAACTGCTTTTGATTTTCCCTCAAAAGAAATGAGAGATGATTTTGTAACAAAAGGAATAGAACATGGAGTAATGTTTTTAGGCTGTGGTAATCATACTATACGTTTTAGACCCGCTTTAATTATGGAAAAACAGCATATTGATGAAGGTTTGGATGTAATGGAGGAAATTTTGAAAGGGATTTGATTAGAAAATTGTCTGAATCTTGATTTACAGCCTGCCCGAATAACAGGCGTGGATTAATTGATTTTCATGATTATTTAAGGGTGGGAATTGGATTATTGAACTAAATCTTCATTTATATTTATTTTGTAAATAATCCGCTCTATACTTTTTAAAATCATAATCAACAGGAATATGAATTGGTGAGTAAATACTTTTAACGTAGAATGAAATCTCCAGATTGTAATCTTTAAATTTTTCTAAATTTTATTTTTTAAATTTTAATTATTGTAAAAGGTACTCCCAAACCTTGTCAAATATAGGTTTGCCACTGATATCTTTTGGTGTATAAGCATCAGCCGCAACACTTGAATGAGCACCAATAACCGTTCCCCAAAGCTGAGCTGGCGTAGCATTAGTTGTAAGTCTATGAGTCATACTAAACGGTATAACAGCATTATCTATATTTACAATTGCTCCAAAAGAAGATAATTGAAGATTATTCCACACTATTTGTTGGTCAGCAAATTCATCATTGCTGTGAGTAAAACCATAAACATTGTTAATCGCTTGTACATTAGGCAATGTGTACCAATTTGCAGGTAAATTTGTTGTAGTATTAAAATCTTTATTACTTAACATGATTGCCTTTATAATTGGATAAAACTTTGTAATAAATACACTATGTCCCGCACCTTGCGAATGCCCTGCAAAAACAATTTTTGTCCAATTTAATTCTCCATTTGTTTGCAGATATTGCCCCCAATTATCACTTGGATATTTAGCGTTTAAGGTTAGTAATAATTTAGAAAGTCTATTAATTATTGAATTTGAAAAATTTACAGAAATTAAACTACTAACATCGGTTCCTTTCAAAGTTTCTAATCTTAACTTATAAAAACAGTCTGCATCTGGGCTGGTTTCGCAAGCACCATTATTGTAAATTCCTGTTGGGTTTGGGTACATTAAACCAACAGAATGATAACCCATTTTTGCTGCTTTTTGAACAAATAGTTTATAATTTTCGGGTTTTGCACCTGAACCTGGTAAAAACACACATAATTTATTGTTAGGAGTTACGTCACGTTTAAAATAAACATAATGATTATCATTATAGGTATTGATGTTAGCATCCGTAGAACTAGGGATAATAGTACTGTCTAATAAAATCGATAATTGGGGTGTTGGATTAGGAGGAGTTGATGTTGTTTCTGATTTCTTACAGCTAACAAAAATGAGTGTCAAAAAAAGAATTGATAAGTAAATTGTCTGTTTCATATAAACCTTATTTTATGATAAGACTATAGTTTAAATCAAATGGTTTAATTGTCAGTTGATTTTTTCGCAATACTTACAGCTAATATTTTTGCGATTGAAAAAGTGCTTTAAAGAAGTACAAATATTTAGTTTAGCGCTTGCGCCCCCATTTTGCAAAACCCTTTTTGGCCATTTGTTATTTTTCCTTTAAATTCTTTCACTCCAATTCTTCATAACTATTACAGCCTTCATTAATAACAGGCGGAGATGAAAAGATTTTCTTGATTTTTGGAGAGTTTTAGATTTTGAAAAAATATTTACCTGTGTTTATTCTGCAAAAAATCTGCCCTATCTTTTTTGTAATCATAATCGACAGAAATATGTATTGATGAGGAAATATTTTTGATGTATAATGAAATCTCCAAATTGTTATTTAACAATTTTTCAGTTGTCAAAGATTTAAGATAGTTTTCAATTAATTGTGATAAACTCATCCCATTATTTGAAGCACATTTTTTTGCTATTTCAATAGTTTCATGATTTAGATTTAATGTTAATATTTTATTCATGATAAATAGTATCTGTTATATATATTTTAACGGTTTGAAAATTTGTGCAGAAATGGCATTACTTGCAGAACCATTGTCAGCTTGCATTAAAGTAAGTAAAAAAGCACTAAACTTACTTAAACCACCGTCGGCCATTTTTGAACAAATTTGCTGTTATAGCTGCCCTTCTATTGTTCTTTGCTAGTATTCTCATTATTGGGAATTGGGAAACCTGCTTTAACTAACAAATCTATTTTCCATGCTTCCCATTTTTTGGTCTTATATCTTGTTTGAGAAACCCAGTCTTGACTTATTTTATTATATATTTTTTGTTCTTCTGTAAGTTGTAATCCTAAAACCGTTTTTTGCCACTCTTTCCATTTCTTCCATTTCGCTAATCCATTGACTATTGCTTCTCTTTCTTTTTGTTCTTGCCATTTCCATTCAACGCCATTTATCAATAATAAATCGCCGAGCATCGCTTCTCTTATTGGGTGTAAAATCTTCTTGACATTCCCTCTGTCGCGGTTAAGTTTTAATGTAATTTGATCGTTTAACCACTTTCCTAATTTATATTTTTGGTGGGGGATTGACTTATAGTTGTTTTTGTCACTATAATATTCTTCAAGTTCTACTAATCTTTCTGTCCACTCATCATCTTTAGGTTTATTAGCATACTCGCTAAAGTCAGGAACCTCCCACATATAATTTATGGACTGCATTTTTTCTTCTTCGTAATCTGTCCAAGTAGAACCGTTTTGCCCTTTTCTTCTCTGTTTTTGTTGAGCAATCCATCTTCCTAATTCTAAATATGGGCTATCTAGAATTTTTGTTTGTAAAACATATGTATAGTCTAAATGCTTTTGCTCTTTTTCTTTAAAATCTAATAGCTTTTGGAATTTTACATCCCACCACATTCTTTGAGTATTTATCCATCCGTTTTCAATTGGAAATTCTGCATCGATAAGCTGCATTGCAAGGTCATCTGGTAAAACGCTGTGTTTAATAAGTTCTTTCATTCTTTGATACCAAACTAACAACTCCATTTCTTCTGGAACTTTAGTTTCTTTGTAAACAACTCCCGAAGTTCTTACATGTCTTTTATAAATTTTATAACGTTCAAGAAAAAGGGGAAATACTTCATAATCCTTAGCCGTTACATTAACTTTCTTTTCATAAATTGAACGTTCAGTTGGTTCTTGTCCATCACCAAAGTCGTTTGTGTAAAATGGAACAGTAACAGATTTTTCCTTTTGGTTTTCACCGTCGTTTGGTTGTTCTTCGGTAGTTCCTTTTCCTGTTCTGATTTGAGAATACAAAAGTCCTTTATTTTCATATGTTTCAATTAAGTCTTTGTCAAGTTTGAAAATGCTGTTATCCGTAAGGTCAATTAGATTTCTAAAGTAGCTTTTTACTTCTTTCAAAAGTTTACTTCCTTGCTTGTCTGTACTAGTTTTAAAGTCAAGTTGAATAGAGGCTTCAATGTTATTTAAGAAACCCGAATACGTAAGATTAGATGAGCCAATAATTACCCGAGAGTGTCTTTCACCTTCGAATAAAAAAAGTTTTGGATGATAAGTTATGTGTTCTTCGTTCTTATGATAAATGTAAGTTTCGATATTCTTTTCTAAAAGCATTTCAAGTGCTTCCTTAGATGTCCCTTTATTGTCAACACCAACGAAGAAAACAAGTTTTTTATATTTAGTTTGAGCTTTTAATAATGAAGGTAATAATTTGTTCACTCCCGAAACAGCAGCAAAAGCGACAAAACCGATAAAACTGTCAAAATGATTGCTAGCAAATGAAGTTGCTAGCTGGTCGCCTACATTCAACTTGTTTTTTGTATTAAGTCCGTGTCCAATGAAATCTACTTGCATTTAATGTTTTCGTATGTTGTGGTTGCACTATTTTTTAGGGTTGCAGGTAACGGTTTGAAAATTTGCGCAGAGATGGCATTGCTTGCAGAACCATTGACAGCTTGCATTAAAGTAAGTAAAAAAGCACTAAACTTACTTAAACCAACGTCGGCCATTTTTGAACAAATTTGCTGTTTTAGGTAGTGCTGTTTGCCATTTTTAAATACCTACGCTAAGTCTAAGATGTCCGCCCAAGCCTTCACGAACAATCCTCATCAAAGTCGAAAGTCGGATGTCGCTTGCGTTGTTTTCAATTCTGGAAATATAAGTCTTTGTAGTTCCACATTTTTCAGCCAATTGTTCCTGTGTCAAACCTTGTTCTTTACGAAGTTCTTGAATCATAACACCTAATTTAAAAGCTTCAAAACCTTGTTCATAAGCTTCTCTAGTGTTTGTTCCTACTTTTCCATACTGTTCGTCCAAATGGTCGGTAAAGGAAGTCAGATTATTATTTGTTTTTTTATTCATTTTGTGTTATTTAAAATTAAGGAATTCATGAATCTTTGATTTCATCGAAATATTGTTTTTTAAGTTTTTCTGCAAGTTCAAGTTCGTTTTTTGGAGTCTTTTGAGTTTTCTTCATAAAACCATTCAAGAGAATTATCAATTTCCCTTTGTCGAAGAATGAAAAAACTCTGAAAATGTCAGAGCCAACTTCTACACGGATTTCAAAGATTCCTGATGAACCCGTCATATGGTCAAAATATTTCTTCGGAACTCGGTCGATGGTAGAAATGATCTGTAATGTCCAGTTCATTTTCTTCTTAACCTCTGGCTTCAGTGTTTCAAAGAAGTCGAGATAGTAATCCTTATAATAAAATATTTCCCGAATGTATTTTTCTTGCACAAAACAAAGTTAGCTAATTAGGTAACAAATCGCAAGTGTCGGACAACTTTAATTTAGTACTTCGGTCGTTCTTAGTATTACCTGTAACTTATAAATATATAATACCATCAAATTCCCTCAAATAAATCCATCCTAAAACTTAAAACCCAACACAAACTCATGTGTACCAGAATTGATATTTTTTAAAGGAGAAATGGTTTTATCAAAAGAGTATCCAGCATCCATAGTTTTACTAATGGTAAAGCCAGCTAAAACGGCATAAGCATCTTTGGTACGGTAAGAACCTCCTAACCAAAAGTTATTTCTAAAAGCAGCTTTAAAATTAAAGTCGAAAGCTTTTGGTGCGGGGTTTACATATTTTAACATCACAGAGGGCGTTAATGCAATATCCTCTCCTAACCAAACCGTATATCCTGCTGTTAAAAAGAAATGTGGAATTTCAGAACCTTGTCCAAAGTTATCACCAAAAGTTAGTTTTTCTTTCACCACTTGCTGTACAGATCCACCAAAGTAAAATTGATTTCCGTACAGATAAAATCCTAAATTTACATCAGGCGACCAATTAATTTCTTGTCCTTGGGCTACAACAGGATCGTTTGGGTCTTCAAAATTTAATACGCTTGTATTCAATCCAATTCTACTCACTCCTCCTCCTGCCCCAATAGATAAATTTGCAATGTCGCCTAGCATAATATGATAGGCATAGGTTAAGTTTAGCGTAGTTCTATTAATAGGTCCGGATTTATCGTTTAATGCAGTAAAACCTATTCCGTGGTGACTTTCAGAAGATTCGTATGAATCTTTTTCTGAACGGGTGTATGGTTCTTCAACGCCATAATTTGCAGATCCTGCCGTTAAAATACTTCCATCTAAATTTAATGGCATGTGTACGGTAAAATAACTGGTTTTTGGTGCATCCGTTATTCCAACCCATTGGTTTCTGAAACCTGCTTTTACGGTTACGGCTTTAAACATCCCGGTAACGGCTGGATTAATGATATCCATATTTTGCAAATATTGGGTATAATGCGGCCTTTGTTGCGCAAAACTGGTAAAGGTTATTGCGGATAATAATATCGATATATAGAATTTAAGCTTCATTGTTACCTTAATAAAGTGATGGATCCCGTATATCTGTCTCTTCCATTATTGGGTTCAATAATAAAATAATATACCCCAACTGGCATATCAACATTATTTAATTTTCCGTCCCAGGGTGTGTTATATTGTTGTGCAGTAAAAACCTGTTGCCCAAATCTATTATAGATTTTGATAGATGCATTTACAAAAGTTTCTAAATATTTTATTACCCAGGTATCATTAATCCCATCGCCATTAGGAGAAAAAACATTTGGAATAAAGGGATCAATATGAACCGTTACTAAAACTTCATCTGTAATGATGCATCCTTCTTTAGAGGTTACCACTAAAATATATTTAGTAGTTTCTTTTGGCGATGCTATAGGATTTAGAATGCTGTCATTACTTAAACCAATAGCTGGTATCCATTTATATTTTAGGGCATTACCGGTTGCTTTGGCTTCTATCTTTTTTTCGCCAGCTAATAAAATGTCTAAATCTTTTCCAGCATCTACAGTTGGTAAATCGCTTACCACTATAGTTCTAGAAATTTGTTCTTGGCAACCATAATTTGATGTAAAAGTAAAAGTAATGACATGGCTGCCAACACCCGCTACTGCAGGATCAAAATAATTACCAACCACTCCTTTACCTACTAATTTACCAGTACCTGCAATGCCAGTAGTTTCTTTAGCTGCCGTTAATAAAAATTTAGGAATATTTAAACAAACGGGTGGCACATTATCAAACACCACAACCGGACTACCATGAACAGTAATGCTTACAGGTGCGCTTTCTTGAAAACACTGATTACCAGAATAAGCTCTAAAAACGACCTGATAATTTTTATCAACTGCGGCATTTGGATATTTATTAGTGTAAATTTTACCTGTAGTAGGATTATTATCGGTAAAAATAACTTGAGTGCCTGTTGTACTATATTGGTAAATAATCTCTAGCTTAACGATGTTACCAAAAACTATAGAAGAATTATTTTTGAAATTAACCGCAGTATTACTACACAAATTATCTTTATCCAAAACATCAAATAAAACTTTAGGGTTAGAACCGCTTATGGTGATGGTTTTAGTTAAAGTAGTTATACAGCCTTCTACCGAAACAGCTTGTAATTTAACAATATATGTACCTGTACTTAAATATTGATGTTTAGTATTTTGCTTTATTTTTTCAATAGGATCATTAGTGCCATCCCCATAATCCCAGAGCCATGAAACTACGTTACCAGTTTTAACTAAACCATTAAATTGTACTAAATCATTGATACAAGAACCTGGATCTAAAAAATCGATTTCTGCTAAATCACTTATTTTAATTGTTTTGGTAACGGATGATCTACAGCCAGTTGCAGATATTACTGTAAGTTTTACATTATAGTTTCCGCTTTTAACAAAAATATGATTTGGGTTTTGTAAAGTACTATTTCCACCATCTCCAAAATCCCATTGCCATGATGAAAAACCATCTAAACTGGTAGTTAAATCTGCAAATTTTATACTGCTATTTACACACAAAGCACTTTGAGTTTCAAATGATGGGTTAAAAGGATCAATTACCGAGATGCTTTTTTCAAATACTAATGATGCACATCCTATTTTACTTTCTAAACTCAGTTTAACTTTATAGATTCCTGTTTTAGTAAAAATATGGCTAGGGTCTTTCACGTTAGAAATTGTACCGTCACCAAAATCATAAGTCCATTTAGTAACTGCCTCACCAATATTTTTCTCTACATAAGTGAATTGTAAAGGCAAATTAATACAAACCTTATCTTTAGCGGTAAACTCAGCGACAGGTAAATCTGCAACTTCTAAGTTAAAATTAATAATCTCTTCATCTGTAGTAGAACAAACATTAGAATTTACAGGCAAAGTTGATGTAATTTTAATGAGCTTATTACCACTGGTAGAAAAAATTTTCTGAGCTGGGAGTTTAAATTCATATAAAGATTTATTGTTCTGAATTACAATGTTATAAGTAGGGTTATTTTGGGTAATAGGAGTACTTGTAGCATCTAATTGCCAAACTAATTTTGATGGAATGTAAGGGAGTAAAAGTCTAAAATCGAATGCATCATTTACACAGGCAATCTTAATGATTTGGTTGGTACTGCTTTTTAAAGCATTAACGGTAGTTGTAGATGCTAAACTTGTTCCTGCAGAATATGCATAAGATTCTACCAGTCCAAAACCATACGCTGTTGCGTTAAAACCGGTATCAGCTGCCAAACTAAAATTAGAACCTCCAATTGCATTTAAAAAAATTTGAGCATAAGAATATTCTGGCGAATTAGGTACAGGGCTAAAACTTGGGCTAAAATCAAGATTGTTAATTTTAAAACTACCTACTTTTAAACTGGGGATAATTACATTTAAATACTGTTCTGAAATCGCTAATTTACTAGAAGAATATAAAGTAATTTTATCAATACTATACTCTAAAGGATTTAAAATCACCATATCAGGATCGCCCACTATAGAACTACCGCCAGCAGAATTTCTACTATCAGAACATTGCTGTGATAAAGCAAACTGAGCAACCGAAATACGTTTATTAGATTTTATTAAAGAAACTGTGTTTATTGCGGGTGAAGAGTAAAAATCTCCAGCATTTAAATTAACAGCAGTACCATTTATGCTCACTATAGTGCCATCTTCTGCAGCTATTACCCTAAATAAACTACCTGTATTTCTATCATAAAATGGAATTATTGGGTAGGTAAACCCCCAACTATCTATTGGATAAAGCTGTTGAAACAAGGGATCTAAACTTATATTACCTACCAAAGCATTACAACTTGTGGTACCAATTACTAAAGCAGAACTTCCAGAAAAAGCTGCAATTCTTTTACAATTAGATAAAACCGAATCTACTTCAACTAAACTTCCAGTAATATCACTTACATTTTGATATTGGTAAACATCACCAATATTGTTTAAAGTAACAGAAAATTTAGTTTGCTTAACACCAGCTATTACAGGAGTGATATTTATAGTAGTATTTGCATCTACAGCTACAACATTTAACTGAGAAAACGTACCTGAGTTGTTAGGTGCTTTTTGATCATAAGATACCGCATAATGCTTTTTACCTAAAGCCTGATAAGGTAAAACTAATGTTGCAGCAGATCTTGCTCCAGCAAAAACGTGGGCATAAACTACAATATTAGGCTGCCCGGTATTGGTAATTATTTTAATTCCTTTATTTGGAGAGATTCCTGTTCCGGTACCAATAAAAGAATTTGAACGAGGAACCAAAACCTCTGTTACTTTATTAGCAATAACCGAAAAAGGCTGAATAGATGTACCACAACTTACCACTCCGCTAGAATTACTTTTAGAAGTAATAAAAACAGACATTGTAGCTAAAGAATTGTTAGCAGGAACATGATCAGGAAAACAAACCCAAAATTCATTACCCTCGTTAGAGATGTTTTGAGCTTGTGTTTTGTTAATGAGAAAGATGAAACCAGCAGTAATTAAAATTACTTTAAAAAGTAGTTTCATTAGAGAGATACGTTAAGTTCATTTTAGTTTAGCAATGCAAATTAAAACAAAAATGTACTTTACAGAAATTATTGAATATTTATTTTAAACTTAAATAGCTTTAATTATAAATAAATATCCTAGAAGATGATTCCATTATCCTAAGAAGCAAAACTTAGTAGCGTTTGGGGTATATTTATTCTTTTATTTACGCCTTCATATTTTAATGCATTTGTTAAATCCATCCAATCTGAATTTACAGATTTTATAATTTTTTCTTTTTGTGTTCTAGTAAATCTATTAATGGTTTTAAATCTCATTTCAGCCGTATTTTCTGAGTTTAACTCTTCAAAGTAAACTAAGTTTGTTAATTGCTTTCCTGCATCAAAAAATAGATTAGGCATCATCCTATAAAAATCCATCGTTTTAATAAGGTTACTACTTAAACCAACATGTATATTGTTTCTATTCCTATCTGTAATTATAAAAACGAATCTTTTGTTTTCTAATTTTTTCATGATTGTATCTCCTTTAAATAGATTTATTAACTCTTTAAAAAATTGATTTTAATAATCCAATATTTTTTACTAATTTTATTGGCATAAAAATACTAATAATTTTAGTAATAACAAATTTATTTTTTTGAGATGGGAAAAATATCAGATAATATTAAATATTTAAGAAAGAAAAATGGTTTAACGCAACAACAATTTGCTGATGCCATGGAAATTAAAAGATCATTGGTTGGAGCTTATGAAGAAGAGCGAGCAGAGCCTAAATATGATCTATTAAAGAAATTTGCGGTTTATTTTGAGTTGAGTATAGATGAATTGATTAATGAAGTTATCAATGATAAATGGCAACAAAAGCCATCAAATAATAATAACAACGTAAGGGTGTTGAGTATTACAGTTGATAAAGATGACAATGAAAATATAGAACTGGTGCCAGTTAAAGCTAGCGCTGGTTATTTAAATGGCTATGGCGACCCTGAATTTGTAGGTGCATTACCCAAGTTTTCTATCCCAATTTTTAAAAATGGCACATTTAGAGCATTTGAAATTAAAGGAGATTCTATGTTGCCACTTCCATCTGGTGCAATTATTATTTCTGAATATGTAGAAAACTGGAATGATTTAAAAATTGGAGAAACCGCCGTTGTAGTAAGTAAAAATGATGGTGTTGTTTATAAAAGAATGGGATCTAAACTTAAAGCCGACAAAGGGCTTAAATTAGTTTCTGATAATACCATTTATGAGCCTTATTTTGTTGCAGCAGATGATATAGTAGAGATTTGGAAAGCTAAAGCTTTTATTTCTACAGAATTACCACAGCCAACACCAGAGCCTACTATGGAAAGCTTGACTAATATGATGGCTCAAATGCAAAAATCCATTAGCCAATTAAATAATGATAAAAATTAGTTTTGGGCTATTAAACCTTTTGTATAATTGTAACTCTTAACCATTATAAATTTTAAACGAAATGAAAAAACTAATTTTAAGTATTGCATTTTTTGTAGCCGTTACCGGTGCTACATTTGCTCAAAAGAAAACTGCAGAAGAAAGAGCTACCAAAGCAACAGAGATGATGGCAACTAATCTTTCTCTTACTGCTGATCAAAAAACCGCAATTT
>JBBRYE010000066.1:0-19029 GCA_038237895.1 Sphingobacteriales bacterium | reverse complement strand
ATCAAAAGCAAAGCATTAAACTTCTTAAATTTTCTTCTGATAACCTTTTAAACTTGATTAATGATATTCTAGATTTTTCTAAAATTGAGGTGGGTAAAATGGAATTAGAAAACAAAAGGTTATCCATTTATGAATTAATAAAAGATATTGCAGATTCGTTAAGCTTTAAGATTAAAGAAAAAGGAATCGAATTGAAATATAAAGTTGATGCAAATATACCTAATTTAGTAAGGGGTGATAAAACAAGGCTCTATCAAATTTTAATCAATCTAATTAATAATGCCATAAAATTTACTGAAGCTGGATTTGTTGAGGTTGTTGTTACTTTAATAAGTGTAGATAATCATTATTCTCGACTAAAATTTGAAGTTATTGATACTGGTATTGGTATACCAGAAGACAAATTTGATTATATATTTGAATCTTTTACTCAAGCGGCAACTAATACAACTAGAAAATATGGCGGTTCTGGGTTGGGTCTCTCAATAACTAAAAAACTAATTGAACTTTACAACGGCTCAATAAAAGTAATTAGCGAGTTAGGTAGGGGTACAACTTTTGAATTTGATTTAAGATTTAACAATTTTGTTGATACCGATATTGTTGAGAGCCAAGTTCATAAAAAATTAGAAGCAAAGATTCTTGTAGTTGATGATAATGAAATAAATAGATTATTAGCTAAAAGAGTTTTAGCTAAGTTTGGTTTAGAAGTTGTTTCTGCTGATAGTGGTTACCAAGCGATAGAATTATTACAATCTAAAGATTTTGATTTGGTTTTAATGGATGTTCATATGCCAGATTTATCTGGGTATGAAACTGTTAAAAAATTGAGAGAAAATAAGGATAAGTACTTTTACGATTTGCCAATTATAGCGCTTACTGCATCTATTTTGAAAGATGATATTGGGGAAATTAATGAAAACGGTATGATTGATTATCAACTAAAGCCATTTAAGCCAGAAGAGCTTTACGATAAAATTGTTAAGCACATAAAAAAGTAAATTATTGCTTTTTCTTTAATTCTTTCTTTCCAGATATATTATAACGCAAAAAGAAAGCTTGTTGATTATCTAAAGCGCCATCAACAATGTGGTAGCTAAATACAAATTTACCTTCTAAATTCTTGTATTTTATAGGTGTATAACCTAAATCAATTCTATCATAACTTTTTGATGTGTAAAAAGAATCGCCATAAATAATATGATGACCTTGGCCCGTATAAAAAGTATTTTGAAGACTGAACTTTTTGTATGATGCATAGAAATTTGAAATAAAGCCCGCGGGTTTATTAAATGAAGAAGAAATTGCCCTAGTTCTTTCTATAGAAAACATTACACCACCACTTAAGGTTAAAGAATCCAGAAATGTTTTTTTAGATAAATCTATTCCTAATTCTGCTTGTAAACCACCATTGTCTTGTAAAAAATCTCCAGGGATAGGAATTCCTGCACCTGCATTATGAAACATAAATGCATAATGTGAGAAAAAGAAAATACCAGGTTGGTATTTACCAGAAAATCCGAAAAGGAATGTTTCTTTGTCATTAGCAGTTTGCCTACTTGTCCAATCTAACCAAACTGTTTCTTTAAATTTTTTAGTTTGATATTTAACCAGCATTCCTTCAATATTAGGTCGATAATAATTTAAAGTATCTCTTATTAGTCCTCTAGGATAATTATCAACCAAATTTAAACGAGGAAATGAGCCAATAAAAAATCTCCAATTATTTTTTTCATGTTCATAATAAATTACAGGATCAATTTTATCTATAAATGTATTTTTTTGAGATCCAAATTCATACAACGCATTAAAACCTACTCTAAATCTGTTAAAACTATCTAATTTGAGACCAATTTCTGGAGAAATGCGATTTCCAAAAATGGTTTGTGAGAACCTAAAAGATCTGGCATATTCTCTATTATCCATAAAGCCAAAGTAATTAAGGTTACCTTCAATAGTTTGTGCTTTTAATATAAATGTATTGGTAGCTAATAATGATAAAATTAAAAAGCCTAGTTTTTTAAAATTCATGTTTATTTTACGTTCAGCGAAATCATTTTACTATTTCTTGTTCCAGCAAAAGGTTCGGTTTTTATGGATAAAAATAATTTAAAATCTCCTGATAAATTAGGAGAGGTGATATTTAAATTTAAAACCTTTGTCTCATTGGCTTTTAAATTTATTTTTTTTAGCGATTTGGAAAACGGTAGAAGTTTTAAAATTTCTCCATCTTTCATAAAACCGTATTGAAAACTGCATTTCCATTTCTCACCATCGTCAGAAAAAGAGATAGCTTTTGAATAAGGATTTTTTAAAGTAAAAGTAATAGATTTTGTTTCGTTTTTATTCCAATTTTTTGGAAAATTTATAGGATTAAAATAAATTTTTGGATAAAATCTTACTTTATCAATCAAAGTAAGATGAGAAAAACCTTTACTAGTTTCTACCGACTTTTGGCTGGTAGCATCAGCTTTCCCATCCTCAATTAAGTAAACATTTTTCCCCTGTATTTCATTTTCTAGCGGCCAAAGATCGTACTGCGTTTGCCTATAATTAATAGAATTATAAGCCACAGCTTTTAAAGAGTTTGTATAAAAATTATAATAAGAAGCTTCTTGAAATCCATCTTTAAAAATCACATGTTTCCCTTTTGAAGCTTGTTGAAGCTGATTTGCCCAAATATCATAATCCTGAAAATTTGCCGCAAATTTAATCTTATTTACTTCAGGGATAATACCTGTAATTATAAATCGAGCTAAAATAATTAGAAAAATATTTATCCCAAATAACCATTTAAATTTGTAAAAATGATTAATGTTTTTGCTTGCGTAAATGTACGCTAATATAAAAAGAACAATAAATTCTATTAAAGGCCATTGCGCTTGTACTCTTCCTTTAAATGTACTAAAAAAGAAAAAAATAAATACTCCGTAAAAAACAAACTTCAAAGATTTTATGAATTTATCTTGATTTGTATTTTGCTTAAATCCATAATAAAAAAATAACCAGCCAACTAATGGGCCCATCATTAAAAGTTGGTCTAGGAAATATTGAGAAGTATAATCAAAGCGATAAGGTGTTGCAGAGCGATCTATGATATGATAGTAGAAGGATGGAAAACCATTTTGATATTGCCAGTATAAATGAGGCATACACATTAATATCCCTAAAAATAAAACTAAATAAAAAGATTTTCTTTTAAAGAGTTGAAGATTTGATATTAATATAAAAATTATTAAAAGAATGCCGTGGTATTTACTCATCATTAATGCTCCACAAGCTAATCCAAGCATTCCAGCCAAGAAAAATGTGTCTTCCTTTAAATAGATTTGGTATAGGTATAGAAATAATATACTAAAGAAAAATAGTGGAACATCTGGTGTTGTGATAAATGAATAAACATGAAACATCAAAACTGAACTTATCAAAATGATAAACAACGGAATGTTTGGAGTGTATTTCTTTACAATTTGATAAAGAATTAAAATAGCGCCTAAGTTGCTTACATTTGTTAAAAGTCTAAGGCCTAAAGTATTTTGAAATAAAGCATAGCCTGCTTTAATAAATAATGCTACCATTGGTGGATGATCAAAATATCCCCAATCTAAAAATTTAGAATAAACCCAATAATATGCTTCATCTGGGTGTAAGCCAGTAAAATAGGCTTGAAATAAGTTTATTAAAAATGTTAAGCAAAGAAAAAAAGCAAATAGATTTTTACCTTTTGTATATGTAAAATTTTGAATTGCTGTTTTCTCCATTATGCAGCAAAAGTATAAATATAGTTTGCAAAAAAGTTCCAAATAGAAACTGCAATGATGGCAAAAACCTTAGCCAGGTAAAAATTGATTTTTAATTTATCATTTAAAATATAAATGATGACATTATTGAAAAGCAAACCTATTAACGCTATTGTGAAAAATTTACCAAACTGCTGAAATGCTTTTGGATCATGGCTTTGAAAAGTCCAATATCTATTAAAAAAATAATTAGTAACTGTAGCAAAAAGAAATCCGCAAGAATTTGCAACGTATTTGTGAATTGTAAATTTTTCTTTTAACGTCCAGGTAGTCCCAAAATCAACAAAAATTCCTGAAAAACCAACTATGCCAAATCGGATAAATTTGAAAATAAATTCTTTTGTTAAAGTGGCAATAATCATTTTTAAAAATCGATAAAAAAAGAAAAACCTCTAAGTAATTAGAGGTTTTTAAAATTTATTTTGATATTAAACTCCTAGTAATAACCTTGATGGATCTTCTAACAATTGTTTTACACGAACTAAAAAACCTACTGATTCTCTTCCGTCAATTACTCTATGATCATAAGATAACGCTAAATACATCATCGGAAGAATAACAACTTGTCCGTTTACAGCCATTGGACGTTCCACAATATTGTGCATTCCTAAAATTGCTGATTGTGGTGCATTAATGATAGGAGTAGACATCATAGAACCAAAAACACCACCATTAGTGATTGTAAAAGTTCCGCCTGTCATCTCTTCCAGACTTAATTTACCATCTCTTGCTTTTGTTGCTAAAGTAATTACTTCCTTTTCAATTTGAGCTAATGTCATGCTATCTGCATTTCTGATAACAGGAACAACCAATCCTTTTGGTGCGGATACTGCAATGGAAATATCAGCAAAATTGCTGTATACAAATTCTTCACCTTCAATTCTTGCCCCAACAGCAGGAAAATCTTTTAAAGCTTCTGTTACTGCTTTTGTGAAAAACGACATAAAGCCTAAACCTACACCATGCTTTTCTTTAAATTGATCTTTATATTTCTTTCTTAAATCCATAACCGGACCCATGTTTACTTCGTTAAAAGTAGTTAACATAGCGGTTTCGTTTTTTACGGTAACTAAACGTTTAGCAATCGTTTTCCTTAAAGAAGTCATTTTTTCTCTACGTTCTTCTCTTGCTCCATCTACAAAAGAAGAAGATGTGCTACCGGCAGTTTTAGATACATTTGTACTTTCAACTTTTAACTTTGGACTTTCATATTTTTGAGCGTTCAACGCGTCTTCTTTTGTTATCCTACCATCAACACCAGAGCTTTTCACATCTTTTGCATCAATCCCTTTTTCTGCTAAAATTTTTGCTGCCGCAGGCGATGGAGATTTATCAGCATAAGAAGTTGTTGATTTTTCTTTTGAACCTTGATCACTATTTTCAGCTTTCGGCTTTACGCTTTCCGCTTTCCCCGCTGCAATAGTAGCTACAACAGCTCCAATTTCTAAAGTATCACCTTCTTTTGCAACTAAACTTAAAATACCAGCACTTTCTGCAGGTAATTCAAAGGTTGCCTTATCAGATTCTAATTCCGCAATTACTTCATCCATTTCCACAAAGTCACTTTCTTGTTTTAACCATTTTGTTAAAGTTACTTCGGTAATAGACTCGCCAACAGATGGAACTTTAATTTCTTTTTTTTCTGCTTTTGAATTTGAAGTATCAATTGGTTTTTCTTCTTTTGCAGAATCAATGTTTTCAGCCTTCGGCTTTTCGCCTTCAGCCTTATCAGAGCTAACCCCATCAATATTGCAAACAACAGCGCCAATTTGTAAAGTATCGCCTTCCTTTGCAATTAATTTTAATGTTCCAGCTGCTTCTGCAGGTAATTCAAAAGTTGCCTTATCAGATTCTAATTCAGCAATTACTTCATCCATTTCTACATGGTCACCCTCTTTTTTTAACCATTTAGCTAAAACAACTTCTGTGATTGATTCTCCTACAGATGGGACTTTTATTTCTATGCTCATAAATTTTGAATATGATATATTATTAATCGACTTTAGGTGTATTTGCCACAGTTGATTTTTTTATTACTTCTTTAACTTGTTCAACGTTTTCAATCTGAAATGCTTTTGCAACAATTGCAGCTTGCTCTGCCAAATGTTGTTTTGCAAAACCGGTTGCTGGGCTGCTAGATGGTTTTCTTGATATAACATCAAAGTTAAAATCAGATTTTCTAAAAATTCTTGATATAAATGGCCAAGCACCCATATTTTCTGGTTCTTCCTGTACCCAAATAAACTCGGCATTTTTATATTTTTTTCTGATTTTATCTAATTGTTCATTAGGAGTAGGATAAACTTGTTCTAACCTTACTATGGCGATATTTTTTTTCTTACTTTTTTCTTGCTCTTCTAATAAATCATAATATATTTTACCAAAAGACATTAAAACGCGTTTTACATTTGATGCTTTTACATTTACGTCATCTATAACTTCCTGAAATTTATTCTCAGTAAAATCTTTTAGGGGAGAAACGCATTTTGGGAATCTTAGTAAGCTTTTTGGAGAAAAAACAATTAACGGCTTACGAATATCTCTTTTCAATTGGCGACGTAAAGCATGGAAAAACTGTGCTGGTGTTGTGCAGTTTACTATTTGCATATTAAATTCTGCGCAAAGTTCTAAGAAACGCTCAATCCTTGCAGATGAATGTTCTGGACCCTGACCTTCATAACCATGTGGAAGTAACACTACTAAACCATTTGCTCTTTGCCATTTAGTTTCTGCGGCAGAAATATATTGATCTAAAATAATTTGTGCGCCATTAAAAAAGTCTCCAAATTGTGCTTCCCAAATGGTTAAAGCGTTAGGATTTGCCATTGCATATCCATATTCGAAACCCAAAACACCGTATTCTGATAGATGTGAATTATAGATTTCAAACGGAGGCTGATTTTTAGAAATATTTGATATAGGTGTGTATTCTTCTTCAGAGTCTTCTACTTTAACAACAGCATGGCGATGAGAAAATGTTCCTCTTTCTACATCTTGTCCACTCATTCTTACTCTTTTCCCATCATTAATTACTGAAGCATAAGCAACCAACTCGCCCATGGCCCAATCAAAAACATGGGTTTCTTCTGCCATTTTTAAACGCTCTTTAAATAAGCGATCAATTTTTGATAGAAATTTTTTATCGCTAGGTAATGTAGAAATACTTTTAGCTAAATTTAAGAATGTTTGTTTGTCAACAGAAGTATCTGGAGAATATTCAAAATCTTCTGGTTTAGAAAAACGCATTGCGGTCCAGGCTCCAGAAAAAGCCGGATTAGAAGGAGCGCCTTTATCTTCTTTAGATTCGTTTAACCTTTCTTGTAAAAGAGCTTTAAACTCTTTTTCCATTTGCTTCGCTAAATTATTATCAACTGTACCAGAGGAAAGTAGTTTTTCTACATAAATTTCTCTAGGGTTAGGATGATTTTCAATCAATTTATAAAGCAATGGTTGCGTAAAGCGAGGCTCATCCGCTTCATTATGTCCAAATCTACGGTAACATAAAATATCAATAAAAACATCATTATGAAAACGCTGGCGATATTCCATCGCCATATTAATGGCATAAACCAATTCTTCAACATCATCTCCATTTACATGGAAAACTGGCGATAAAGTAACTTTAGCAATGTCAGTACAATAAGTTGATGACCTTGCGTCTTTATAATTAGTTGTAAAACCAATTTGGTTATTAATCACTAAGTGGATAGTTCCTCCGGTAGAATAAGCATCTAGTTTAGACATTTGCAAAACCTCATAAACAATGCCTTGCCCGGCAACAGAAGCGTCTCCGTGTAATAAAATAGGTGCAATTCGCTTGTAATCGCTGTCATATTTTAAATCCATTTTAGAACGCGTAATACCCTCTACAACCGCAGAAACTGTTTCTAAATGAGATGGGTTTGTACACAAACTCAAATGAACCTTTTTATTGTGCGATGTTTCAACATCGGTAGAAAAACCTAGATGGTATTTTACATCGCCACCAAATGGTAAATCTTTATTATATTTTCCATCAAATTCAGAGAATATATCTTTGTAAGTTTTACCCATTATATTGGCTAAAACGTTTAAACGACCTCTATGAGCCATTCCTATTACAAATTCTTCAATACCTAAATCAGCACCTTTTTCAATTACAGAATCTAAAGCAGGTATTAAAGCTTCTGCACCTTCTAATGAAAATCTTTTTTGTCCTAAAAATTTTGTTCCCAAAAAATTTTCAAAAGCCACAGCTTGATTCAATTTTAAAAGAATTCTTTTCTTTGTTTCTACATCAAAATCTGGCTTATTTCTAGATTTTTCCATCCGATCTTCAAACCATTTTAGTTTGATAGGATTACGCATATATCTATATTCAATACCTAGAGATTGGCAATAAGTATCTTCTAAAAGTTGTCTAATTTCTCTTAAAGTAGCGTTCGGTCCTAAACCAACTTCTAAACCAGCTTTAAAAACTGTATCTAAATCGGCATCGGTAAAACCAAAAGTTTCTAACTCTTTACCAGGAAAATACTGTCTACGCTCTCTAACCGGATTTGTTTTGGTAAATAAATGACCACGATCTCTGTAACCATTGATCATGTTTAGCGCATTAATCTCTTTTAAAACATGTTCTGGTGTGCTTGAGGTAAGGTTTTCTGAAGATGTTTTGTTCTCAGATTGTTGACCAAAATCAAAACCTTCAAAAAATTTTTGCCATCCAAAATCAACAGAGGTTGAGTCTTTTTGGTAGGCTTGATATAAAGAATCTATATAAGCCGAATCGGCATTACTGAGATAAGATAAACTATCCATTAAAAAAATAATATTTTATTGGTTGCAAAAGTAAAAAAATAGCTTCGTAAACCATTAAATTAATGGTATTAATTAAATTTTAATTTAGATACTTAGTGTATTACTATGCGGCAGGATGGTTAAGACTTACTACTTGATCAATAAATTCTTGAATATTTTTAATATAAGTAGTATATGGCTGATCTAAAAGAGGATTAATAGAAATTTGAGCACCTGCTAAAATCAATTTTATATCGCTAATATTTTCTCTAATTTTTAAAATAATATCTTCTATTTTCAAATCAGAATTAGCAATGGTTAGCACCGTAAAAACAAAATCAGGCTCATAATAATTAACAACTTCACCTAAACTTTCAAAAGGTAAATCTTGGCCCAGGTATAACGTTTGATGACCATGGCTTTTAATTATAAACTGAGCAAAAAGTAATCCTATTTCATGGTGTTCTTGCGGAGGTAAAAACAAGATAAAACGACTGGAGTTTTTGCTTTTTCTCCCATTTAACTTAAACGTATCATGAATTAGTTTTTGTTCTATTTTTTGAGTTGCAAAATGTTCATGAGCTGCATTTATTGAACCTACTTGCCACATAAACCCAACCTTTCTCATAAATGGAAATACAATTTCACAAATCGCTTTTTCCATTCCTAAATCTGAAACACAACCATTTAGCACTTCATCAAATTCCTCATCGTCCATTTTTAACATGGCATTTGATAGCATTTGAACTTGAACGTTTATATTATAGTGATCTTCCTGAAGCTTTTTAACTAATTGATTGATTTCTAAAATATCCATTTGGGATATTTTACTGATTTTATATCCGTTTTCGTTTAAAACGGCTACGTTTAAAAAGGTACAAAGATCTTGATCATCGTAAAAACGGATATTAGTTTCGGTACGTTTTGGAGTAGAAAAATTATATCGCTGCTCCCAAATTCTAATAGTATGTGCCTTTATACCTGTTAAATTTTCAATATCACTTATAGAGAATTTCCGCACTTTATTAATCTTTTAAATGTATTGAGCAAATGTTTTTTTAACGTTAACAAAAATTATAATGGTTTGTTTAATTTTATAATTCGTTTAAACTTGATAAATAATTATCAGCTTGCTTTAAAATAGATTCTATTTCTGATTTGTCCATTTTTTCTATCAAACGATACATCATCCCAATTCTAGGGTTTTTCTTTAACTTATCTTCATGTTTAATGTAAAAGTTCCAATAAAGGCTATTAAAAGGACAAGCGTTTTCCCCGTGTCTTTTATCTTTATCATAACTGCAACCTTTGCAGTAGTTACTCATTTTATTGATGTAATTGGCCGAAGCAACATAAGGTTTAGAACCTATTAAGCCACCATCTGCAAACTGGCTCATTCCTCTGGTATTCGTAATCTGAACCCATTCTACAGCATCAGCATAAACTCCTAAATACCAATCGTCAGCTTCTTTTGGCTTTGCTCCAATTAATAAGGCAAAATTTCCGATTACCATTAAGCGTTGGATATGATGTGCATAAGCATGGTCTAAAGAGTTATTTATACAATATTTTAAGCAATTCATTTTTACTTTACCATCCCAAAACCACGTAGGTAAATCAGTATCATTATTTAAATAATTTTTTGTTGCAAAATCTGGCATTTGATCCCAATAAATCCCTCGCATGTATTCTCGCCAACCAATAACTTGTCTTACAAAACCCTCTACTTGTGCGATATCAATTTCACTTTTATTTGCCTGCCAAGTGTTAACAACTTGATTCACAACCTCTTTTGGTGAAATCATTTTTAGATTTAAAGAAAACGAGAGACAAGAATGAAAAAGCGTATGATGTTCTTTTAACATGGCATCTTCATACATCCCGAAGTTTGGCAGCAACTCTTCACAAAAATAATTTAGTATTTGTAGCGCTTCTTTTCTTGATGTTGGATAAGGAAATTCTTTTGGTTTAATATTGCCAAAGTACTGGACATTCTTATTGTCTAATAATTTTAAGATTTCAGTAGCGTCTTTTTTGAATAATAGAGGTGCTTTCAGCGGATATTTACCATCGTATTTCTTTCTATTTTCATGGTCAAAATTCCATTTATCGCCCAATGGCTCTAAATTTTTATCTACCAATAGTTGATGTTTTTTGCGCATATCACGGTAAAAAGACTCCATTAGATATTGCTTTTTTCCGCTAAAAAAGTCTTTTACATCCTCTCTTTTAGTATAAAAATGTTCTGTATCTATAACAGAACATTTAATTTCTAAACCTGTACAAATCTCTTTTAACTGTTCATCTAATCTATATTCATCTGGTAATTGATACTCAAATTTTTGTATAGAATGTTTTTTAATTTCTTGTTTTATGTTTTCTTTAAAGCTGTGTAGGTTGCTTTTGTCATCTAATTTGTAATAAATAATTTGATGATTTTCTTTTCTTAATTCTTCGGCAAAGTTTCTCATTGCCATAAAAAAGCCGACAATTTTTTGGATGTGATGTTTTACATATTCCTGTTCTTGCATCACTTCCATCATAATGTGAATCACGTCGGTATCATTTTTACTAAACCAAGAATGTTGATGATTGAGTTGATCGCCAAGAATAAGTCGGAGTGTTTTTGCCATTTTTAGTAAACAGCTTATGTAGGGATTGTGTTTTTAATTTAGATAATGAATATTTTGTTAAGTCTCGATTTATAGAGACTTAATAAAAATATTTACCCCTCCAACCACAACTTCCTATATTCCCCTTTGGGATCATAATCATTGGCTTGTTTTTCGATGTTAAAATAACGGTTTTCGCGAGGGTCGTTACCAACGCCTGCAACGTAAGCCCAGTTACCCCAATTGCTTGCAGGGTTATAATCAATCAGTTTTTCTTCAAAATAAGCAGCACCCCAAGTCCAATTTACTTTTAAATCCTTTACCAAATATGAAGCTACATTTTGACGGCCACGATTACTCATAAAACCAGTTAAATTAAGCTCTTTCATGTTTGCATCAATAAACGGAACTCCGGTTTTTGCATTTTTCCAATTTTCAAAAAGTTCTTCCTGATTTTGGGCATGTTCGTTTTCTTTACCTTTAAAACCGCCTTCCATAAAAAATTGAGTACCATGTTTTTTAAACATAAAACGAAAATAATCTCGCCATAGTAGTTCAAAAATCAGCCAATAAGTACTATCATTTGCACCACGTTCTTGTTCATATTTTTTTATTTCCCAATAAACTTCTCTTGCAGAAAGGCAACCTGCAGAAAGCCATGCAGAAAGTTTAGAGCTATAATCTGCGCCTATTAAACCATTACGAGTTTTCTTATAAGTTTTTAATAAATCGGTATCCCACAAATAATACTTTAACCTTGCTAAACCTTCACTTTCTCCTCCTTTAAATTTTATAGCTGTACGAGCATCAACTTTCTGATTGTCAACATCTAATTCTTGTAATGTTGGTAAAATACTTTCTTCTAAATTTAATGGGACATTAATTTTAGTTGGAGATTCAAAAGCGGGGCGGATAATTCCTTCACGTTCTGCTTTTTTACGGAAAGTTGTAAATACATCTGGAATATCTTTTATTGGGAAAGGCAAATCTTCTTTATGGTACATGGTATGCCCAATAAAGTGTTTTAAATTAATTTGTTTTTTCCAAAGGGCGTCTTCTACTTTAGAAGAGATTTCAGTTTCTTCAGAAGCTACTTCACGATGATGATAGACCTCGTTAACGTTATATTTTTCGCAAATTTGAGGAAGTAGTTCTTCGGGATGGCCTTGAGCAACCAGTAAATCAGCACCTAATTTTTGAAATGATTTTTTTAAATCGGCAACGCTTTCTATTAAAAATTGGGTTCTAAAGCTTCCGGTTTTTTGAGTTTTAAAAACAGTTTGACTAAAATAGCGAGGATCGAAAATGAATACAGGTAAAATTATTGAAGCTTTTTGAGTTGCTTCTAATAATATTTCATTATCATGTATTCTTAAATCGTTTCTAAACCAAACTAATATTGTTTTTTCACTCATTTTATAATCCTCAGTTTTATTATGCAATATTGCTTATTATTTGATATTTCGGCAATTATTTGAACAATATTTTACGGTGTCCCAACATTTTTCCCATTTTTTACGCCAAGTAAAAGGCCTTTTACAAGTGATACAAATTTTTTGTGGGAGGTTATTTTTATCGATTGTTTTCCCGTTTTTATTGAGCATTGAAGGTTTTTTTGCGTTAACGATTGAAGCGGCATCCTTTTTTTCTTTTTCAGGAAAAAAAGATACAGCGTAAAGCGTGTTAAAACGCCATAATAAAAATTACAAAAGAAATAATTTTCTATAAACTTTATACCAATTATTTAAAATTCACTTTTAAAATAAACATTATCAAACTATTAATTCTAAACAATAACCCCCTAAAGATGTTTTAACAACATGAAAAAGCAATTTAAAAATTTAACGGAAAGAGATACTGACCGAATTATTGAGATGGCTTGGGAGGACCGTACACCTTTTGAAGCGATTGAATTGCAATTTGGTTTGTCAGAGCAGGATGTAATAAAGCTAATGCGAAGGGAGTTAAAACCTAATAGTTGGCGACTTTGGAGGGAAAGAGCACACCAAGTTTCTCATAAACATTTAAAGAAGAGAAGTGAAGGTATGGACCGTTTTAAATGTACTTTACAAAGGCAAATTACAATGAATAAAATTTCTAAAAGATAAAATTTAAGCTGTTTTACTAGAATCTGCTACCATTCGCATAATTTCTGCAAGTTCTTCTTTGGTTAAATCTCTCCATTTACCTAGTGGCAAATTATTTAAAGAAACATTCATAATGCGGGTGCGTTTCAGTTTTTTCACTTCGTAATCTAAATACTCGCACATTCTTCTAATTTGGCGGTTTAAACCTTGAGTAAGGATAATTTTAAAAACAGTTTCACTTTCTTGTTTGATAAAACATTTTTGGGTAACAGTATCCAAAACAGGAACTCCGTTAGCCATTTTTTTTAAAAAAAGCTGTGTAATTGGTTTATTTACAGTTACAATATATTCTTTTTCGTGGTTGTTACCTGCTCTTAAAATCTTGTTAACAATGTCGCCATCGCTAGTTAAAAATATTAATCCTTCTGATGGTTTATCTAATCTGCCAATTGGGAAAATACGTTTTTGATGGCGGATATAATCAATAATGTTTCCATCAATTTGTCTGTCGGTTGTGCAGGTAATTCCGCGAGGTTTGTTAAAGGCGATATAAATTGAATCTTCCTGGTTTTTAAATTTTATACGCTTTCCATCAACCCTTACATCATCAGTTGATAAAACTCTATCACCTAAAACTGCTTCTTTTCCATTAATGGTTACTCTGCCTTCTTCAATAACTCGGTCTGCTTCTCGCCGAGAGCAAAAGCCAGTATCGCTAATAGTTTTGTTTAAACGAAGCCCTTCTTTAGGATTTTGCATTGTTTAAAATGGACTTTCAATTGCTGAAAAATTAGGAAGAATAGCATCTTTAGGTGAAACTAAAGCTTCTGATTCTTTAATTCCCCAATTAATTCCTAAATCTTTATCGTTCCAAATTACACCAACTTCTGCATCTTTATGATAAAGATTAGTGCATTTATAGCTGAAAATTGTATTGTTTTCTAAGGTTACAAATCCATGTAAAAAACCTGGTGGCACCCAAAACATCTTGTTGTTTTCTCCAGTTAATTCAATACTAAAATGTTGTCCAAAGGTTGAAGAGTTTTTTCTAATATCTACAGCAACATCCATCACTTTGCCTTGCACAACTCTAACCAATTTGCCTTGGGCAAAAGGATTTGCTTGTGCATGAAGACCTCTTAAGGCTCCTTTATGTGAAAAAGATTGATTATCCTGAACAAATTCTGCATTTATTCCAACATCGGCGAAAGCCTTTTTATTATAGCTTTCAAAAAAATAACCTCTATCATCTTTCCAGATTTTAGGTTCGATAATGAGCAAATCCTTAATAGGAGTTTCAATAATATTCATGTAATGGGTTTAAATTTTTTCTAATACGCTTCTGAAAGAAACTACCTTATTTCCAAATTTTTGCTGTACATCTTTCTGTAAAATTGGCGCATAAATTTCTCTATAGTCAATTAAGTTTTGAGCTTTTTCTGTAATGTATTGTGCGCAATAAGTAAAACCTTCGTTTTCTGGCTCTGTTAATTGATATAAATTTGAAGATGCAAATTTACCAGTTGCCATTACTTCTGGTATGTGAATTTCTTTCATAAAAGCTAAATATTCATCTTTTATGTCTTCTTCTACTATGCTGGTAACGTTGTAAATTATCATTTGGCAAATGTAGCAATTGAAATATTTTTAAAGTGCATCACCCCTTAAATTTCTAAATCTTTTTCTTGCTTCTATTACATATAAACTACCGGGAAATTTTTCTATTAGTTGTTGATAATGTTTTTGGGCATTTGGTTTATCGTTTAATTTATCTTCTTCTAGATTACCAAGTTGAAACAAAGCATCATCCGCCCAAATGCTATCATAGTAATTTGCAATGATATCCTTATAGTTATCGGCAGCTTTTACAAAGTCGTTTTGTTTGGTATATATTTTAGCTTTTAACATTAAAATATCATCAAATAAATCTGTTTGAGGATAAAGTAAAGCAATACTATCTAAGGTTATTAATGATTGATTATCCAAATTTTTGAATTGCAATAAATCTGCTTTGGCGTATAATTTTAAAGCATTTCCGGTAGTGTCAAAAGCTAAATTATCTTGAATTAGCAAGCTTAAGTCTAAGGCATCATTTGCAATTAGTTGTGATGTTGATGCTTTTAAGACGTCTAATTGGACTTTTGCCCAAGTAAAATCTCCGTTGTAAAAAGATAATTTTGCATTTTTAAATTTGGCTTCTTGCCCTAACGGCTCGTTTGTGAAAGATTTTTCTACCTGACCATAAAGTAGTGCAGCTTCCCATCGTTCGTTGTTTAAAATGTAAATATCAGCTAAGTCTAATTTTACCTCTGCCAAAGTTTGAGGTCTGCTGTTTGGGAAGTTTAAAGTATTTTCTAGAAGCTTTTCTGCTTCATCTAATTGATTTAAATAAAAGGCTTTAAGGTTTGCTAATTGCCGGATGGCAAATATGGTTTGGGCACTGCTTCCAAATTCTTTTAATAAAGTTTCGTAATCATTTACCAGGTTTGTAATGTCGTCTTTATTATATTTTTCATCTAAAATCTGTTTATTTTTACTACGTAAAATCGCAACCCTCGCCGGAATATAATAAGTGCTATTTTGTCCTTTTTCGATCAAATAATTATAAGCTTTGTTTGCAATATCATAAGCTTTGTTTTCAAATAATAAATCACCTAAAGAAAAAACTTTTGCTCCATTTCCATTTGTACGTTTATCTAATGCTATCAATTGAATTAAAGCTAATTCATATTGTTGCTGTTGGATATATTGCCAGGCCAATAAATCTATGTAATTGATATTTTGAGGATCTTTCTGAATCTTTTTTAAGAGCAGACTTTTAAGGATATTATAATCCTCATCATTTTCGTAGGTACGAGACAGACTTCCTTTTACCATTGGAAGTAATTCTGGCTGGTTATCAATCAATCTTAAAGATTCTTGCGTCAACTCATCTTTCATCTTATTAAATCGATAAAGATTGATGAGCTCGTAAGAGAAAATATTATCGTCTTTTAACATTTTACGGCCAACTAAAAAAGCTTTAATTGCATAGTCAAAATTGTTTGTGCCGTAGAAAGCATTTGCAACATCGTTTATAGAAAACTGATCTGGTTGCATTTGTATAATAACCGAGTTATATATTTTATCGGCCGAAGCCAAATCCCCTTTTTCTTGATATAATGCACCTAAATCTAAACGGGCTATAGGATTTTGCTTTATTTCTTTAAAGATTACTTTTTCTGCATCATCATAAAGTTTAAGTTTTAATAAGGTGTTTAGGTAATCTTTATAATAAATAGATGTTCCGTTTTTTGCTTGATATAGCTGTTTATAGATGGTTAAAGCTTTATCATATTCGCCATTATTATAAAACTGATTAGCTACAGCATCTTGGTCGCTTATTTGGGCCTTTGCATTATTAAACAATATAGCAAAAACGGTTAAACAGGTTAAGAGCAATCTTTTTATCATTGATAATAAAATTAGAAATTTTAATGATACTAAGCTTATTTTATATTAAATACGTTAGGATTACACTTGTATTTTAAATGTTACCATATTATTTGATGCAAGTAAAATAGAAATAGCTATTTTGGTGAAAGTAAAAATCACAAAATTTAACTTGCTTCTTGCGAAATTTATAGAACCCTAATAAACTGATGTTAGATTATTGCAAAAGATATTTTTTAATTATTTGCTTAATTGTGAGTGCGATTGGTTGTGTAAAACCTGAAATAGTTAACCAAATCTCAGTTGATACTTTCTTTAAAGATTCTGAGCAGTCTTTTTACCGAATCTCTCCTGATGGTAAATTTCTTTCTTATCTAAAACCAACAAACGGGCAGCTTAATATTTTTGTTCAATCTTTAAGTGATCATAAAGTAACACAAATCACCAAGTTAAATCACCAATCTATTAGATATTATTTTTGGGCTGGTAATGATAAGCTTTTCTACATGCAAGAAAAGGACAGTTTAGATAATTTTCAATCTTACATTGTTGATAAAGATGGAACCAATAATTTATTGGTAAAAACACCACCTAAAACCAAAGTAGAAGTTATTGATCAGGTAATAAAAAATAAAAATAGCATTTTAATTGCTGTTAATGACCGTGTTGCAGAATATTTTGATGTATATAAATTAAATATAAATACTGGTGAGCGGAAAATTTTTATACAAAACCCCGGTAACATTATTAGATGGATTTCTGATGATAATGGCAATATTAATTTAGCTGTTGGTAGCGATGGCGTTAATGAGACAATATTTTTTAGATCTGATAATCAGCAGAAATTTAAGCCCGTTATTACTAATAATTTTAAAAGTTCGTTATCACCTTTCGGATTTACAAATCAGCCAAATCATATTTATGCATTATCTAACATAAACAGAGATAAATTGGCTTTAGTAGATTTTGATTGTAAAACAGGTAAAGAGGAAAAAGTTATTTATGAAAACCCGGATGCCGATATTATGGATGTAGTTTATTCAAAAACCTTGAAAAAGCTAGCTTATGTTACTTATGAGATTAATAAAAAGCAAAACCATTTTTTAGATGACGGATATAAGGAAATGTATGAACAAATTCGCACATTAATTCCTAATCAAGAAATTAAAATTGTTGATAACGATCAATATGAAAATAAATTTATTGTAAAAACCTTTACTGATAAAAATCCCGGGGCTTATTATTTATATCAGTCAAATACCAATAATCTGCAAAAACTTACAGACATCAATCCGCAAATAAATCCGGATGATATGTGTGAAATGAAACCTATTAATTATAAAAGTAGAGATGGTTTAACAATTCATGGATACTTAACAACTCCCAAAGGGCGAAGCGAAAAGAATTTACCTTGTATTATTTTTCCTCATTCGGGTCCATCTCAAAGAAATACTTGGGGTTACAATAACGAAGTTCAGTATTTAGCAAATAGAGGTTTTGCTGTTTTACAAGTGAATTATAGGGGATCTGTTGGCTATGGGAAATTATTTAAAAATGCTGGATATAAAGAATGGGGAAAAAAAATCCAAGATGATATTGCAGATGGAGTAATTTGGTTAACTAATACAGGTGTTGCAAATCCTGATAAAATTGGAGTTTACGGATATGGTTTTGGCGGTTTTTCTGCACTAAATCAAGCAATTTATAATCAAAAATTATATAAATGCGCAGCTTCATATTCAGGATACATCAATTTATTTACCTATCTAAAAGGTTTTCCTGCATATTATAAGCCTTATCAACAAATGATGAATGAGATTGTTGGCAACCCAGAAAGTGACATAGAATACCTAAAATACTCTTCTCCAATTTTTCAAATAGATAAAATAAAGTTGCCCTTATTAATTTGGCAAGGTGGTAAAGATAGCAGGGTTAACGTGAATGAAACCAACCAATTTGTAAAGGAATTAAGAAAGCGACAAATTGATGTTACCTATATTCTTCACGAAGGTGAAAATCATCAGTTTAAAGACCCTGGAAACAAACTGAAGTTTTATAAGCAATTAGCTGATTTTTTTGAAAAACAATTAGGCTCTGAGAAATAGATAATGAAAGCTAAAGATAACAGCTATCGTAAAAATTTTACGCTTATCATTTCCTTTATGGTATTGATTTCTATCTCTTTAGTTTTAGCTTTAATTTTAGGTTACAACCTCACAAAAAAATATGTAGAAAACGAGTTTTCGGCATTAAAAATAGATGTATTAGAAAAAACAATCGCACCTTACAATACGCTGTTTCAAAATAAAATACCAGAAATTT
>JBBRYE010000065.1:0-19270 GCA_038237895.1 Sphingobacteriales bacterium | reverse complement strand
ATTTAAATAGGCCGCTATTGTATTTGCTCCATTAGTAGTCCATTGAAATTCTGATTGAATTCGGTTTGGTAATTCATGATATTGGGTTGAATAAATAATACCTGGCCTGATGTCGCCAGCACTATTTTTTTCTTCTAAAATTATAGGTATTTGACAATTATATCCTCTATGTAGTTGTTCGAAAGTAGCGGCACCATCTGACCTAAACAGATATGCAAATTTATCTTCTAGATAACCTGGATCACCTGGTACTAAAGGATTTAATCCCCAGCCACAAAAATTTTGTAAAATACCGTATTTAGTATTTTTAGTAATGTAAGCACTCCAATTGCTATTTAATGTATAATTAGAAGATAGCTTTGGAATGTTAAAATTTGCATCATAAATGCGATTATCATACAAAGGATTTGTTGGCTTTGTATTATAAATTCTTGGTGTAATTCTTGCGCCAGCTGTCCCGGTTAAATTACCATCTACATCTATTAAACCAGCAACAAATAAAGTACTCTTTGATGGATCTTCTGTGATTGATTGATAAGAAAAATCTACTTTTTTAAGACTTGTACTTGTGCCATCGTTTTCAAAAGTTAAGTTGGTTGCCGTAAAATTTGGGAATTTACCACTAGATTGTCTGTTGCCTATTGCGATAGCTTTTGTAGGGTCGTAAAATCCTGCAAAGTGAACGTTAAAAATATCAGTAGAACCATTGTACATTTGAAATCCTAAAATATTATCTTGATTGGGCTGATCTCTGGTTGTTGGAGATGTATCGCCACTACCTTTATTTGGAGTTAAAGCTGCGAAATATGAATTTCTAACCACCCCATTAAAAGATAAAAAGGCCATAAATGATGCATCTCCAAAATAACACCCTATAAATTCGTTGGTAACGCCTGCCCTTGTCCAAACTCCGTTTTGGGCACCTTTATAACTAGTAAAATTATTAAAAACATGTTTCAAGGTTACGTTATTAACATCTAAATCAGGATATCTAGGGTCAAATAATGATTCGGATTTTACATTTGAGCCATTAATTAACTGATAATTCATATTACCCTCTAATGCCAGATTCTGAATTCTACAAGTATGTGCCGTATTATCAGTAAATTCTTTAAGCTTAAATTTTCTTGGAGAATAATCAGAATTTGCATTTTCTTTAATACTGTTAGGTCTTAAAACCTTAGAAACCGGAATAATCCAAAAACCGACAGTAACACTACCTGCTGCCACGTTTCCATTAAAACTATTGTTTGGATTAGTGATCCAAAAAGTTGCTGGAGACATCTCACTTGGCTCAACCGCAAAACCTACCCTTGGGGCGGTAGTGCTTATACCTAAATTATTTTTAAATGTATTGTTTTCTTCATCCCCATCCTCTAACATATATCCATGTCCTCTGTGTTGATAAAGCATGTTGTTTTCTACTAAAACATTATCTGTACCATGTAAAACAACTCCTCTGTTAAAAGAATTTCTTATGGTTGTAGACTTTAAATAATTGCCTGTTGTATTTCCTGCTAAATGCCAATGCATTGGGTAGGATCCTCGATTTCCATTTTGCCCCATATTAAAGAGACTAATATTTTCTATCCTGGTTGTTGAATTAGTCATAGACATAATATAGCCACCATATCCAACATCTGTACCCGTAATAAATTCACCTTGTATGGTAATATTTTTAGTAATTAAACCAACTTCCGCTCTTTGGTCAAATCCTTTAGTATCGGTACCATAAAATAATTTTTGCCCAAAATGATTCCACTTCAAATTTGATGTTAAATTAACTACTCTTGTTGCTAAATTTACAGTAGAAATTTTGAGTTTTTCAGCGTGTAAATTATCATAATCTGTAGAACTTATAACTATTGAATCTCCATTTGCCCAGCCTGTAACAGGTAAATCTGCCGCTAATGTTAATGAGGTAGAATTTGCATTAGCTGTTACACCTATATGTGTCCAAGAGGTTTTTGGTTGACCATGGATATCTAATAAACCCCCGCTCATTACCATAATTCCTTTAGAAAAATTATTGGTATTGGGAATAAGATCGGTAATGGTTTGACCCGTTAAAGTTAATGTTCCTGTGCCTAAAAACGGATTTGCCTCTGTACCCCAAGTAAATATAGCACCAGAGCCCATAATCATCATATAACGAGTTTTAAGATTTAAAACTGTAAGAGAATTTGAAACTGTAAGTTTACCCATCACACTAATAGAATTTACAGTAATGTTTGAGGTTCCTATAGATACTTCAGCATCCATAGGAATTACCACGTCATCAGTTGAGTTTGGAACTCTGCCTAAATCCCAGGTTGAAGCTGTTCCCCAGCCTTTAAACACTATGCCAGCATCACCAATTGCTGTAATTTGAGCTGCTTTAGCTTTAAAAAATATCGCTAAAAATAAAACACCAAAAAAAAGGAAACTTTTTTTCATTAATCAGAATACTTTAATTAAAGTAAAAATAAAGCACCTCAAAAAGAGTGAAAATGCTTCAGAATATTAATAATTGGTTAAACCACAATTTTAATAAAAATAATAATTTCCTGCATCCTGCTCTGTCTGTAATAAACATTTCATTATTAGACTTATACTTGCATAGTTATATTTAAAACTGTGTTTGATTTTTAATGTTAAAAAATTAGATTCTACATGGTTTTTTTACTAGAAAAATTAAAACTCATGAAATTAAAACCACCTGCATTCAAAAAAAGAAAGTTTATTAAAACTTTTAAATACATTATTTTGTGTGTTTGCAATTTAATTGTTCAATCCAATTTACTTTATAGCCAAACAGAAATTTTAGTAAAAATAAAACCTCAATACAAATTAAACCCTCCTACTACTCAAGGTGGTTATAGTGTAACTTTAGTTAATGGTGATGACACTATTTCTGGTTTAATTAAGCAACAGTGCAATTTAACACTTGCCGCAATTGGTGTGGTTAAAGTAACTTCTACAGCTATAAATAATTCTATAGAAATTCCATTAGATAAAATGGCAGCTAGTGCTAATTACAATTTTGGTACAGATATTTATAAAATTTTAAGATTACGTATAAAGGCTGATAAAAAAGTAGAAGGCACTTTTTACATAGATATAACCACCTCTTTTGAAGGAAAAAGCACATCTTTTACCATTCCGTTTGAACATGTTACTGATAAATGGGCTGTACATTCATTAGATTTTAGTAAAGAAAAATTATGGATTGGTAATTTAACTAATATAAAATTAAGATTATTACCAGATGAAAAAAATATAGGAAACCAAGTATTAATAGATCAGATTGAGCTTGTTACTGAAGATTTAAGTGATAAAACATTTGAAGTTAAGCCAGTTTTAATGAACATTATACAAAGAATTAAAACAGAGAAAGGTTACAAAAGTGTGGTAGAGGATATATCAAAATTTAAAGATGATGCAGAGCCTACTCCAGAAAAAGGTTTAGATGGAAGAATATATTATTTCTCTAACAAAGAGGGTACAAATCGGGTAAAAATAAATCGCTATTATAACACCAATAATGGCGATTATTTAGATGATATTAATGATGCTCCTAAAGGATATGTTTTGGATGATAATATAGGTTTTGTGTGGACCAAAAAATACCCCGGTATGTCAGCAGTAATTAGGTTAGTAAATAAACAAACAGGCTTACATTCTTTAGCCGTTTCAACAGAAAAACTAGATGGTTATAAGTTTGATAAAAATTTAGGTTATGCTTATGCCAGAAGTGAAAAACCGTTACAAGAGTATGAATTTGATAGCGATAAGTTAGACGATATTCTATATATCAAATCGGGTAAAGTTCGTTTTGGTGTTAACCTAGATCATGGTGCAGCAGGATGGCATTGGTATCATGGAGATAAACAAATGGTCAATATCAATGATTTTGGCCGACAGATGCAATTATCCTATTATACCAATAAATTAAATCCTTCTGAAGTTGGATTTGGACGTGGACAAGTAGGTAATACAGTAGCTCAAGCATATACCATTGGAAATTCTTTAGTAACAAGAACTGTCCCATTTGATTGGAATTTTAAAAACGTATTGAGAGACGAAGGTAACATTAGCCACCCTGATTTAGTACCAGGTATCATACTTGGAAAAGATGTTACTTTTGGGATTTTAGGACATGCCGAACTGGCAAAATGGACAGCTTACTTACATACTCCTATAGCTCTTGATAAAAATAGTGGAGGCTCTCAGTTGGAGATAATTTCAAACCACCCAACCGCAGATATGTCTTATCGAGCAAATATTGATTTTGATGGCAATGGAAAACTATTTATTAGTGAAACTAGAGAAAGCCTTATAAAAGATACAGGGGAAGGCACTTTTTACAATTATCCAAAATCAGGATTTGGTGGCAATATAAGCGCTCTAGGCGCTGAAGATAATCAATTAGCATTTGGATTAATGGTTGGTACTTATTCTGATGCTGGAACCAATAAAAACTTATCAAACATCAATTATACATTTGCAGGTGAAGAAAGAACACATAGCTCTAGACATGTAAATATATCTGCTAACACTACTTTAGGGGCAAAATTTGGTAGTCCGTATATTAACAACACCACTGCCCAAAGAAGTGTAATGAGAAGCCCAACTGTAGCGGGGGATAACCGTTATATTGTTTATATTATGAGTGGAACCGTTGCTGAAGTTAAAGCTTGGATGCAAGATTTATACAATCATCGTAAGGAGTTAGAATGGTAATTGAATTAAAAATCATAAGAACTAACATTAAGTCCATTTTTCTAATTTTTGTTTAATTGCCATTATAATTAATTCATCAAGTTGAATAAAAAATGAAATGAAAAAAATATTTAAAAAATAATTGTCAAAATAACAATTTATACTACTTTAGATTTTTAATTAAGTAGAGCCAAAAACTACTCATAAACCACTATAAATTATAAAAAAATGAAAAGTAGCCTAAAAATCCTCATTGTTAGTGCAATATCTTTTGCAACCATTTCTTGTCAACAAAAAAATAAAACAACAGAAAATCAAACTTCTGATAGTTCAACAGTTTCACATTTAGATTCTACAACTTTTGAAACCACGCTTAATGGAAAAGCAGTAAAGCTATACACCTTAGAAAATAGTAAGGGAATGAAAGCAACTATAACCAACTTTGGAGGACGAGTTTTAAGCTTATTGGTGCCTAAAAAAGATGGAAAAATGGTTGACGTTGTGGTTGGGATGAAAGATTTGCAAAGTATTAAAAAATCAACCGATCCTTATTATGGCGCTATTATAGGAAGATATGGTAACAGGATTGCTAAAGGACAATTCAAAATTGATGGTAAAACCTTTACATCATCAATTAATAATGGTATAAACACACTTCATGGTGGTAAAATGGGCTTCCATTATGTAATTTGGGATGCTAAATTAATAAACAAAACCACTTTAGAATTAAACTATTTAAGTAAAGATTTAGAAGAAGGCTACCCTGGCAACTTAAACGTAAAAGTAATTTACAGTTTAACAGATGATAACGAATTAAAAATTGAGTACAATGCTACAACTGATAAAAAAACAGTTTTAAATCTAACTAATCATGCTTACTTCAATTTAAATGGTGAAGGAAATGGAACCATTATTAATCATGATTTACAAATTTATGCTAACTATTTTACTCCTATTGATACTACTTTAATACCTACAGGTAAATTACAGCCTGTTGCAAATACTCCGTTCGATTTTAATAAGCCAACAAAAATTGGTTTAAGAATTAATGATAAAGATGAGCAATTGATAAATGGAAAAGGATACGATCATAATTATGTATTGAGTGGTGAAAAAGGATTAGATATGACACATGCTGCTACAGTAAAAGGAGATTTAACAGAGATTATAATGGATGTATATACTCAAGAACCCGGAATTCAATTTTACTCAGGCAATTTTATGAATGGTGTTAACAATTTTAAAAGCGGTAAAAAGGATGATTATAGAACTGCGTTTTGTTTAGAAACTCAGCATTATCCAAATTCACCAAACCAATCTAATTTCCCTAGTACTTTATTAATTCCCGGACAGCAATTTCACACTATTTCAATTTATAAATTTTCTAACAGATGATAAAAATTTTAACTGGGTTTAAACTAATTTCATTGCTTAAATAGATGTCAAAGTATGTTGGTCAATCTCGTGTTTTATTGGCTGTAGATTGTATCGTTTTTGGTTTTGATGGGCAAAATTTAAAAGTTTTGCTCATCAAAAGAGCATTTGAACCAGAAAAAGGAAAGTGGAGTTTATTGGGAGGATTTGTTGGTAATAATGAAGACCCTAACCAAGCTGCAAACCGAGTTTTAAATCAATTAACAGGCTTAGAAGGTATTTATTTAGAGCAATTACAAGTTTTTGGCAACCCTAAACGAGATCCAATAGAAAGAACTGTTTCTATAAGTTATTTTGCTTTAATAGATATTCATAAATATGAAAAACAACTAAGTGATGATTACCACCCTGAATGGTTTTTAGTTAAGGATATTCCAAGTCTTATTTTTGACCACCAAGAAATGATTAATCAGGCGAAAAAAAGATTAAGATACAAAGCAGCATTACACCCAATTTTGTTTGAACTTTTACCATATAAGTTTACCATTCCACAATTATTGAGCTTGTATGAGGGTATTTACGAAACCCAATTTGATAAACGAAATTTTAGTAGAAAGTTGCTATCAACAGGCTTATTGGTGAAACAAAAAGAAAAAGATAAAGACAATTCTAAAAAAGGTGCATTTTATTATCATTTAGATAAAACCCAATATCAAGATAAATTTCAAGCTTTTTTAAACCTTATTCCAAACCCACAAAACCTAATAGCATAATCTAAAAAATTAAAGTTTTTGTAGCGTTGGTTTTTTATTATTAAATAATAAGTGTTAATTTGACACCATTATAAAACTGAACAAAATTAATCATTAAAACCTGTCTTAGTCTGCCTAAGAATTTTAAAAAATGGAACACCATCCTTTAGTTATTGGAGTTGATTACGGAACTGATTCTGTAAGATCTATTATTGTTGATGCAACAAACGGAAATGAATTGGCATCGTCTATTTTTTATTACCCTCAATGGAAAGAAAATAAATATTGCGACGCCACTAAAAGCCAATTTAGGCAACATCCTAAAGATTATTTAGCAGGATTAGAGCATACCATTAAAGATTGTCTAGCTCAAATTGGGAATGATTTATCTGAAAATGTTAAAGCCATTTCTATTGATACTACGGGCTCTACACCTGTTGCAGTAAACAAATTTGGTACTCCATTAGCTTTACTTCCTGCATTTGAGGAAAATCCAAATGCGATGTTTGTGCTTTGGAAAGACCATACTTCTGTTAAAGAAGCTACAGAAATTAATCAACACGCCAAAAAGTTCGACATTAATTACTTACAATACGTTGGTGGTATTTATTCTTCTGAATGGTTTTGGGCTAAGTTATTACACATTTTAAGAACAGATGAAAATGTAAAAAATGCTTGCTACTCTTGGGTTGAGCAATGTGATTGGATTCCGTTTGTATTAAGCGGAGGAACTGATGCCAGAGAAATTAAAAGAGGTGTTTGTTCTGCCGGGCATAAAGGTTTATTCGCTGCTGAATTTGGTGGTTATCCTCCAAATGATTTCTTTAAATCATTAGACCCACTATTAGATGGTTTTACAGAAAGAATTGGAAATGAAGCCTTCCCTGCCGACCAAAGCGTTGGCAGTTTATGTGCAGATTGGGCTCAAAAACTTGGTTTAAGCACAAATGTTAAAATAGGAATTGGTGCTTTTGATGCACATATGGGTGCTGTTGGAGGACAAATTGAACCTTACTATTTAAGTAAAGTAATGGGAACATCAACCTGCGATATGTTGGTTGCCCCAATTGATGAAGTTGGTAAAACTTTAGTAAATGGCATTTGCGGACAGGTTAACGGTTCTGTAATACCAGGTATGATTGGATTTGAAGCCGGACAATCTGCTTTTGGAGATACTTATGCGTGGTTTAAAAATATTTTAGCTTGGCCTTTACAGGAGATTTTGAAGAATTCAGAAACCGTTGATAAAGCAACAGCAGAAAAATTAGCAAATGAAATTCAGGATAAAATTATTATTCTTTTAAGTGAGAAAGCAAATAAAATTGAGCTTACCACCCAAAATGAATTAGGGATTGATTGGTTAAACGGACGCAGAACGCCAGATGCAAATCAACTTTTAAAAGGTGCAATTTTTGGATTGAATTTAGGAACTGATGCACCAGCAATCTTCAGAGCTTTGGTAGAAGCCACTTGTTTTGGTGCTAAAAGAATTGTAGATAGATTTAACCAACAAGGAATCCCCGTAAAGGGACTAATTGGCTTAGGCGGAGTAGCAAAAAAATCTCCTTTTATTATGCAAATGATGGCTGATGTGATGAATATGCCTATAAAAATCCATAATTCTGAGCAAACTTGTGCTTTAGGAGCGGCAATGTTTGCTGCAACAGTTGCTGGAGTTTATCCAAAAGTAGAATATGCGATGAAAGCAATGGGCCAAGGTTTTGATGCCGTTTATGAGCCTCAGCCTGAAAAGGCAAAAATTTATGCCGAGCGTTACAAAAAGTATATAAAAATGGGTGAAGCCATTGAGCTTAATTAATAGAGTATGAGTAAATATCAACATATAAAAGAAGAAGCTTATTTAGCAAATATGCAACTACCAAAACTGGGTTTAGTGCTTTTTACTTTTGGTAATGTAAGCGCTGCTGATAAAAGTTTAGGTGTATTTGCCATTAAGCCAAGTGGTGTACCTTATGAAGATTTATCTGTAGAAAAAATGGTGATTGTAGATTTTGATGGTATAACTATTGAAGGAGATTTAAGACCATCATCAGATACCCAAACACATGCTGTATTATACAAGCATTGGGCAAATATTGGCGGAATTGTACACACTCACTCTAATTACGGAACAGCTTGGGCGCAAAGTCAACGTGATATTCCGATTTATGGAACCACCCACGCCGACCATTTAACAGTAGATATTCCGTGTGCGCCCCCAATGGATGATAAAATGATTGAAGGTAATTACGAATATGAAACTGGCTTTCAAATCATGAATCATTTAACAGAAAAAGGATTAAGCTACAAAGAAGTAGAAATGATTTTAGTGGGTAATCATGCGCCTTTTACATGGGGCAAAACAGCAAATAAAGCAGTTTATAATAGTGCGGTTTTAGAAACAGTGGCACAAATGGCATTCCTGACCGAGCAGATTTCACCAAATGTATCACGATTAAAAAACTCGTTAATTAAGAAACACTACGATCGTAAACACGGTGCTGATAGTTATTACGGCCAATAATCATCATTAAAAATAAAAAAAATAGAAACCTATGATAGATTTAAAAAAATTAGAAGTTTGGTTTATTACTGGAAGCCAAGATTTATACGGAGCAGAAACCCTAAAACAGGTAGCTGTACATTCGCAAGAAATTGCACAATCTTTAAATGCAGCATCAGTTATTCCTGTTCAAGTTATATTTAAACCAACAGTAAAAAGTACCGAAGAGATTTATCAAATCATTCAGGAAGCTAACGTTGCTACCAATTGTATAGGGATTATTACTTGGATGCACACCTTCTCTCCTGCTAAAATGTGGATTAGAGGATTAAGTATCTTGAAAAAACCTTTACTGCATTTACATACGCAATTTAACCGAGATATCCCTTGGGATAGTATTGATATGGATTTCATGAACCTAAACCAAAGCGCACATGGCGATAGAGAGTTTGGTTTTATGGTTACCAGAATGCGTTTGAACAGAAAAGTGGTTGTTGGGCATTGGCAAGACGCTGAAGCATTATTAGAAATTGCAACTTGGACAAGGGCTGCGGCAGGTTGGAACGATTGGCAAGGCGCAAAGTTTGCCAGATTTGGAGATAATATGCGCTATGTTGCCGTTACCGAAGGGGATAAAGTAGAAGCTGAGTTAAAGTTTGGATACTCAGTAAATACATATGGTGTTGGTGATTTGGTAAAAGTAATTGATTCTGTTAGCGATGCTGAAATTGCTACTTTAATTAGTGAATATGAGGACAGTTATACCATTGTAGATTCGTTAAGAAAAGGTGGTAAGTCTCATCAATCATTAATTGATGCAGCAAAAATAGAATTGGGTATTCATCAGTTTTTAAAAGATGGAAATTTTAAAGGATTTACAGATACTTTTGAGGATTTGCATGGCATGATTCAGCTACCAGGAATTGCTGCCCAAAGGTTAATGAATAAAGGCTATGGCTTTGCTGGTGAAGGTGATTGGAAAACCGCGGCATTAGTAAGAGCTTGTAAAGTAATGGGAAGTGGATTAGCGGGCGGTAATGCTTTTATGGAAGATTATACCTATCATTTTAACCCAGAAAATTCTTTAGTTTTAGGTTCGCACATGTTAGAAATTGATGAATCTATTGCCAATGGTAAACCAAAAGTAGAAATTCATTCTTTGGGAATTGGAGGCAAAGCAGACCCAGTACGATTGGTATTTAATGTTGCTGGTGGTAATGCTTTAAATGCTTCTATGATTGATATGGGCAATAGATTTAGGCTAATTGTTAATGAAGTTGAAGCCATAGAGCCTACGCATGATTTGCCTAATTTACCAGTAGCCCGGGTTTTATGGAAACCATTACCCGATATGAAAACGGGTTGTGCGGCTTGGATTTATGCAGGTGGTGCGCACCATACAGTATATAGCCAAAATTTAACTTCGGCACATTTACAGGATTTTGCTGATATTGCTAACTTAGAATACTTAAGAATTGGTAAAGACACTAAGATAGACCAATTTAAGAATGAGTTGAGATGGAATGAGGTTTATTATAAGTAAAAGTTTAATACACTAACAATTAATAGGTAACACATGCATTTTTTAAAACAGAATAACTTTTGTTTTAAAAAACTATAATAATCAATTTAAAAACTGCTTTTTTTAAAAATCTATTGTACGCCATTAAGTAAAACAATATACTTTAGATTTTAATTTAAGATTTTTTACTGATGATAACTTTAATACATTAAAAAATAATTGCAAAAAAAAGCAAAGCCAAATTTAATTTAGCTTTGCTTTTTTTTATGTGTTAATTACTGATTTACTATTACTAGTTTGGTAGTACCATTATTTGTTCTGATAAGGTATGTACCTGCAACACCTATTTCTGAGGTAGAAATTGATATTAAACCTTTTACATCTTTTTTAGTAAATACAATCTTTCCTGATAAATCATATATATTTAAGTCTGTTAATGTATTACCTAATTGTATATTAAAGATTCCTGAGGCAGGATTTGGGTATACAGTAATTTCACTAGTACTGGGTTGAAGACTTAAAACTTCATTGTTAGTGGCAACCGATAACGCAGCGGTATTTATTGTTGCTGGCTCTAAACTAAGCGCCATTCTATCTAAAACAACATTAAAAGTATTTTGCCCAGCAAGCATTGCCTCTTGTCTAAATCTCAATTTTAATTGTTTTATTCTATCCAAATTTGTTATGTTAATGGCGTTCAGCGGAATGTCATAGGTTGTTAGGGTTGAAGTATTAGGAATAGTTTTAACAGTTACCCAGTTAGTTGAATTTAAATCATCTCTTAACATTAACTCTGCCTGTGGGCCTTGATAATTGATTGTAATTTTTTTAAATTCTTTCCAAATTTGCTCGTTAGTTAAGGTAAAGTTATAATCCACAAAATCAGTAGCAGATGCTCCTTTGGTTATGGTAAACTTATTGGTATTAGCAGTTGCTGTAATAGGGTCAAAATCAATACCACCTGCTGTTTTAGCTAGAGAACCTCTAGCATCTACTGCATTTGAATTAAAATCTGCTAAGGTTACAAAATTTTGAAGACCAGTGTTAGAACCTGCAGAGTTTAAATCTATATGTATATCAAGAGAAGAATAATCAATACTTACACCTGATGTATTGGTATCAGCATCAGGTTCGGTAGCTACATATTTTATATATAATGTATTATCAACAATTGTATAACCTCTTGATGCATTTGATTTTAAATTGGCTAAGGTTGTACGATAAGGTAATTGTGGTAATGTAGAGGGTAATTGTGCAGGAGATGTTTTAGCACCTACATATACATTTGTGGTTGATGGCACATTTAAGAAAGCAGCAATTGTATTTGCACCAATACTAGTCCATTTAAAATCAGATTGAATTCTATTTGGAGTTTCATGAAACTGAGTAGCATAAATGATATCTTCTCTGATGGCTCCACCAGGACCATTTCTTTCTTCTAAAATTATAGGTAATTGACTATCGTGACCTAAACGTAATTGATCAAAAGTAGCAGGTCCGTCAGATCTTATCGCATATATAAATCTATCTTCATTAGTTCCTGTATTTTCTCCCCATCCCATAAAATTGTGTAGTATTCCATATCTGGTATTAGTGGTCACATATGCACTCCATTTAGAATTAAACGTTCTGTTTCCTGCTAAATTTGGGATGTTAAAATTAGAATCAAATATTCTATTGTTGTACTTATTGTCATTTGGTTTGGTATTATAAATTCTTGGGGTTATTCTCCCACCGTTAATTCCAGATATACTCCCATCAACATCAATTAAACCCGCTACAAATAAAGTTGACTTTGATGGGTCTTCTGTAGGTGATTTATATGCAAAATCCACTTTATTTAAACTTACATTCGTATCATCTGATGTTTCAAAAGTTATGTTATCTGCTTTAAAATTTGGGAACTTACCACTTGATTGTCTATTTCCGATACATATAGCTTTAGATGGATCATTAAACCCTGCAAAGTGTACACCAGAAATATCTGTTGAACCATTGTACATTTGAAAACCCAAAATAACATCTTGATTGGGCTTATCTAAAGGGGTTCCACTACTTGTATTTAAAGTTAATGCATGAAAAACTGAATTTGTTACAATAGCATTATAAGAGAGAAAAGCCATAAATGAGGCCTCTCCAAAATAACAGCCAATAAATTCATTAGTTACTCCGGCTCTGGTCCATACTCCATTTTGCGCTCCTTTGTAGCTTGTAAAATTGGTAAATACATGCTTTAAAGTTACCCCAGATACATCTGTTTCCGGATATCTAGGATCAAACAGTGCTTCAGATTTTACTACTTTACCGTTTACTACAGAAAAAGTCATGTTTCCTTCTAATGCAAGATTTCGTAATCTACAACTGTGCCCTACATTATTTACAAATGACTTTAGTTTAAATGCCCTTGGCGAGTAACCAGCTGCTTTTCTAAGATCTGTATTCCTTAAAACTGTTGAAACTGGAATAATCCAAAAACCAGTATTGATGCTTCCGGCAGCAACATTTCCATTAAATGTATTATTTGGGTTTGTAATCCAATAGGTAGCAGGTTCCATTTCACTTGCCTCTACCGCAAGACCAGCATTTCTGGGCGCTAGTGTACCTAAGCCAAGATTGTTTCTAAAAAAATTATTTTCTTCATCACCGTCTTCTAACATATAACCATGTCCTCTGTGTTGATAAAGCACATTACTATCCACCTCAACGTTATCTGTAGAATGTAATACTACACCTCTATTAAATGAATTTCTGATTACTGAATTTTTTATAAAATTATTAGTTTTTGCACCAGCTAAATGCCAATGCATAGGATAAGAGCCTTTATTTCCATTTTGACCCATGTTTAATAAGTTAACATTTGAAAGCCGGGTGTTTGACATATCCATAGACATGATATACCCTCCGTATCCTAAAGGTGTACCCGCTATAAACTCGCCTTGTATGGTAATATTTCTAGTAATTAAACCTACTTCTGCCCTTTGATCAAACTGTTTAGCACTATTTTGATATGATAATTTTTGCCCAAAATGCTTCCAATTTAAAGGGTTATCAATAGTGACTAATTTAGTAGTTGTATTTATATTAGTAATTTCAAATTTTTCTGCATGGTTGTTATCATAATCTGTTGAGGCAACTACAATTGAATCTCCTATAGCCCAACCAGTAATTGATAAATCGGCTGCTAGAGTTAAAGTGGTTGCGGTTGCATTTGCAGTTACTCCTAAACGAGACCATGATCTTTGATATTTACCATGTATTTCTAACAAACCACCTCCCATTACCATAATTCCTTTAGAAAAACTAGTGGTTCCGGGGATAAACTCCGTACTATTTTGACCTAATAAGGTTAATGTACCTTTACCATTAAAAGGGTTTTGCTCTGTTCCCCAAGTAAAAGCAGCAGAGGCACCCATTATCATCATATACTTGGTTCTTAAGTTTAATGAGGCTAATGAGTTATTTACAGTAAGTTTACCTTCTACTGTAATAGAATTTACAGTAATATTAGGTGTACCTGAACCTATTGATACTTCGGCATTTGCGGGTATTACAACATCATCCGTTGCAGTTGGCACTCGATTTAAATTCCAACTTGAAGCTTGCCCCCATATTTTGACGTTGATTCCAGGCCCGCCTTCTGCGATAATTGTTACAGCATAGCTACTTATTGTGCATAGCATAGCCATTAAAAAAAATAGATTTTTTTTCATAAAAGTGAAAATTAAAGTGGTTTAATTGGTTATTTATTAAATAGTTAATGCAATCTAATTATTAATGGAATTAATGGCAACCTGTGCTATGCTGTAACAAGCTAGGTATAAATCAAATACTATTTTTTAGGATCACAAAACCAATTTAAAGAGGTAAATTGGCGTAAAAAATCAAAGGACAATCTAAATAATAATATAAGTTTAATATAGAAAGGTAAAAAATTAGACTGATTAAAGATTGCCAGAATAAGATTATGGTTTAGTATTTACCTTGCTTTTCGGCCCGTCATAATCATATGTAAACCAATCAACATCTATGTATCCTTTTTCAGACTCATTTTTGGTGTAAAAACCTACCATAGCTGGGGTAAAACCTACAAACAGTAAACGAATTTGCTTACCAAAAGGAATATATTTTTCTCCATCTAAACTGTAAAAAAAGTTAGCTAAACCATTCTCTACTGTTGCTTTAAACCAAACTTGAGATTGAGTGATAGGAATACCTACTGTGGTAGGATTATTCACTTTAGCGTCTATTTTAAAAAAGATATTCATTTTACCTGTGCTATCTTTTTTTACACCAATGATATTATTATCGCCAGATGAGATATGGAAGCCTCCTTCCTGTCCGTTTTGCATACCTGAAAAATCAATTTTTGCGGTTATTACATTTTTATAACGCCCCATTAAACGTTGCTGAATAAAGTTTGGAGTTGTTTTAACACTTTCAGGATTTTCATCAGGAAGTACATTTTTAGATGCTTTTAATCTTAAAAATCCGGGACGATCTTTTAAAGACCATTTATCCATCACCGGATTAAAACGCCACATCCATTGTAACCCTAAAGTAGATTTATTAAAATCATCATCAGTTGCAGGTGCAGCTATAGGAAAACCATTAATAGGCTTTTCATTTTCCCAAACAACTTCTCCAATACCATCTCCATTGGTATCTACACCTATTAATGGCCAACCATTAACCCATTTTACAGGTTCTAAAAACTGAGGGCGGCCCATATATCTTTCTTCAGAAGTTCCTCTTGCTAATTGATGAATAAACCACCAGCTGTTATCATCAAGTTTTAACAATGTACCTTGTGATGGATGCCTGTCTGTACCGTTTCCATTTCCTAAAACCAGTTTACTTTCCCAAGGGCCTTCTATAGTTTTTGAACGACTAATACTTTGCATTCTTATCATGTCTGATTTGCGTACATGGCTATTCATCACATAATACATATCATCAAACTGATAAACCTTGTTAGATTCACCCTCAAATTCTTTATTGACTTCTATTCCTCCATTTACATCACCCAGCATTTTTTCTCCATCCCAAGACATTGGATATAATTTAACCACATTTTTTATGGTGATGCATATCCAAGCTTTACGAGTTTTCATATCCCAAAACACACCCGGATCTGTAGTACTCACATGGCTACCATCTGGCCAAGTTAATTCTTTGGGAGTTGACCATGGGCCTTCCATACTTTTAGCTTTAGCGTATCTAATCTCATAAGACCCTTTTGGCTTACCACGTTTGTTATGACACCAATAAGCAAAATACTCTTTACCATTATAACCAAAAGAGCCTGCCCAAGTGCCTCTGCTTACTAAACTTGGGCTTTTACCCATATCAAATGCTTCATCATAAGTTATAGGTGCTTGCATCACGTGATTTGAAAACTCCCAATTCACTAAATCTTTAGATTTGAGAATTACCATACCCGGAGACATGTGATTGGTTGATGACATCATGTAAAAGGTATCCTTAACCCGTATTACATCATTATCCGGATAATTAGTTTCTAGAATTGGGTTTTTATAAGTCCCGTTGCCTTGATCGCCCCAAGAGCCTGTTTGTTGAGCATTTACTGATTGAATAAAAATGAAAAAACAAACAATTAAAGTGGTTTTAAACATGATTTCGAGAAAATTAATTTAAAAATTAATGTGTTGTTTACAAGTCGAAATAATACTTATACCATTTTGTTTCTTGATCGTTTAAATTAGTTGTTTTAATGCCCTTTGGCGATAATTCTTGTGTCCAGTTGTTTAATTGCGCAGTAAGTTGTTTTACAATTGCAGGTTGACTAGTTAAAAGATTGTTTTTTTCTGTGGGGTCTTTATCTAAATCAAATAAGAATTGCCCCTTTTTGCCAGCCACAATCAGTTTCCATTTACCGGCTCTAATTGCAGTTTGGTCCCAAAATCTCCAGAATAAATAAGGATGTGGTGCTGCTGAATTATTCTTAGTTAAAAAAGGCACCAAATTAACGCCATCTAATGCTTTATCTGATTTTAAACCAGCCATTGCAATGGCTGTAGAAGCAATATCTAAAGTAGAAACTGCTTGATTATAAACTATACCTTTTTGAAAACCACTGTAATTAATAATGAATGGAACTCTGATACCACCCTCAGCCAACATCCCTTTTTCACCAGTAAGTGGATCGTTTAATGAGCCGTCCCAATTTCCTCTTTTATCTTCAATCGGAACATCTGGTTTTGTCAAACCTACTGGAGCACCATTATCGCTTGAGAAAACAATCATTGTATTATCATTAATTTTATACTGACGAAGCATTTCACGCAATTGTCCAACACCATCATCTATGGCAGACATCATGGCTAAGGCATGTCTTCTTCTTTCTGGCATTTCTCCGGGGAAACGATCTAGATATTTTTTTGTGGCTTCTAAGGGTACATGCGGACCATAATAGGCTAGGTATAAAAAAAACGGTTTTTCGTGGTTTCTTTTTACAAATTCTAATGCAGCGCTTGTTTGAGTTTCTAAACGATAACCTGGCGTTTTAACTCGCTGACTAGAGTTTTGTAAATTGCCTTTTAAATCAAAATTCGCATCATAATCATTTATGTATCCAGTAAAATACTGATTAAAGCCACGAGCTGACGGCATGTAAGGATTTATAAATTTTCGTTGAATTCCGCTTACTTTATTGCCATTAATTACAGCATTGGGCAATGCGGATTTTGCCCATTTAACACAAACTTCATTAGGTTCTAAATGCCACTTACCTACTTGTCCGGTTACATATCCTGCTTTTAAAAGCCTATCTGCAATTGTAATTTCAGCTTTTGGTAATGGCCCATCAGAAATTTGATCAAAATCATATCGCTGTTGATAACGCCCTGTTATTAAGCCAGCTCTAGACGGACTGCATTGTGGGGCTGTAACATATCCATTTGTGAAACGAATACCAGTTTTGGCTAATAAATCAATATTAGGGGTTTTTATATCACTAACAGAACCTTGTGCGCCAATATCCGCATAACCTAAATCATCCGTAAAAATAACAATTATGTTAGGTTTTTTTACTGGTGCCTGGGCAGCTGCTAATAAATTAGATAATAAAAAAACTGCCGTAAAGAAATTTGAAATTTTTATCATTTTTTTAGTTGTTTTAACATTTATAAACCAAAATAGTACTTATACCAGTTTTTCTCTTGATCATTTAAATTACCTTTTTTTATTCCAATAGGGGTTAATTCTTTTGTCCAACTATTCAATTTTTCTGTTAATTGCTTCACAATGAATGGCTCTTGTGCAAAAACATTGTTTTTTTCAGTAGGATCTTTGTCTAAATTAAAGAGTAACTGCCCTTTATTACCAGCTACAATTAACTTCCATTTACCAGCTCTAATAGCCGTTTGATCCCAAAATCTCCAAAACAAATATGGATGAGGCGCTTCAACTGTTTTTTTAGTTAAAAATGGAACTAAATTTACACCATCTAAATTTTTATCATCTTTTAAACCAGCCATGGCAATAGCTGTGGCAGCAATATCTAATGTTGAAACTGCTTGATTGTAAAGCTCTCCATTTTTAAAACCTTTGTAATGAATAATGAAAGGAACTCTTATTCCACCTTCTGCTAACATTCCTTTTTCACCTGTGTAAGGATCATTTAAAGAACCATCCCATTTACCTTTAACCGATTCTACTGGCACATCCTCTTTTGTTATTCCAAGCGGAGCGCCATTATCGCTTGAAAAAACAATCATTGTGTTATCATCAATATTGTATTTTCGTAGCAAGTCTCGCAGTTGACCAACACCATCATCCATAGCAGAAATCATAGCTAAAGCATGTCTTCTTCTTTCTGGCATTTTACCAGGAAAACGATCAAGATATTTTTTAGTAGCCTCTAAAGGCACATGAGGACCATAATAAGCTAAGTATAAAAAAAATGGTTTCTCATGGTTTCTTTTTACAAACTCTAATGCAGCATTGGTTTGAATCTCTAAACGGTAACCAGTAACTTTAACATGTTTACTTGAATCTAATCGATTTCCTTGTAAATCGTAGTTCACCTCATAATCGTTAATATACCCAGTAAAATATTGGTTGAAACCTCTTTCGCCGGGCATATAAGGTTTAATTAAATTTCTTGGAATTGCACCAAGTCTTCCTTGCTGGTTTGGAATTGCATTAGGCATATAAATTTTTGCCCAGTCTAAGCATATTTCATTAGGTTCTAAATGCCATTTACCTACTTGTCCGGTTACATAACCGGCAGATGAAAGTCTGTCTGCAATTGTTTTTTCTGATTTGGGCAATGGACCATCTGGAATTTGATCAAAACCAAATCGTTGTTGATATCGCCCAGTTATCAGGCCTGCTCTGGATGGGCTACATTGCGGAGCCGTAACATATCCATTGGTAAATCTAATACCACTATTGGCT
>JBBRYE010000064.1:0-19510 GCA_038237895.1 Sphingobacteriales bacterium | reverse complement strand
GTAGGTTGTTATGCACAATTAAAACCCGAAGAAATTTCAAATATTGAAGGAGTTGATATGGTTTTAGGTGCAGCAGAAAAATTTAGGATTGTAGAATTTATAACAGATTTTACTAAAAATCCGAAAGCTGTAATTCATAATAGCCCCATATCAGAAACAAATCAATTTGTTGCCTCTTATTCTTTTGGCGATAGAACCAGAACATTTTTAAAAGTACAGGATGGTTGTGATTATTCTTGCACATTTTGCACCATACCTTTAGCTAGGGGCGAAAGCAGAAGTGATGCTATTGAAAGTGTAATTAATCAAGCTAAAGAGATTGCAGCTTCTGGCGTTAAAGAAATTGTATTAACTGGTGTAAATATTGGCGATTTTGGTATTATAAATGGCAAAAGAGAAAATAAGCTTTTTGATTTAGTAAAAGCTTTAGATGAGGTAGAAGGAATTAACAGAATCCGAATTTCTTCCATTGAACCTAATTTAATTACTAATGAAATTATAGAATTTGTTGCTCAATCTAAAAAGTTTGTTTCACATTTTCATATCCCTTTACAATCTGGTTCTGATAAAATTTTAGGATTGATGAGGAGGAGATATCGCAGAGAATTGTATGTAGATAGGGTAAATAAAATTAAACGGCTAATGCCAGATGCTTGTATCGGTGTTGATGTAATTGTAGGTTTTCCTGGCGAAACTCGAGAAGACTTTATTGATACCTACAATTTTATAAACGAATTAAACATTTCTTATCTCCATGTCTTTACATATTCTGAACGAGAGAATACTCCTGCAATTGATATGGAAGGTGTAGTGCCTGGTTATCAAAGAGCAGATAGAAGTAAAATGTTGCATATTTTATCTGAAAAGAAAAGACGAGCATTTTACCAAACCCAATTAGGTAAAGAAGCGGAAGTACTTTTTGAAGCCGACCATAAAGAAGGTTTTATGCATGGTTTTACTGCTAATTATGTAAAAGTTAAAGTGAAATATGATCCTATTTTAGTAAATGACCTTAAAGTAATTAAATTGGATGCTATTTTGCCAGATGGCGATGTAAGTATTCTAGAATCAGTAGAAATGTTAACCCATTAATAATCTCGAAAAACTTATATGTTTCCTACCTTATCATATTTAATAGAATATTTTTTTGGGATAAATATTCCATTACCTATCCAAACATTTGGCTTTTTTGTGGCTTTAGCATTTGTTGCCGGGTATTGGGGTTTCTCTGAAGAATTAAAGCGTAGAGAAAAATTAGGACAAGTACATCCTGTAAAAAGACAAATTATAATTGGCGAACCAGCATCTATTACAGAATTAATTTTAAATGGGTTATTTGGTTTTATCATTGGATATAAAATTATTTACGGACTTTTAAATTATACCGCTTTTGTAAATGATCCTCAAGATTTCATTTTATCTTTAAAAGGAAACCTAATAGCAGGAATTGTTTTTGCTGCTTTATTTGCTTATTGGGCTTATCGCGAAAAGAAAAAACAAGAATTACCTACACCAAAAACAGTAACAGAAGTTGTACATCCTTATGAAATGATGGGAACTTTTATTGCTTATGCTGCTATTGCAGGGATAATTGGTGCAAAAGTTTTTGATAATTTAGAATATTGGGATCGTTTTATACAAGATCCTATTCAAAACTTGCTGTCATTTAGTGGTTTAACATATTACGGAGGCTTAATTTGTGGTGCTTTTGCAGTATTATATATCTCTGGTAAAAACGGAATTAAAGCCATCCATATGGCAGATGTTTGTGGTCCTGGATTAATGTTAGCTTATGGAGTTGGAAGAATAGGTTGCCAATTAGCAGGAGATGGCGATTGGGGAATAAACAATATAAATCCTAAACCAAATTGGTTTTCTTGGGCTCCTGATTGGATGTGGTCTTTTAAATATCCTCATAATGTGATTAACGAAGGTATTGCTATCCCGGGTTGTACCGGTAAATTTTGTACCGAACTTGCAGTAGGCGTTTATCCAACACCATTTTATGAATGTGTTGCCTGTATTTTATTGTTCTTCTTTTTATGGTCTATTCGTAAAAAGATTACAACGCCAGGAGTGTTTTTTTGTATTTATTTAATATTAAATGGTTTAGAAAGATTTTTTATCGAGTTAATTCGTGTTAATTCTAAATATCATATAGGTTCATTTGGTTTTACACAGGCCGAAATGATTTCCACCTTTTTAGTTTTAGGAGGTTTGATAGGTATTATATTTTGCTACATCGCAAATAAAAGAAAGGAAATGGCCTAATGCCGTTTGTCATTATCAATTATTTAAATCAATATCGTTTTTTTCAAAATAAGGTGGTAAGATTTTTCTTATCTGCCGGAGTTGCAATGTTAGTAGATGTTATTATTTATTTCATCACCTTTAATTTTATTTTTATGGATGATGTGGTAATGATTTTTGATCATCCAAATAAAGCTCATAACGTTGCATTACTTATTTCCTATTTATGTGGTGTAATAGTCAATTTTTTATTGAATAAATATGCTGTTTTTGCAGATTCTAATTTGGCAAGTAGAAAACAATTTCTTCGTTTTAGCTTTATAGCATTTATTGGTTTTTTTGCTAATTACGGATTATTAAGAATGTTTGTAGAAGTAGGTAACATTGCCCCAACATTAGCAAGAATAGCATCAGCTTTAAGCTTAGGAATTTCTAGTTATTATGTACACAAATTTTTTACCTTCAAAATAAGAACTAATGAATTATGAAAATTTATGTAGTGAAGTAATTGCTATCGCTAAAAAAGCAGGTAAATTCATAATTACAGAATCTAAAACTTTCAACTCATCAAAAATAGAATATAAGGGTATAAACGATATGGTTTCTTATGTAGATAAAACTGCAGAGAAGCTGATTATTGACGAGCTTAGTCAGCTTTTACCCGATTCTGGTTTTATCGCCGAGGAAGGTACGTCTCATAAAATTGGAGAAGAATTTAATTGGATAATTGACCCTTTAGATGGGACTACAAATTTTATTCATGGAATTCCTGCTTTTGCAGTTAGTATCGCTTTAAAGCAAAATAATGAATTGGTTATTGGTGTAATTTATGAGATAAACCAAGATGAATGTTTTTATGCATGGAAAAATAGTAAAGCATATTTAAACGGAAAAGTGATTACGGTATCAGACAATATGGAGCTATCTTCTAGCTTAATTGCTACTGGTTTTCCTTATTATAATTTTGAAAAACAAGATGCTTATATAAATCTTTTTACCGAGGTGATGCAAAAATGCCATGGACTAAGAAGAATAGGTGCAGCCTCCGTTGATTTAGCATACACTGCTTGCGGACGTTTTGAAGGATATTTCGAATACAATTTAAAACCTTGGGATATTGCAGCAGGTTTATTAATAGTTGAAAGGGCAGGGGGAGAATTTTTTGATTTTAATGGTGGTAATAATGCACTGGAAACCTGTGATATTGTAGCTACTAATGGTAAAATATCTGTTGAGCTAAATCAGATTATAAAATCACATTTTAAATAAATTTTATGGCAAAGAAAATAATATTTGCAATCATTACAATTTTAATAGTTATACAATTTATTAAACCCGAAAAAAACATTCATGCTGGTATACAAGCAAATAATATTAAAACCAGATACAAAATGCTTGATACTGTGAATTCTGTTTTAAATGTAGCGTGTTATGATTGCCATAGTAATAATACTCGTTATCCTTGGTATAGTAGTATTCAACCTACTGCTTGGTGGTTAAATGATCATGTGAAAGAGGGTAAAGAGCATTTTAACTTTGATGAGTTTACCACCTACTCATTAAAAAGACAAGACCATAAACTTGAAGAATTAATAGAATCTCAAGAAGAAGGATGGATGCCTTTAGCTTCTTACACTTTTGTTCATAAAGATGCTAATTTAAGCGGTGCTCAAAAGAAAATGGTTATTGATTGGGCTAAAGGCTTAAGACAACAAATTCAGGCTAATCCTGAATTTGTTGCATCACAAGTGAAGTAATCACATAATAGTCAATTAGAAACTAACTTTCCATTTCTAATTGATGATTAAAACGGGTATTTTAATTTTATGCCTTACGGCATCAACCGTAGTTCCTAAAATTATATCTTTAAAACCTTTATGGCCGTGTGCCCCCATCACTAAAAAGTCTAAATTTTGCTCTTTAACAATTTTACTAATGGCTAAAGCAGGATTTCCAAATCCTATTTGATAGTTTGCTTCAAAGCCTAAATTATGCAAATCTGACTGATACTTTATCAAGCTTTCTTTATCTAGTTTAGTTTCATTATCCAATGTGTTATTTCCATGATATCTTGCCGCGGCAGTTTCTACAACATGAATAAAAGTATAAACAGCATCTTTTCCTCCTTGCATCAAAGCGTTTCTGATAATTTTCTCATCATTTTTGGAAAAATCTGTAGTGATACCAATTTTATGATATGATATTGTAGCCTCAGTAAAATTTGATGCTTTACCATGTGGGATTAGTTGTTTATCATCTATTGCTTTGCTAATAAATGGATGAATAAAAACATAAATTAACAAAGCTAAACAAGCTAAAACTAATGGAATTACTATAAAATAAATACTCCAGTGATTTCCACTACCCTGTAACCATCCCTTAATTTCAGCAATTACTAACGTGATATTTAAATAAATGATTATTGTAGAACTTAACCAAGCTAAAACCTTAACCCAAGGTTTAATAGCAAATTGGCCCATTAATTTTTTATCAGAATTAAAATGAATTAAAGGAATTACCGCAAAGCCTAACTGTAAACTCAATACTACTTGGCTTAATATTAATAAGCTACCCAAGCTTCCTTCACCAAAAAATATGATGGTACATAAAGCCGGAACTATTGCTAATAATCTAGTAATTAGCCTTCTTAACCAAGGCTGAATTCTTAAATTTAAATGTCCCTCCATAATAATTTGGCCAGCTAAGGTTCCAGTAATGGTGCTACTTTGGCCTGCTGCAATTAAAGCAATGGCAAAAAGTGCAGGAGCTGCGCTTCCAAACAGATTATTCAATAAATTATGGGCATCTTCAATTTCTGCAATTTTTAAAAAACCATTCATATGAAATGCAGCAGCAGCTAAAATTAAAATCGCAGCATTTACAAAAAACGCAAGGTTTAAAGCAATAGTGGTATCAAAAAAATTAAATTTAATTGCTTCTTTCTTACCTTCAATAGTTTGATCAAATTTTCTTGTTTGTACTAAGGAAGAATGCAGGTATAAATTGTGTGGCATTACCGTAGCGCCAATAATTCCAATGGCAATATAAAGAGCACTTCCATCTAATTTTGTGGGTATAAATCCTTTTAAAACATCACCGTAAACAGGCTCAACTATTAGCATCTCAACAAAAAATGAAATACCTATTATAAACACCAACGAAATAATAAAGATTTCTATTGATTTCATTCCACGTTTCATTAATAGTAGAAGCAAAAGCGTGTCAAAAACGGTAATACTAACTCCCCAAATTAATGGTAAACCAAATAAAAGATTTAAACCAATTGCCATACCTACAATTTCGGCTAAATCACAGGCGGCAATGGCAATTTCTGCTAAAATCCATAAAGGATAATTTGTCCATTTTGGATAAGCATTTTTTGAAGCTTGAGCCAAGTCTAAACCTCTAACTATTCCTAATCTTGCGCTTAATGATTGTAATAATAAGGCAATTAGGTTAGACATTAATAAAACCCAAATTAGTTTGTAGCCAAACTGAGAGCCTCCTGCAATATCGGTTGCCCAGTTCCCTGGATCCATATAACCAACGCTTACCAAATAAGCCGGACCTAAGAAAGCAAAAATTCTTTTCCAACCTTTTCTTTTATGGGTATTAATTGATGAGTGAACCTCGCTTAAACTATTTTTTAAATCTTGGTTCATAATGCAATTAATAAGTTTTTAGCAACTTCTCTACTAATCATTTGTTGATTGCCTTTAATTAAAACCATTACAGAACCATCAAAATTTATAATTTCAATAATTTTTAGGCTTTCGCCGAGGATTAAACCCGTTTTATCTAAATATTTTAAAAACTCTACAGAATGTTCTCTTACACCACTAATTAAACCGCTATTACCCACTTTTAATTTAGAAACAGGAATTAATTCTTGAGATTTTAAAATACCGTTTTTATCTGGTATAGGATCTCCATGTGGATCCGTTTTCGGAAAATTTAAAAATTCTTCTAAACTATTAATCAATTTCTCAGAATTAATGTGCTCTAATTCTTCCGCAACTTCATGTACTTCATCCCATTTAAAATGAAGTTTTTCAACTAAAAAAACTTCCCAAAGGCGGTGTTTTCTAATAACTGAAATTGCTTTTTGCTGCCCAATTTCTGTTAATGTTACACCCTGATATTTTTCATAATTAACGAGTTCTTTTTCTGATAACTTTTTAAGCATATCGGTAACAGATGCAGCCTTAGTATTTAATACTTCAGCAATGGCATTAGTACTTACATTTTCATCCACATTAAAATTTAAATGAAAAATGTTTTTTAGATAGTTCTCTTCAGTAAACGATAAATTCATAATATAAAAATATGCCAAATCTAATAAAAAATTTAGATTAATCTAAAAAATAAAATTTAAAGAATAAATAAAAATAATTCGACATTATTTTAAAATATAATTTGGTTTTAATGGAATAAATATATTTTTGTAATAAATCTTAAAGATGGAATTAGATAAAATAGATTTTAATATTTTAAAAATTTTGCAAGAGAATGGTAGAATTACCAACCTGCAATTATCTCAATATATTGGCCTATCACCTGCGCCAACCTTAGAACGCGTTAGAAAATTAGAAAACTCTGGTTATATAAAAAGCTATCACGCTTTAGTTGATGAAGAAAAGCTGGGGTTAGGCATAAAAACATTTATCCAAGTTTCTTTAGATTTTCATCAACAGGATACTATTCAAACTTTCCTAAAAGAAATTGGGGAGATTAAAGAAATTACAGAATGTCATCATGTTACTGGTCAGTGCGATTTTTTACTAAAGGCTTACGTTAAGGATATCAAAACTTACGAGCAATTGATCATGCAAAAAATAAGCAGGATAACAGTTGTAAAAACTTTTCATACGATGATGATTATGAGTACTAGTAAAAAAGAACCCATCATTCCGCTAGAATATTAATAATCAATATTTTAGCATCTTAATTAATGAAAAACGTAACATTAAAAGAAATTGCTGTTCAGTTAGGGGTTTCCGTTTCTACGGTTTCTAGAGCCTTAACGGATAGTTATGAAATTAATGTCGAAACGAAAAAGAAAGTCCAACAATTAGCAAAAGATTTAAATTATCAACCAAATCCATTCGCCTCGTTTTTAAGAAAACATAAAAGTAATACCATCGCTTTAGTTATTCCAGAAATTTCAAATAACTTTTTTAGTTTGGTGATAAAAGGGGTAGAAGCAGCTTGTCAGGAAAAAGATTTCTATGTTTTGATCTATCAAACTGATGAAGATTTTCAAAAAGAACAACGGATAACAAATCATTTGATAGGTGGTAGGGTAGATGGAGTTTTAATTTCGGTCTGTTCGCAAACTAACACCTCAGATCATTTAAAAGAAATTTTAGAAAGAAAAATAAAGTTGGTAATGTTTGATCGTGTTTTAAACGATATTACCGTTTCTAAAGTTACCAGCAATGATTATGATAATTCTTTAGAGGCAACCAAATTGCTATTAAATCAAGGATGTAGAAAAATTATATTTTTGAAGGCTGGCTCAAACTTATCCACTATGGATAAACGTGAAAAAGCTTATGTAGATGCTTTAATATCTTATGGATTAAGTGTTGATGAAACTTTAGTGAAGACATTTTTACCAGATCAGGAGTTAGATTTGGAGGTACTTAAAACCTTTATTATCAACAAAAAACCAGATGCAATATTCTGTTCTGTAGAAAACCTAGCAATAGCATGTTACGATATTTGTAATGAGTTGAACTTGAACATACCAAACGACATAAAAATAATCACCTTTTCAAATCTAAAAGTGGCAAGATTATTAAATCCATCTTTAACTACCATTTCTCAACCAGCTTACGAAATTGGTAAAACCGCTGCAACATTGTTGATTAATGAAATAGAGGGCAAAAATCAAGAAGATAGTTTTCAGAATATAAGTTTGGATTCTATCCTTATCAAAAGAGACTCTACAAAAAAGAAAATTTAATACTACGCTGTTTAAATAGAAAGGGTTCGAGATAACTTAAATCTCGAACCCTTTTTTATTATTATGAAGCTTAATTTAAAACTTAGGCGGACTCAGAATCTTTTACAATCTTTAAATACCCTTTTCTAATAACAGAATGTTTTTTCCCGTAGGAGAAATAAATAACTATTCCTATAATCATCCAAATTCCTAAACGCAACCAAGTATCAAGCGGTAAAAATGCCATCATTGTAAAACATACAACAACACCTGCTATCGGTACAAAAGGAACCCATGGAGTTCTAAACGGACGAGGAGTATCGGGATTTGTTTTCCTCATCCAAATAATACCAATACAAACTAAGATAAAAGCGAATAATGTACCAATACTAACCATTTCACCAACTATAGCTACAGGAACAAAAGCAGCAAATAAACTTACAAATACTGCAAATAACAGGTTTGATTTATAAGGAGTTTGAAATTTTGGGTGTACATCAGAAAATACTTTTGGAACTAAGCCATCTTTACTCATGGTAAAGAAAACCCTTGATTGTCCCATTAACATTACTAATATTACAGACGTATAACCGGCCAATATTGCAACAATGATTGCTTGTTGTAACCAAACATACGGTGTTTTTGCAATAGCAACGGCAACAGGGGCAGCACTTCCTTTAAATTCTGTGTAGTTAGCAACGCCAGTCATTACATGAGAAAATAAAACATATAAGATGGTACAGATGATCAATGATCCAATAATACCAATTGGCATTCCCTTTCTAGGATCTTTTGCTTCTTGTGCGGCTGTAGAAACAGCATCAAAACCAATAAAAGCAAAAAACACGACTCCTGCACCTCTAATTACACCGCTCCACCCAAATTCACCAAATTTTCCGGTATTTTCTGGAATGTATGGAACATGATTAGATGGATTTATAAATTGCCATCCCACAGCTATAAAAACGAGCACAACAGCCACTTTTAATACAACCAATAAATTATTTATAAAAGCAGATTCTTGTGTACCTCTAATTAATAGTAATGATAATGACACAACAATAAAAACAGCAGGTAAATTCAGGTAACCATGTACCATTACTCCATCTACTAATACAGGAGCGTCCCAAGGAGACATGGTAAGTTGATGAGGTATCGTAATATCAAAATAGTGCAAAAATTTTGTGAGATATTGAGACCAGCTTATAGAAACTGTAGCAGCGCCTAACGCATACTCTAGCACTAAATCCCATCCTATTATCCATGCAATAAATTCTCCCATGGTTGCATAAGAATAGGTATAAGCAGAACCTGCAATAGGTATCATACTAGCAAATTCTGCGTAACATAAACCTGCAAATGCACAACCAACTGCGCCAATAATAAACGAAATAGTAACAGCTGGCCCCGCATTGTTTGCTGCAGCTAAACCAGTTAATGAAAATAATCCAGCGCCAATTATTGCTCCAATACCCAAAGCAACTAAGTTAAAACTTGTTAAAGTTCTTTTTAAACTGCCTTCACCGGTTTCGGCTGCTTCTCTTAAAAGCACATCAAGCGGTTTTTTGTAATTCATAAAATCTTTTGTTTAGTTAAATTTAAATAAAATTCAATTTGAAAATAAAAATCTAAAGTAATGTAAATGAATTAAAAATAAATGACTTTTTTTTATTGTTTAGCAAAAATATTACTAATTAGTATCAATGAAAACATTGATAAGGAAACAAAATTTGAATTATTTTACATTATGTTTTGAAATAACAATCAAATATGGATAAGTAGCTTTTATAGATGAAAACAAAACAATAAGATTTCAAGACATATAGGAAAATTTAATTATAAAATATTAGTAATCAAAAGATTAAAAACTAACTAGATTTGCAAGTAAGTAAATTTGAATTATTTTAAAAAAATATTTGTAAGCATCAATAAAAAACATACTTTTGCAATCCCAACAACAAACATCTCGGGATGTAGCGTAGCCCGGTATCGCGCCTGCTTTGGGAGCAGGAGGCCGCAGGTTCGAATCCTGCCATCCCGACTGAGACACAGTCTAAATGAGTACAAAACCCTCTAAATGTAATGATTTAGAGGGTTTTCTGTTTTTTAACAGTCTATAATAATCCTTTTCAATCCATCTGTCGTGAGAACTAAAAGGTTACCTAATTTAATTTTTACATTAGGTCACTGGAAAGCATTCAAATATTTGATATACAATTAGTTGTATCATAATATATGAACTCATTTAGATTCAAATGAATTGCTTTTTGGTTTTTAAATAAATCCTGTTTTGAGAAATAATTCAAATCAGTTTATTAAACATTTAAAAACAGAAATCATGAGAACAACAAACAGTTTCGGAATTCACTTCATCTTGAGGTTGAACAAAGAAAAAAATGGAAGTGCCCCTGTTTATGCCAGAATATCGGTAAACGGGGAAAGAATTGAAATGTCGTTAAGGAAAGTAGTAAAGATCAGCGACTGGCATCCTGTCAAGGGGCTTGCCAAACCAAAAAACGTTGACCTGAAGTCCCTCAATAACTATTTGGAACAAACCAGGGGAATGATTTCGGGAATTTACCAAGAAATTAGTTTGTCCAATGAATTGATTACTCCCAATCTGATTAAAAATAAATTCCTCGGTATTGAAGAACAGAAACACAGTCTTAATTCTTTAATGGACTACCACAACCTGCACATGATAGAAGTGTTAGCCATCGGTACAATGAAGAACTATTACACCACAGAAAAGTATCTAAAAGAGTTTCTTGCCAAACAGTTCAAAAAGGAAGACATGTACCTTACGGAATTGAATTATGAATTCATCACTCACTTTGAATATTTTTTAAGGAAACACCATCCCGTAGATCATCAAAAAGGAATGACTAATAACGGCGTAATGAAACATTTGGAACGGTTCCGTAAAGTCATCAGGTTGGGCGTAAAGATGGAGTGGTTAGATAAAGATCCTTTTGTGATGTTCAAATTAAAATTCAACAAAGTAGATCGTGGTTTCCTAACAAAGGAGGAGCTGTTTACCATTGAGGATAAAGAAATCAACATCCCACGTGTTCAATATGCCAGAGATGTTTTCGTGTTCAGTTGCTACACTGGAATGGCTTATATTGACGTAATGCAATTGACTCCACACAATGTTATCAAAGGTATTGATGGAAATCAATGGATAAAAACGCTTCGTGAAAAAACCGATACAGCCGTAAACGTTCCTTTACTTCCTAAAGCTTTAGCGATCGTAGAACAATACAAAAACCATCCACGGTCTGTCGCCCATGGGACGCTATTCCCTGGTATTTCTAACCAAAAACTCAACAGCTACCTCAAAGAGATTGGCGATATATGTGGTATCCATAAAAATCTGACTTTTCATTTAGCTCGCCATACTTTCGCAACCTCGGTTACGCTATCCAATGGTGTCCCTATCGAGACGGTAAGTAAAATGCTTGGGCATACATCCATTCGCACTACTCAGATTTACGCAAAGGTAGTAGAGCATAAAGTAAGCTTCGACATGGATGTGCTAAAGAACAAACTGGAAAATGATAAACATGAGATTTTAAGGAGGGCATTATAATGAAAGAATTGAAAACAGATAAATTATTTATTGCAGTAAAAAGCTTCATCGAGGAGTCTAGGAATTCCATTGCGAGGCAAGTGAATACTGCTATGGTTTTTACTTATTATCATGTTGGTAAAATGATTGTTGAGGATGAACAAGACGGATCAGAAAGAGCCTCATACGCAAAACAAACATTAAAGGTATTAAGCACTAGCTTAACAAAAGAATTTGGCAGAGGTTATTCAGTTGATAATTTAGAATCAATGCGAATGTTTTATATTGAATATGGAAATTCCGAGACGCTGTCTCGGATTTCTGAATTTCCTTTCAAATTAAGCTGGTCCCATTACGTACAGCTACTAAGAATCAAAGATAAAACAGAGCGAAATTTCTATGAAGTAGAAATTAGTCATAATAATTGGGGGGTTAGAGAACTCAAACGGCAATTTAAATCATCTTTATACGAACGGATTTCTTTAAGTAAAAATCACAATGACATAATAAACCTTTCCCTAAAGAATAGGATTTCAGAGAACCCTATTGACACTTTAAAATCGCCTTATGTTTTAGAGTTTTTAAATCTAAGAGAAGATAGCAATTACTCAGAGAGCGACTTGGAAAAAGCCATAATCGATAAACTTGAACTGTTTATGTTGGAATTGGGTAAAGGCTTCTTATTTGAGAGCAGACAGAAAAGAATCACCTTAGATGGCGACCATTATTATATTGACCTTTCCTTTTACAATCGCTTATTAAAATGTTTCGTTCTGATAGATTTGAAAATTGGAAAACTGACTCATCAAGATATTGGTCAAATGCAGATGTATGTGAATTATCATGACCGTAAAATTAAATCGCCCGACGAAAATCCGACCATTGGCATTATTCTTTGCAAACAGGAAAGTAAAGCTGTGGTTGAATTTACGTTACCTGAAAATAATAAACAGATTTTTGCTCGGGAATATAAGTTATATTTGCCTAGCAAGGAAGAATTGAAGAATCAACTTTTTTGACCAAATATTATCAGAACTTATTTTCCAGCTATTTCAAAGTTTTGCAAATTATTTTTTAAAATTAATAATTCTTTTACCGTGTTTCTCATCTTTCACACTGGCAATCCACTTTTGATTCTTAAGGTTATTTGCTAAATAACTATTTTCTTGGCTAAAAGGAATCACCGGACTTTTAAGCAGTACGCCTATATCAGAATATGGATAAGGGAAAGTTTTGAATATCACAGGGAGTTCAGCCTTAGTAAACAGGCGGTACCGCATATTGAAAAGTTTTATGCGAACGTCGATAGACATTGAAACCGTTAATGCAGCCACCAATATTTCTTTTGACACATTAAATGGTTCGTTATCAAAGATTAATCTTGTAACTACAGAAAGAAGAGTTACATTTTTGACAATCAGAGAACTATCCACAGTATTGATGATAGTATTTTTTTGTTCTGAGCTAAATTTCTCAGACTTGAATACGTATAGCAGATCGTCCCCGTCTATATCATATTCCGATAGGTAATCAACAAAGTTTTCCGGTGTGTTCTCCAGTAGAGGATGATGTAAATCTGCATAATCTGATTTGAGCTTGGCGAAATTTTCCGGAAGGGTTCCTATGGAATAAGATTCAACCAATAGTTCCATTTTTTCATGGCTCAATTCGCCTATATCCTCAATATTAAAGACACCTGGGACAGACTCTAGTAATATCTTATAATTATCATCGCTAATCAATGGCTCATTTACCAATGATAAGATAAATGCGTCGACAATTTCTCCGTCCATTTCCAAATTATCTCGATCAATTTCTTCGGTTGAAAGCGCATCTGCATTTTCGGTATTGTTTAAAAATGAAATCAATTCCGGGGAAAATACCTGTTGCTCACTAGCATAATATTTAGTTAGATTGTCCCATGTGGGTTCAACTTTGTTGTTCTCCAACAATGGTTCCCTGATTCCCTGAACATGAATAAATGAGAGGTCTTTTATTTTTGTATGAACAGCTTTTATTAGCTTAATCCGGTTTTCTAATTTAATCTTTTCATTATTCAAAAGTGTAATCAGCCCTGCTTCAGGCTCATCATAGTTGTCCGTTAAACTTAAATAGATGTTATTTATATAACTGTCAATATTGTCCTCAATGTATTTGATTAGAAATGTGCTTTCAGACTTTTTTATCGCGTCATAATTTGCGGTATCGAACTCAGAACGATTGAATTTTCCAGTCTGTTTGATGACTTTTTCTATCATCAGGGTAGTAATCTGGTAATAATTTCCTTCGTAAACAAATTTTGTCAGGTTCGCTGAACCACTGCCAAAATCCAGATTAAAAAATTTAATCTGTAATGCCTTAATGATTTCTTGTGTTTTGTCATCATCACCGATAAGCGTCAAGAAACCCTCCGTCAATGCAATCTTCATGTAGAGTTTTGATTCTTCAGCTACTTTTTTAATGTCCTCTATGGCCGCATGGCGAAGGATAAGTTTTAGATATTCTTCTTTCCGTTCTTTGGTGTAATCTGAAGTTGTGTCAATAAATTTCCAGATGCCCGACCATTTTGACACTACTTTATTGATAAATTGCTCTATGTTGGTTCCGTTGGTTAGAAAACCGTCAATGAAATCAGGCCCGTATTCGGTGCTGTCATTAAGCTGTTCAAACAAAGTGTTAAGCTGATTGGCATACACTTCATTTTGCAACAAATGGTCAACAAGATTATAGTTTAAAATGTAACTTTCCTCGAAATCAACTATCCTTATCTTACCTATCAGATTATCGATTTTTGTTAGATTGAAATCATAATCTAATCCTGTCTGTCCTTTAACGTTCAACAAGAAAGAGCGGTCTTTTTTAGTGATGCTTCCTTCGTAGAAGAGCGAAATGTAATCCAAATAATCTTCATTAATGTAACCTGATTTCAATAATACACTGAAAAGCTGTCCCTGGCGGCTTTCCTTATCGATTAGGATATTCAGGGATCTATCTGAAAGTAATGCTTTAATCTTTAAATGCCTTGCCGTGACTTTCTCCTTTTCCAAGACTTGAATATATTGTTTTATGTCTTCTAAGCGATCTTCAGAATGACCAATAATCAAGTTCATACGATCATCAAACCCTAGGTCGGGATCAACCTTCTTTTCAATTTTATCAAATTTAATTTTGGTGCTATCTGTTCTTCTGTAATTGGTACTATATTGTGTATAAAACACACCATAACTCACATCGTCATTGATTAAATAATCGAACAAATCCTGATCTTCTGCAATTTCCTGCAAAGTTGTTGCTTTACCTTGTATTATGAAACCATCAAAGCCTTTTATTTCATCGACGTAAGTACCGATATACAGCATCCGAAGTTCCGATTCATTCTTGATGATGTGTTTTTCTATTGCTTTAATTTCTGCTTTATGAGCTGAAATTTTTGTGTCGATAGCTGTAATGGCTTTTTGTACGTAGGTCTTTCTGCTATTTAACAGTTCAAAAAGCTTACCTTTTTCTTCGGCGAGCAAAACGAAATCTTCAGGGTATATATTTTTGTAAACAATGATTGCCAATAATTTATTTTGATCAAGTTCTTTGTCTAGGAGGTTATGATAGAGATAGTACTCGTTCGCTATATTATAAAGCAGGCGCATGTCGTCTATAAACAATGAGATATCTTCTACCAGATCATTGCTGATAGAATATTCATTGTCAGTTACTATGGTCGCGAGAGTTTCATTGGAGTTGGACGCGTTTATTATTGGGATCACTGGAATAATGAAATCGAAGAATTTAGTACGTTCTTTATCCCTGAATATTTCATCCCTTACAGCATAAATAAATACTACATCTTGTTTTACCTTTTTCGATTTGTTAATCAACAAGTTTAATTCTCTCAATTTTGTAAATATCTCCGCTTGTCTAAAACGATCAAGATCTTCGATTAGCACCACGGAATAATCGGTTACTTCAAAAAAATAGAGGATTTCATCTAAATGATTGTTTAGGATGGATTTGCTTATGTTTTTGTCGATTTCGATCTCTGCTTCATGGAATTTAAATTTACTTACATGTAAGCCATAGATTAATCGCAGAGATCTAAAAATTACAATGAAAAGTGAAGCCAGAAAAACAACAAAAGACAACCAGCGAAGTATCACCGAGACGATGCTGATGAAACTTATTTTGAGGAGGCTTTGGATTTTATCCGGGTAGAAGAAGTTAAAGCCAAATAATAAAGCTGTCACAATCCCGATGGTTACCCAGACCATATTTTTTCGTTTAAAGCTTTTTATTTTTTTGAATCTTGAATCAGGTATCTTACTATCTTCCTCATGATAAAAGATCTGCTGTAAAATACTCAGTTCGATCAGCCTTAGTACATCTTCACTTTTCTTTACGGTTTTGAATTGTTCAAGATTATCATCTATTTCTTCTTCCTCGCCTTCAATAAGTATAGGCTTCGCTTTTTTGCTTCTTTCTAATGTGTCAGCTTCTTCCTTAAAAGTCGCAAGCGATATTTCAAGGAATACATTTCGGTTATTCGTATTTTGCTTTTGGAATGTTTTGAGTATACTGCTTTTGCCTGATCCGTAGGGACCGGTTAATGCGATATTGTAAATATCTTCAGTTTTTGCATTGTCCAGCGCCCAGGTTAAGGCTTTGGTATAATGGGTGACATCAGCGTTGCTAATTGGCGAAAGAGAGTGGTATGGTGGTGCGGGTTCGGGTTTTGGAATCTCTTCATCCCAGATTTTTATATTATCGTCTAATTTTTTGTGTAATAGCCGTATACCCTTATCAATCCATTTATTCATTTTAAATTTCGAGGTTTAATAACATCCATATTTAACACGAAGAAAAATATCGAGTTGCTAGATAAATTACTAAGTTAATAATTTAAATAATTAGTTTAAAACTTCACAACTTAGGTTGAGGTTGTGAAGTTTCTATTTTCATTCTCTGCTCTTTTGTTGCTGAACAAACATTTGAATTATGACAGCAATAAGTAAAGAACGTAAAGGAGTAAGATCCTTAATTCCTACTACAGATCAACTCCTTACCCAAGGTGATTTAATTGATTTCAAAAACGAAATCCTCTTAGAATTTAAACGCATCATTAAAGAGAGTATGGGCGAGCCTGGCAAGCGTTGGTTAAAATCCTGCGAAGTAAAAAAGCTACTTGGAATTTCACATGGATTTCTACAAACTTTAAGAGATAAAGGCACTTTGCCATTCACCAAAATTGGTGGCTCTATCTACTACGATTTTGAAGATATCAGCCAGATGATGGCTTCCAAAAAGTCAGATTCTAGCAGAAGTTTCATGCTTCATAATTAACTAGTGATGGCGTTCCAAAATCACGAGCCGACCATCTTGGAAGTTCAGATTTATTTCAATCAGAAGGGTTTTGAAAAAGAAGATGCAGAAGCTTTTTTTACCGACTTAAAAAAAAGGAAATGGCTGAACTCAAAAGGTAAACCCATAAAAAACTGGCGGGCAAAAGCCACCGAAAGAATGTGGCTAAAACAGAAAGACAATTCTTATTTGAGAAGTAAAGCAAAACTGTTATTTAATTGATGGCTCTTGTTTATCGGGCGGGTGTACGGTCTTGTTTCAGCAGTCCGAGCAAGATGTACGTTTGTCTGACAAACGGATCTTGCCCTTCCTTCCAAAGTCAGTTGGGGGTATTGAAAAAATCCTCCAAAGTCGGATTTTTAAAGATGAATAAAAATGAAAGAAAAAACTGAAAATCGAGTCATCCGTGTTACGTTAAGATTTACGGAATCCGAGTTTGAGAAGATTCAAGGAAAGATAAAAAATACCCGATTTAGGAATTTGAGTTCTTATTTAAGATACGTTTTATTAGAGAAAAAAATAGTTACGCTTTATCGAAATCAGTCAATGGATGAAGAAATGGAAGAGTTGATTCAGTTACGTAAAGAACTCAATTTTATAGGTCATAATTTTAACCAAAGTGTTAAAAAATTGAACAGTGTAATTGATATGCCCGACGCCAAATATTGGCAACAGATGTTGAATGTTTCCAAAAAAGAACTGGAGCCTAGCATCAAAAATATTAAAGAAAGAATTAACCAATTCGCAGACTTATGGTCGCAAAAATCATCTCCGGAAAAAGCTTAAAGGGTGCTTTGAATTACAACGAAAAAAAGGTCGATAAAAATAAAGCGATGCTGATTGGAGAGAACAATTTCCAAAAGGATGCGAAGCATTTGACTTTTCATGAAAAGCTGTTTCGTTTACAAGATTTTGCTTTAAGGAATGAGCGGGTAAAAACAAATACCGTTCACATTTCTTTGAATTTTGCCAATGGCGAAATCTTGCCAAAGGAAAAATTAAATGCTATTGCTTCGCATTACATGAAAGGCATTGGCTTTGGTCAGCAACCCTATCTAGTTTATCAGCATTCCGATGCTGGACATCCGCACATACACATCGTTACAACAAACATCCAATCTTCCGGAGAACGAATTAGTCTGCACAACTTGGGTAAAACGAAATCAGAAGAAACAAGAAAGGAAATAGAACAAAAATATGGTCTTGTACCAGCTGAATCTAAAAAAGAGTCTTTACCTATTGAGAGAGTTTCAAAGGTGGAATACGGCAAAGTCGAAACTAAATTGGCTATTAGTAATGTAATTAAAGCGATAATTTCAGAATATAAATTTACAAGTATCGCTGAGTTCAATTTGGTACTTAACAAATTCAACGTAGTTGCAGACGGAGGAGTAAAAGAATCTCTTATGTACAAGAAACAAGGGATGCTCTATTGGGCACTAGATCAAAACATAAGTAAAGTCGGAGTGCCAATTAAGGCAAGTGCATTGGTCGGGAAACCAACATTGAAAAGGTTAGAAAACTTATTTGAGGTTAATAAGGAAAATAGAAAACCCTTCAAAAATCAACTCAAGTCAAAGCTAGACGATGTTCTTCTAACAAAAGCAACGCAAAGTGGTTTCGAACAATCGCTAGCTAATAAAAATATTGAGGTTGCTTTTCGCCAAAACGAAATAGGTAAAATTTATGGTGTAACGTACGTGGATCACAACACCAAAACGGTTTTCAAAGGAAGTGATTTAGGAAAAGCTTATTCAGCAAATTCACTGGAGGTTTACTTCTTGAAGAACGCACAAGGGTTTGAAAAAGTTAATAAGGTAGAATCGAGCAAAACAGAATTGTCAGAACTTCTTTCAAAGGATTTCAAACTATCACACCAAACTTCGACTCCGCTCATAATTTCTTTATTGGAAACAGAATTTGATAATGGAACAACATTCCAAAGCTTAAAGCAAAAGCAAAATAAAAAAAGAAGAAAAGGTCAAACACAAAAACCATAAAATCATGTCAACAGGAGAAAATGATCAAGGCTTAAGGAAAATCATCGATTTCACGAGAATGCTTTCAATCGCAATACTATTAATCCATTTTTATACTACTTGCTATCCATTTTTTTTTTCTATGCAATTGTCAAATAGTATCACTGATAGAATTCTGGAAAACGTAATGCGTACAAATGTTTTCAGTTCAATGCTCATAGCCAAAGTTTATTCATTTGTTTTGCTGTTGATTTTTCTAATGGCAAAAAAGGGTAAAGAGAAAGATTCTGGGAACATTCAATACACAATCGTTTTGGCACTAATAGGTTGTTTGCTTTTCTTTTTTGGACAACTTGTATTTCAATTTCAACCCTTTAAAACCGCCATGATTAGCTACATCATCATTTCTTCAAT